>NZ_CALLXM010000071.1 GCF_937875265.1 uncultured Acetobacter sp. | reverse complement strand
GCCCATCGCGGGAACCGGATTTCCATCAAGGGCACACCGGCTCATGTCACCATAGCCCGCATAACACTGAGCACACTTTATCAGAAACTGGCCGCCGGGGGCGTTGTGGATGTCAGCACACTTGAGGCTACCGTCCGCATGACCCAACTGCGCGAAAGCACAAGGCACACCGATATGCAGCGTTCAGGCTCTGACAACGAGACCACTCTCCCCACACCACGCTTCGAGACCTCAGAAAACCTGCCGGCCCTAAAAATGCGCCATGGCGTCATTGAACCCCGCTCCCCCGGACAGGCAGCCTATATGCAGGCGCTGGCTAAAAAAGAGATGGTGTTTGGCATTGGCCCGGCAGGCACCGGCAAAACCTATCTGGCTGTTGCGCAGGCTGTGGCCATGTTGCAAGCGGGCTCTGTGGACCGGATCATTCTGTCTCGCCCCGCAGTGGAAGCTGGTGAACGTCTGGGCTTTCTGCCGGGCGACATGAAGGACAAAATCGACCCCTATCTCCGCCCGCTTTATGATGCACTGCATGATATGCTGCCGGGCGATCAGGTTGTGCGGCGGATGGCGGCTGGCGATATTGAGGTTGCTCCCCTCGCCTTTATGCGTGGACGCACACTCTCCCACGCCTTTGTCATTCTGGATGAAGCCCAGAACACCACCATCGCGCAGATGAAGATGTTTCTTACCCGTCTCGGCCCGGGTTCACGGATGGTTATTACCGGGGACGTCACCCAGATCGATCTGCCTCCGGGCACCACATCGGGTCTGAAAGACGCACTGGAAACACTCCAGAATGTAAGCGGTATCAGCATTACACAATTTGCTGCGGCAGATGTTGTACGTCACAGGCTGGTCGCGCGCATTGTGGAAGCGTATGATGCAAAGACGACGGCTCTCAGGGGATCGCCCCGCAACAACCGCCGTCAGGAGAACAATGGAACCGCCAAGTAGCACAAGCCACGTTCAGTCCCCGAACGTGGCTGGCCCGGAAAGTCTTGCTGCGTCAGGTCTTTTCCCATCATCCGCGTTTGAAGAAACGCCTGAAATTCTGACAGAGGACCGACGCTGGCGCTGCCATGTGTCCAACCCGGAGCAAGTGGTATGGCGCGCCCTCGCTGCGTGTGAAGGCTATGGCAGGCAACCCGGCAGTGTTGTGCTTTCCACGGACCGTGTGGTGCGCGTCCTTAACGGGCAGCATCGCGGCAAGCACCGCCCGACCAATGTCCTGACATTTGACCCGCCCCCCGGCATTCCCGGCGGAGATATTATTCTCGCGCTGGAAACTGTGCTGCGTGAAGCCCGTCAGGCCGGTAAGCCGGTCAGCCACCATCTGGCACATCTGATTGTTCATGGCAGCCTGCATCTGGCTGGCTATGACCATCATCAGGCGGGAGAAGCCCGCGAAATGGAAATGCTGGAGGCACGACTGCTCTCCCGGCTGCATATTCCCAACCCATGGAAGCCACGGGCATGAGCGAGCACGAGTCCACACGGTCTGAGGGTCAGGACACGCTCAACCGCGGCCTGTTCTCCTTTTTCAGCCGCAAGAAGCAGGCCCCTGGCCTGCGCAGCTCCATTGCCGCCCTTGTGCAGCAGGCAGCCAACGAATCGGAAACACCGGAAGGTGAAAAACCGGAGCTGGACCGGCAGGAGCGCGTGCTAATTGCCAACATCCTGCGTCTGCGGAACATCTCGGCAGATGATGTGATGATCCCGCGCCCGGATATTATCGCCATGCCGGTGTCCATCAGTCTGGATGATGCGCTGGCCATGATGCGCCGGGAAAACCACTCCCGCATGCCGGTCTATCGCAACCAGCTGGATGACATTGTGGGCATGATCCATGTGAAGGATCTGATTGCCTATGTTGGCACCAGCGAGGCGTTCGATATTGAACCCCTGTTGCGCCAGCCTTTGATGATTGCCCCGCAGATCCCGGTGATGGACCTGATGCTGCAAATGCGCCAGCGGCAGACACATCTGGCGCTGGTCATTGATGAATACGGTGGCGTGGACGGTCTGGTTACCATTGAAGATCTGATTGAAACCATCGTGGGCGATATTTCCGACGAGCACGATGAACCCGCCGTGACCATGATCACGGAACGGCCTGATGGCACGTATGATGTGGATGCCCGCTGCCCGGTTAAGGAATTTGAGCAGCAGATTGGCGCGATTCTCACTGCTTCTGAAAAAGAGGCTGAAATTGAGACCATCGGCGGACTGGTATTCCGCATGGCGGGCCATGTGCCTGCACGCGGAGAAGTACTAACGCACGAAAACGGCTATGTTTTCCGGGTGCTTGATGCTGATGCCCGGCATATTCGCCGGGTGCGGGTCCGCAAACTGCCCAACGCCGCAGAACCTACGCCCAGCGACGGTGAGAGCGGCGATGAGAACCAGCGCACGGGTTGACGGACAGACCGTTCTGCCGTCATCCCTAAATATCTGATCTGTCCAACCAGTAATGAAGCCAGGATTTCCGATGTCCTTTTCACGCCGCTCACTCCTTGTCACCGCAGGCACGGCTCTGGCCGCAACGGCAACGCATGGTCTGGCCTTCGCTGCCCCGGCAGCGGGAACAGACCCCCGAATGGTCACGCGTGAACTCGGTGACCCGAACGCGAAAATCGTTGTGGAAGAATGGTTCTCCCTTACCTGCATTCATTGCGCCCATTTTTCTGAGAACACCTTCCCGCAGGTGAAAAAGAACCTGATTGATACCGGGAAAATCCGCTACGTTTTCCATGACTTCCCAACCGATCAGCTGGCGACCGTTGCCGCCATGGTTGCACGCACCCTGCCGCCGGAACGCTATGAGCCGTTCACGGCATCCCTGCTCGCCAGCCTGGACCGCTGGGCCTACGTGCGGGATAGCAGCCCGCTGGAAGCGCTGAAAAAAATGGCTGCTTTCGCCGGTATGCCAGGTGATGTGTTTGATAAGACTGTGGCAGACCAGCAGCTGATGCAGTTTATTCTGTCTCAGCAGACGGAAGCGCAGAATAAGTATCACTTCGATTCTACGCCGACATTCCGATTCAATAATAAAATTCAGCTGTCGAACGACATGACTTACGAAGCCTTTGCCAAAAACGTGGCAGACGCCAGCTGACACGCTCTCTTTTTTCTATCTTGCAGTAAGTCTATTTCTGCATGACCGTTCGTTTTGTCCGTTTGCGGATTGTCGGGTTCAAAAGCTTTGCTGAACCCGTCACCGTGGAAATCCTCCCAGGCCTGACTGGCATTGTGGGGCCTAACGGCTGTGGCAAATCCAACGTGGTGGAAGCCCTGCGCTGGGTGATGGGGGAATCCTCCGCCCGCTCCCTGCGTGGCGGAGAAATGGATGATCTGATTTTTGCAGGCACAGCAGGCCGCCCGGCGCGCACGCTGGCAGAAGTTACGGTCACTCTGGAAGGCACGCAGGGCCGTGGTCCCGCAGCCTTTGCGGACCAGGACGAACTCCAGATTACCCGCCGGGCAGAACGCGGCTCCGGCAGTGAATACCGCATTAACGGTAAACCCACCCGCGCGCGGGATGTGCAAACATTATTTGCTGATCTGGCATCCGGTGCCCGCTCATCCGCTATGGTCAGTCAGGGCCGTGTGGCCATGCTGGTGGGGGCAAGGCCTGAGGAACGCCGCTCCATTCTGGAAGAAGCGGCAGGCATTACCGGCCTGCACGCCCGCAGACACGAAGCAGAACTCAAGTTACGCGCCACTGAAAGTAACCTGACCCGCGCAGAAGACCTCCGCCAGCAGCTGGAAACCCGGCTGGGTGGGCTGGCCGAACAGTCACGTGAGGCCGGACGCTACCGGGAACTCTCCACAGCCCTGCGTGAAGCCGAAACGGAACTTCTGGCCGTCTTGCATGCCCGTGCACGGCAGGCCGTTGAACGCGCCATTGAAACCGCCGTCCGCGCCCGCCACGCTCTGACTGAGCATGAAGAGGCCGCAGAAAGCGCGGTTGTTGCTGAATTTGAAGCCAACCAGAAACTTCCCGCCATCCGCTCCCGCGCGGATGAAGCCCGAACAGTGCTGGAACGTTGCCGCGTCACGGCTGAAGGTGTCACACGGGAAGAAGAACGCGCCGCGGCACAGGCTAAAAGTGCCACAGACCGCCTCCATCAGCATGAAGCAGATTATACAGCCGCCCAGACCCGCACACAGGACGCCACCAGCACGCTGGAGCGCCTGAACGCTGAAAAAGCGGAGAACGAGGCAGCTGAAGCCTCACTCCCCACGCGCACAGCAGAGGCCGAGGCCCGGCAGACGGAACTGAGTGAAGCGCTGGCCGGGTGCGAACGCACCCTTGCCCAGCAAACCGAAACACTGGCTACCGCCCGCGCCCGCAAGGAACGCGCAACGGAAGAACTCAACGCAGCCACGGCCTTGCTGGCCCGTACATCAGACGCCGTTTCCACCCTTCAGGCCGAACTCAGCGCCTTGCAGGAGCGCCTGCCGTCAGATGAAAGCATGGAGGCCGCTGTCAAAGCTGTGCAGGAGGCCCGCACCGCGCAGGCCGCCGCCCGTACTGCTTTTGAAGATGCTGACCGCGCCCGCTCCGAATCCAGCGTGGCACTCTCCATCGCCCGGAACGATGCAGAAAACGCCCGCCAGACGCAGGCCGAAGCACGTAAGGCGCTGGAGCGAACCCGCGCCAAACTCAACACCCTGCGGTCTGATCTGGCGCAGCTTGAAAAACGCCATACCGACACACAGGGCGCTTTGCTGGCGGAGGCCGCTCTTCAGGCCCTGAAAGAAAAAGCGACAGAGGCGACCTCAGCCCATCAGGCGGCAACCCGCACGCTGGAAGATGCCGACGCCACAAGGCGCGAAACATCTGCGACACTGACACAGGCCAGCCGCACCTTTCAGGAAAATGAAAGCCATCGCAAAGCTGTTGAGGCCGCCTGCACTGCGGCTCAGACAGCCCTGCATCGTGCGCGTCAGGAAGAAGAAACCCTGACAAAAGGGCTGGAACAGGCACAAACCGGTGCCATTCCGGATGCAACGCTTCAGGCCGCACAAGCAGCCCGGGCCACGCAGGAAGACCATCTGCACACGGTAACGGACGCACTCGGTCAGGCCGATGCGGCTTTGACAGACCTCAAGGCCAGACACCACGAGGCCCTTACCCGCCAGAACACCCTCCGCACGGAACTTACCCGCCTTCAGGCTCAGGCTGAAGGCCTGGCGCAGGCTCTCGGCACCGATAGTGCGGGAACGGATGAACCTGTGTCTGCCCGCATGGATATTCCGGAAGGGTATGAGGCTGCTCTGGCCGCAGCTCTCTCGGAAGGGCTGGATGCGCCGGTGGCTGAAAGTGCCGCACGCGGCTGGCACCTTCTACCTGCATCTTCTGACTTACCGGCGTTGCCCGGTGGCGCTGTGCCGCTCAAGGCGCACATCAAGGCGCCTGACGTTCTGGACCGCGTTCTAACCTGCATCGGCCTGCTGCCAGACGATGTTGATGGTCGGCCCTTTCAGGCCGCACTGAGGCCCGGACAAAGTCTTGTCTCCCGCAAGGGTGACCTGTGGCGCTGGGATGGATTTTACACCCGCGCCGGTGAACCTGATGCCGCAACCCGCCGCCTTGGCCAGCGCCGGATTCTAAAAGAAACAGAACAGCGGATTGCAACGCTTCAGGATGACGCGCCAGACGCCGAACAGGCCGTAACTACGGCAGCCAGCGCCCTGCGAGAGATGGAACAGCAGGCCACGGACCAGCGGACCCAACGCGCCAGACTGGAACAGGCCCTGCAACAGGCCCGTGCGCAGGAAGCAGACCTTGAACGACGCCACGCGGCCTCCCGCGCACGGTTGGATGGCTTGCGCCCACAGCAGGAACGCGCAGCCGGGGCCAGAAAAGATGCTGATGCTGCCCTGACAGCCGCCACGGCAGCACGCGAAGCCCTCCCGCAGACTGAAGCCCTGAAAGCCGCTCTGGATCAGGCGCGCCAGAAAGATAGTGCAGCCCAACAGGCCGAGCAGCAGGCTCGCACCGCTCTAAAAATGGCGGAACAGCACCTCCGCACCACGCAGGATGCGCTAACCCGCGCAGAAAACCAGCAGGCCGCAGCCAGTGCCCGTCTGGAAACGCTTCTGCCGGAACGTGAGCGACTGCGGCAGGATGTCATTGCAGAAGAAAATGCAGTGACGGATCTGGAAAACCGTCTGTCTGCCGGGCAGGCTGACCAGCAGATTGAAGAGGTTCTGCAAACTGCCCAGACCCGGCAGACGGAAGCTGACACGGCCTACCGGGTGGCAGAGCAAGCGGCAGTCAGCGCAGAAGCCACCGCACAGACCGCGGCACAGCAACACCAGAAACTTCAAGAACTTTCGCTCGAACTCCGCTCCCGTCTGGCAGCCCTGTCCCCTCGTCTAGAAACACTTCAGACCGAGCAGACCGAAGCAGGAAACCGCAAGACCCACGCTGAGGCAGCACTGGAAGAGGCCTCTGCCGCCCTGCCGGAAACTGCTGAACACGATCTGTCTGCTTTGCGTGAGCAGCGGACCGCTCTGACCACAGAACTGGAGCAGGTGCGCGAACTTCGGGCGGCTCTTCAGGCTGAAAAATCGACACTGGCTGGCAAACAGGCTTCTCTGATCGCTGTCATACAGGACTGGACAACCCGCGCCGAAGTAGCCCGGACAGAGCTGAGTGATGCACAGGCCCGTCTGGACGCTGCCCGCACGGAACACCAGAGCCTCTCGGAACTCCCGGCTGAGGCAGAGCGGCTGAAGAAAAACACGCTTCAGGCGCTTACCGAGGCAGAAACAACGTATGCCGAAGCCGATAAAGCCCGCGCTGAGGCCGAAGCCGCGCTGGCTGACGCCAATGAGCAACGCCGGAAAACCGAAGCTTTGCTTACCGCCGCGCGTGAAAACCTGCTGAAAGCTGAAGCCCGCAGTGAGCAGGCACAGGCCATTCTGGACCAGCTTCTGGTTGAAACCCCGGCTCCGCCGCGCGCGCCTGCCGGAGACCTGACAGAAGCGGCGGAAAGCTCCCTGCGCCGCAAGATCTCCCGCCTGACGCGAGAACGGGATGAGATGGGTCCAGTCAACCTGCGTGCAGAAATTGAAGCCGAAGAAGCCTCCGGTCAGGCCAATACGCTGGCCGCAGAAATTGCTGACCTGGAAGCTGCCATTGCCCGCCTGCGTGGGTCCATTGGTTCTCTGAACAAGGAAGGGCGTGAACGCCTGATGGCGGTTTTCACGCAGGTGGATCAGCATTTCCAGTCCCTGTTTTCCCGCATGTTTGGCGGTGGACGGGCACATCTGGGCCTTGTTGGCAGTGATGATCCGCTGGAAGCCGGGCTGGAAATCTATGCGCAGCCCCCCGGTAAAAAGCTGGCCACCCTCTCCCTTCTCTCGGGAGGTGAACAGGCTTTAACCGCTCTTTCATTGATTTTTGCGGTATTTCGCTGTAATCCAGCACCCGTTTGTGTGCTTGATGAAGTTGATGCACCGCTGGACGATGCCAACGTCGGACGTTTCAGTTCCCTGTTAGGGGACATGGTCACAGAAGCAGGAACCCGTTTTCTGGTTGTTACTCACCATCAGCTGACAATGGCACATATGGACCACCTTTTTGGCGTAACCATGCAGGAACGCGGCGTAAGCCGTGTTCTGTCAGTTGATCTTGCTCGCGCCGCCACCATGACGGGTCAACAGGACTAGGGATTAAAGACAGATGCCGCATCCTGATACGACATCAGACAAACCCCACAAATCTACCGGGAATCCCCTCAAGCGTTGCCTTGGCAAGGGTGTTCTGGCTGTTGGTGTATGCATGCTGGCCTGTGGCGGCGTGGTTTTGCATCACTCCAAAGCCTATGGGCTTCTTGCCCGTATTCATCACGGTCTGATTATCTGCACCCCTGGCACGGGTCTGAGCATGACGGCGGCTTCCACAGGCCTGCCACACCAGAACAGCCCCGGCATGTTAAGGCTGGAACTGGCCTCTCAGGAAGATGGCCGGGTGATTGTTGTGCCCGGCTCAAACCAATTGAGTGAGGTTTTGGCCTCATCACGGCGTGCACATACACTTCTGATGCTGGATCTGAACAATACCAATCCGACAGATGTTGTCATGCTGGTGCGCAAAGCCAGAATGCGGGACCGGGTGGTGCTGGTGCCTTCCAGCCGGGAAACTACGGAAGTAGCCCTGCAAGCAGACCCATCCATGATGGTGGCCATCCCCGTCCATTCCACGCGGGATGCGTATGCTGCACACCGCATGGCGGGCAACCACCCTTATGCGGCGTATCTTTCTCCCACCGCTGCGCCAGATCTGTTCACACTGGTGCACCGCGATGCAGAAGCCATCATTACAGAAAATCCGGTCACGCCGACCTTCTCTGCTGAAGAGTTTCTGGCCGACCGACCGGTTGATATTGTTGTCACGCCGCAGCCTGCTCAGCTGACCCAGGCTCTCGCCCGGGACAGCTAATTCAGGCAGCAGCCCTCCGGCCCGTTCAGGCCGGCAGCATGCTTCCCGTTTCCACAAATCGCTGATGCCAGGACAGGGCTTCCTGCAACAGGTGCGGCGTATGTTTGCCGAACGAGTCCTTAAGTGCCCGGGCAAAATAATCCTGCAACATTGGCTTGTAATCCGGGTGTGCACAGTGCGTGATAATCTGCTGCGCCCGCTGAACGGGTGAAAGCCCGCGCAGATCTGCCAGCCCCTGCTCCGTTACAAAAATCTGGGTGTCCTGCATGATGTGGTCCACATGCGCAGCCATAGGCACAATAGCGGAAATCTTGCCGCCCTTGGCCGTGGAGGGAGACAGGAAGATGGACAGGTAGGAGCTCCGGGCAAAATCGCCGGACCCGCCAATCCCGTTCATCATTTTGGAACCCATCACACGCGTGGAGTTCACGTTGCCATAGATGTCGGCTTCAATCATGCCGTTCATGGCAATACAGCCCAGCCGACGGATCACGCCGGGGCTGTTGCTCACATCCTGCTGGCGCAGAATGATCTTGGTGCGGAAGAAATCCATGCGGTTGTTGATCTCTTCTGCCGCGTCCGGGCTGAGAGAGAACGATGTTGCAGACGCAACCCGCATCCGACCAGAGTCCAGCATGGCCAGCATGCCGTCCTGAATGACTTCACTATACCCAACCAGATTTTCAAACGGGCCTTCGTTCAGCCCTTCCAGCACGGCATTTGCAACATTCCCCACCCCGGACTGCAAAGGCAGCAGAGATGGCGGCAGGCGATTCTGTTTGACTTCATGGCTGAAGAAATCAAGCAGATGCCCGGCAATAGCGCGTGCATTTTCATCCGGAGCAGCAAATGGTGCGTTACGGTCCCTGTCGTTGGATTTGACAATACCAACAATCTTGTCCGGGTTTACCCGCAGGGCTGGTCCGCCCATCCGACCGTCTGCCGTCAGCAGGGGAATGATGTCACGCGGCGGCATCCCGCTCACATTGCCATCCCAGATATCGTGAATGCCTTCCAGACCCGGGTTCTGCCACTCATTGACTTCAAGAATAACCTTATCGGCAATATCCAGAAAGGTCTGAGAGTTCCCGACCGAAGATGTAGGAATAATCCCACCCTCTTCGGTAATGGCTGTAGCTTCAACCAGGGCAATATCGAACTTACCGTAATTGCCCTGCTCTGCACGCCCTGCAACCTGGCCAAGATGCGTATCGAAATACTCTGTCTCGCCCTCATTAATACGGTTGCGCATGGCCGCATCCGTGTTGAAGGGAGAGCGGAACGCCACACCATTTACTTTTGCCAGAACACCATCCAGCTGCGGGCCGGTTGAAGCGCCTGTAATCAGATTAATACGGTACTCTTCACCCCGTGCGTGTGCCTGCTCCATCAGTCCGGCCAGAGCTTCCGGCACAGCTTTAGGATAACCCGCTCCGGTAAAACCGCTGGCCCCCACAACCGCACCGGGTCGGATGAGTTCAGCAGCAGCTTCTGCAGAGCAAACTTTACTGCGCAGGGCGACGTTACGAATGCGCTCTTTCATGAGAGGCCTTCCTGTTCTTTTATTATTCCTGTTCCGACGCGAAGCGGACCAAATAGGCATGAAGCACACAGACGCGGTATAACACCTTGCTCTATCACGCTATATCCCATTGCTCCGCCCCTTCCCACCGGCACTCCTGCGGGGCCGGATGATGCGCGTAGCGTAGGCAGAAAACCTCAGGCGTGGCGCGTCACATGGTTGTGCACAAAACACCCTCTCACAAAAAATTACTGCTTCTCCCTTCCCTGCTTCTGCCTGTGGCGCCTACATGGAAAGGAGAAAGGTGGATAACAGCAGATGTACACAGGCCTCTTCCTTGACGAAAACGTGAAAGCGGCACTGCGGAAAGGACTCCGCATTGTGGGAGACGTGCATGGAGATCTGCAGGCTTTCCGCCATGCCATTGCCACGGACCGGTTCATCATCCAGCTGGGTGACCTTGTAGATTACGGCCCGGACAGCGCGGGCGTGCTCAGGCTGATGCACGATGTAATGGCCAAAGGCCGCGGCATGTTTCTGATTGGCAACCATGACCGCAAGCTGGGGCGTGCCCTGCTGGGCAAGAAACTAAGACCAGACCCTCCGTTGGAAGCCACACTGGCGCAACTGCACCAACCGGAAAACGCTGATGTGCTGGAATTTGCGCTGGATATGCTGCAGGACGCTCCTGCCTGGCTGGCGCTGGGCCGGATGCTGTTTGTACACGGAGCCTTTGATGTCCGCATGCTGATGGAGCCGCCTCCACCAGCGCTAGGGCGCGTGACTTTTCTGCTTTCCCGTGCCCTTTTTGGTGAGACAACCAACAGAATGCAGAAAGACGGCTTTCCCGAACGGTGCCTGAACTGGGTCAACCACATTCCCACTGGCTATACCGTCTATTGCGGGCATGACCAGCGCTCCACAAACGGCTGCCCGCTGACCATTCCCGGTCGCGCCGGGGGGCAGGCTATTTTTACAGATACCGGCGCAGGAAAAGGCGGCCATCTTGCCTGGCTGGATGTGCCTGCTAATTTTATGGAAGATATCGGAGTAAGCTTGTAATAGTCTTGCTCAAACCACCCTTGTATATTACGAAATAGAAACAGAAACAAAGAACCGTGCAAATCGTGACCGACCAGCCTTCTCCCGCTGATGCCCTGCTGGACCTCCGTTGCAGCATCGACAATATCGACTCTGCCCTTATTTCCATGCTGGCAGAACGCTTCCGCTGCACCAAAGCCGTTGGCGCGCTTAAAGCCCATTATGGTATGCCGCCAGCAGACCCGGCCAGAGAATCACGCCAGATAACCCGCCTGCGCACTCTGGCAGAAGAAGCCCATCTGGACCCGGACTTCGCTGAAAAATTTCTCAACTTTATTATTCATGAAGTCATTCGCCATCATGAGGCTATTGCGCAGCAGTCTTCCGATTCGGCGGCAAAGTGACACGCCGCCTTCTGCTGCTGCGGCATGCTGAAGCCGTCAGGCCTCCGGGGGATGATTTCAGTGAACAGGCTGATCTGGCCCGCGCACTGACAACTGAAGGACATCTTGCTGCCAGCCGCTGTGGCGCATGGCTCAGAGAGCACGCGCTGTCCCCCGACTTTATTTTATGTAGCCCGGCACGCCGTACACGGGAAACACTCGCGGCTCTGGGGCCTTTCCAGTCACCACCAGCACTTCCCACCCAGTTCTGCCCGGATATTTATGAAGCCCCGCCTGCCGCCCTGCTAGAGCGTATCCGGCAAGCCCCGGCTGAAGCCCGCACCGTGCTGCTGGTCGGACATAATCCCGGCATCTCCGCACTGGCTCGTTATCTGGATGATCAGGCCGTTGTGCTCGATCCGGGATTCGCACCGGCCTCTCTGGCTCTCTTCCATATGTGGGGGTCTGAAAACACAGATGACGCGCCAGGATGGGCTGAATGCGATGAGAAAAGCCTGACTTTGGACACATTCGCGCGACCCTAACCCAAGGAAAGCCCGGTTTTCTCAGCATAACCCTTTTTGATAACGCGCGGTTTATCGCCCACCAGCTTCCTGTTTCTTTCTGGATCGGAGACAAGAATCAGACAGCAGGCCGCAACAAGTCTGCGGTCCTATAATGCAGAAGGAAACATCATGAGCGCTTTGCAGAATGAAGGTCAGCGGTCTAACGCAACCATATCGCTCGGTGGGCGGACAGCGGATCTGCCGGTCCTTTCAGGCACGCTCGGCGCGGATGTTGTCGATATTCGCAAGCTTCCCGCTGACATGGGTGTGTTTACCTATGATCCCGGCTATGGCGAGACGGCGTCCTGTTCCAGCAAAATTACCTTTATTGACGGGGAAAAAGGCGTTCTTCTGCACCGTGGCTATCCCATTGCCCAGCTTGCAGAAAATGCTTCCTATGAAGAGGTGATCCACCTCCTTCTGAATGGTGAACTGCCAAACGCAGCTGACTTTCAGAAGTTCTCAAACACCCTGACAAACCACACGCTGCTGCACGAGCAGATCCGAAACTTCTTCAATGGGTTCCGGCGTGATGCTCACCCAATGGCTATTCTGTGCGGCACGGTTGGAGCGCTGTCCGCATTCTATCCGGACGCCAGTGACATTGCGATCAAAGCAAACCGTGACCTCGCGGCTATGCGCCTGATTGCCAAAATCCCGACCATCGCAGCATGGGCCTACAAATACACTCAGGGTGAAGCCTTCATCTATCCGCGTAATGACCTGAACTACGCAGAAAATCTCCTTTCCATGATGTTTGCGCGGGTTTCCGAACCCTACAAGATCAACCCCGTTCTGGCCCGCGCCATGAACCGGATTCTGATCCTGCATGCAGACCATGAACAGAATGCCTCCACCTCCACCGTGCGGATGGCAGGCTCCACGGGGGCCAACCCGTTTGCCTGTATTTCTGCTGGTATCGCCGCCCTGTGGGGACCCGCTCATGGTGGTGCAAACGAGGCTGTTCTAAAAATGCTGGCCTCCATTGGCAGCAAAGAAAACATCCCTGACTTCATCGCCAAGGTGAAAGACAAATCCAGTGGTGTGAAGCTGATGGGCTTTGGCCACCGGGTTTATAAGAACTTCGATCCGCGCGCGAAGATCATGCAGAAAACCTGCCACGAAGTGCTGGGTGAACTGGGCATCAAGGATGATCCGCTGCTGGATCTGGCCATTGAGCTTGAGAAAATCGCCATCAGTGATGATTATTTCGTACAGCGGAAACTCTATCCGAACGTCGATTTCTATTCAGGCATCATCCTGAAAGCCATGGGCATTCCCACCAGCATGTTCACAGTGCTGTTTGCCGTGGCTCGCACCACCGGCTGGGTCAGCCAGTGGAAGGAAATGATTGAGGAACCGGGCCAGCGTATCTGTCGCCCCCGCCAGCTCTACATTGGCTCACCGGAAAGAGACTTTGTGAACCTCGACAAACGCTAAGATTTTTCTGAGCGTCAGCTTTTAAAAGACCACCAACTAAAATTGCGCCTGAAAAGCAAACGCTTTCAGGCGCAAGACTGACTTTACGGTCATGGCTATGTCACGGAAAAGGAGACTTGGACTATTCGTGACAAACCGACGCCGCTCTCTATAGCGGCCAGAGGCTCAACAACACCATTTTCCACATAATAAAAAAAGCCAGACCGGGGATCCCGATCTGGCTTCTCATACGCACATAATAATTCGTGCTCCTGACTAATCAGGTCAGTCGCAATCGCAGCCTTTTGTCGGAGACTTAGACTCACGCACTACGTGATGATCAATCCATTCAGAGACCAGACGTCGGGCTTCGTTCAGGGACGATTCAGGATGATGAATGCGATACAGAGTTGTGCAAGCATGAAAAGCAGTCACATCCTCTGTGCCAACTTCACGCAGTTCCTGATACGCTGTGACGACAGCTCGCTCGCATTGACGTGCGATCCGACTTAGTTCAACAGCCACATCACTATCCTTATTAATAATCACTCTCAACTACGAAGATTAAACGCTAATTCCTCTTTATATGCAAGCGAGAATGCGTCTTTATTAACGTTCTTCAGATCACAAGTTTTTACACATCAAGCTTATGCCGGATATGCGCCGCTAGAGTGCCCAGCGGCTTCTCAGAATAGCAGCCACACGGCCGGCCTCATCCAGCGCCAATCGTGGCCACGGTGAAAGAGTGTCCTTTAAAAACCTTAAATGCCCGTCCTCCACCAGTCGGCGCGCCACTCTACCGCGTATCCCGCGCAAATCCTGCTCACGCTCCATTAGATACACGGGCATATCTGAAACACAGGCTTCAGCCAGCATCGCGCTGTCACCACCAGCCACTACCACACAGTCAGAACAGGCCATAAAGCCCAGAAACGGATCCTCATCCGGCTCACCCTGCCGCCAGACTAGCAGAACTGTATCTGAAATTCCTATTATGAAGGCGTCTGTAAGCTCGGGCCTGCTGTCATCCCGCACGACGAGCAACACTGACCCACCTTGCCGGTTGACCAGATCCGCCAGCTTTTTCCCCAGCAACAGAGCCTCTTCCTGCGTGCGATACGCGTTTGCCCCCACAAGCACCGTCACGCGCGGATGCGGCAAATGCTCCAGCCGCTCCCGCCATGCCTTACCCGCACGGGCCAGAGAAGCGGGGGAGATGATCGTCATTGGCCCCAGTATTGGGCAGAACCGAGCGGTAGGAGCTGCAGGGGATGGTGCGACAACAAGATCAAACGGCAACGAGCGCAGCATGGGAGCGGACCGGCCTTCATGCCGCACGCACCACACCACCGGGCACCCCGCCCGGCGTCCGGCTTTAAGGGCCGCATAACCCGAGCGCCAGCCGGATGTGAGAATCAACCCCGGCTCCCGCCGTTCTTCCAGAAACGAATCGAGTGCGAGCATTTCCATCCGCACACGGCGGAACAGGCACCCAAGGCGGGAGGCCAGCACATAAGCTGGTCCGGGGTCCTGCCCCAATGAGGCCTCTACCACCCATACGGGCGCCAACTTTGTCACAGAGAAGGTCATTTTCTCATTCCGGCACGCAAGACTGAGATGAAGCATAGATTTTCAGGCCGCCCGGGGCTATGCCAAAGCAAATTCCAACTGCCAAATTCAAGGAAGCGCTTCATGACGTCACCCGCAAACCTGGCCGCCCCTCATTCTGGCCAGACCAGCGACTGGGACCGCGATGCGGCCCTGTGCACGGCACGTCTGCTGCTGGAAATCAAAGCCATCAATTTTCGCCCCGAAGAGCCTTACACGCTGACTTCGGGCTGGAAATCCCCGGTTTATATTGACTGCCGCCGCATCATCTTTTTCCCGCGCGCCCGCGCCAAGATCATGGAACTGGGTGTGGAAAAAATCGGTCGTCATGTGGGGTATGAAAGCCTTGAAGCCGTTGTGGGGGGGGAAACCGCAGGGATCCCCTTCGCCGCATGGATGGCAGACCGCATGATGCTGCCGATGGCTTATGTCCGCAAAAAGCCGAAGGGTTTTGGCCGTAACGCCCAGATTGAAGGCGATGTGCCTGAAGGCATGCGTACCCTGCTGGTGGAAGACCTCACCACTGATGGAGCGTCCAAGGTTGCCTTCGCCAATGCTCTGCGGGACGCTGGTGCGCTGATCAATCATGCTTTTGTCATCTTCTATTACGGTGTCTTCCCAGGTGCCCACCAGTCTCTGACAAACATGAACATCTCCCTGCACGCCCTGTGCACATGGTGGGATGTGCTGGAAGCCTGCTCAACACGGCCTTACTTCTCGGAAGACGCTGCGGCAGAAGTGCGGCGCTTTCTTGAAAATCCTGCTGCATGGTCCGCACGGCATGGCGGCGTAGGCAGCCTGGAAGAAGCTGCGGCCTTCAAGGCGAACAAAGACAAGCCTGCCTGAGTTTTCTTCCCCCATGACCAGCCCTACTCTCCCCGGCCCTCAACATATTCTGGCATTTGATTCTGGAATTGGTGGCCTGGGGATTGTAAGGGCGATTCGGGCGCTCTGCCCCACCACCTCCATCAGCTATCTGGCGGATACGGCAGTTTTTCCATACGGCGAGCAGGATGATACCTTCCTGACAGACCGGATTGTCTCCCTGCTTTCAGACGCTATCCGGCGTTTACGCCCGCAGGCGGTTGTTGTGGCCTGCAATACCGCCAGCACACTGGCACTGGACGCGCTGCGCGTTGCCTGCCCGGATATGCCGTTTATCGGCTGTGTCCCCCCCATCCGCTGGGCAGCCCGCACCACAAAAACCCACGTTATCGGCTTACTGGCCACCCGTGCCACCAGCACGCGCCCGTATCTGAGCAAACTTCAGGCTCTGTACGCGCCGGACTGTACCCTGATCGCGCATGCGGCACCGGGATTAGCTGCCTGTGCAGAACAGGTTTTCCGCGGCTCCGCCGTGCCGGATGATGTGATACGGGCCGAAATCAATGGCCTGTTTACCCGGGACTGCTCCACACAGCTTGATACGGTCGGGCTTGGCTGCACGCACTACACCTTCCTGCTGGACCAGCTGCGGGCGGTTGCTCCACCCGGCATCACTTGGCTGGACCCGGCGGACGCTGTAGCCCGCCACACCGCAACTATCCTCGGCACCCTGCCTGACACAGCCCCCATGCCAGAACCCGCCCGTGCGTGGTTCACGGCCCAGCCACCGAACAGCGCAGCCCTGATCAAAGCCCTGCCCGCCTACGGCTTTGACAATATTGCTCTGTGGGATGCTCTCTGAGCACTGGAAACAGACGTCCTCGTCAGGTTGGCCGTCCAGAAAACTACATATTCGGACGATAGCAATGGGCACAGAATCAACAGCCGGTTCTTGAAACACAAAGCCCACCCCCCATTACATACTCTGCGCGCAGGAGGATGGAGCCACTCCTGTGTGACGCGCTTTTAAAAAGAAGGATTTTTCCGACTATGCACTTGCGACAACTGGGGATGAACGGCCCGCACGTCTCGGAAATCGGCCTCGGCTGCATGAGCATGTCCGGCATGTATGGGCCGGCAGACCGGAATGAGAGTATCGCCACCATCCATGCAGCGCTCGACGCAGGCGTCACGCTTCTCGATACCGGTGATTTCTATGGCATGGGCCATAATGAGATGCTGATTGGTGAGGCGCTCAAAGGCATCCCGCGCGACCGCTTCCTTGTCAGCGTCAAGTTTGGCGCAATGAGGGATCCAGATGGCAACTGGGCCTCTTACGACGCACGACCAGCCGCCGTGAAAAACTTCCTTGCCTATACTTTGCAACGGCTGGGACTTGACCACATCGATATCTATCGGCCAGCCCGGCTCGACCCCGCCGTCCCTGTTGAAGAGACTATCGGTGCTATCGCCGAGATGGTTCAGGCTGGTTATGTCCGGCACGTCGGCCTTTCAGAAGTCGGTCCGGAAACCATCCGACGTGCCGCGTCTGTCCACCCGATCAGCGACCTTCAAATTGAGTACTCGCTCATCTCGCGCGGCATTGAGGACGAAATCCTTCCCACCTGCCGCGAACTTGGCATCGGTATCACAGCTTACGGCGTGCTTGCTCGCGGTTTGATCAGCGGACACTGGCAGGGAGCCAAGGGCCCTGGAGATTTCCGCGCCCGTACCCCCCGCTTTCAGGAAGGAAATGTCGAGAGGAACCTCGCCCTTGTCGAGGTC
Organism: uncultured Acetobacter sp.; assembly: GCF_937875265.1. Lineage (GTDB taxonomy): Bacteria > Pseudomonadota > Alphaproteobacteria > Acetobacterales > Acetobacteraceae > Acetobacter. Next base: position 6,712 of record NZ_CALLXM010000071.1, on the reverse strand, counting down.
TTGCGCAAAATTGCAGACAGCAAAGGTACAACCGTAGCCCAGCTCGCCATTGCCTGGGTTGCTGCCCAGGGTGATGACATCGTGCCGCTTGTCGGTGCCCGCAGACGTGACAGGCTTTCTGAAGCGGTTGATGCACTTGATTTCAAGCTGACATCCGACGATTTCACTCTGATTGAACGGGCCATCCCCAGAGGGGCGGCAGCTGGAGAGCGCTACGACCCAAAACAGATGGCCGTCCTCGACAGCGAGAAATAAGGGCACCGCACTCATCCATAAAAAAGGGTGGCTACATAGGCCACCCTTTTCACTTCATAGACCTTGCCTGCCAAACCGCGCTTTAGCGTTCGCGGCTGGCCGAATAGCTGGCTGTTTCAATCAGCAGGGAATAGATTTCACATTCCGGGAACAGCGCCAGCGCTTCACGCGCCTTTGCTGCATACTCTTCGGCCTTGCGGAGTGTAACGCCAATGGCATCAGTCTGCGCAATACGCGCCAGAGCGGCATCCAGATCTTCAGGCTGTTGTTCAGAATCTTCAATCACGCGACGCCAGAATATCCGGTCTTCCTCGCTGCCAGCATCATAAGCTGCCAGAACCGGCAGGGTGACTTTTCCTTCACGGAAATCATCCCCCACTTCCTTACCCAGCAAAGCCTGATCGGCTGCATAATCCAGCGCATCATCCACCAGCTGGAAGGCCATACCCAGATTAGCACCATAGACCCGCAGGGCCTCGCGCTGCTCCGGTGTGCCTTCACCAATCACAGCCCCGGCTTCACACGCAGCAGCAAACAGTGCCGCGGTTTTGCCATAGATGACCTGCAAATACTGATCGACCGACGTCGAGAGATCGTTCTGCGTGGTCATCTGCATGACCTCGCCTTCCGCCAGTGTGGCAGAGGCCGCAGACAGAATCGCCATGACGTCCAGCGAGGCATCAGCTGTGAGAATCTGAAAGGCCCGCGCGAACAGGAAATCTCCCACCAGCACAGAGGCCTTGTTGCCAAAAATGGCGTTGGCGCTGGCAAGCCCGCGGCGCAGCTGGCTTTCATCCACCACGTCGTCATGCAGCAGCGTGGCGGTATGAATAAACTCCACACACGCGGCAATTTCGACATGCCGCAGCTTGCCGTCCTGATTATCGTACCCGCAGAGCCGGGCCGCAGCCAGCGTCAGCAACGGTCGCAGGCGTTTTCCCCCCGCGGCAACGAGATGCGCCGCCAGTTGCGGAATAAGCGCAACCGGGCTTTGCATTCGCGCAACAATAACCTGATTACAAGCGCGCATATCCTGCGCGAGGTAATCGGCCAGGGCCTTCAAGCCCGCTTCTCCTGGCTTACTCACAGAAACACTAGATCCATCCTGGCTTGTGGCTCTGCCAGATTCTGGCAGACTAACTGCTACACCCAAACGCTATTCCCCCAGCCATGGGATGAGTTGACGCCCAACCATATGCGGGGCACCAGAAAAACGGTCAAGCATCAACCGCTTCAAGACAGCCAGACACTTTTTGTTAAGACCCGTTTATGGCCCATCCATCAGACCTCTCTCATGACACCTTACTGGGTGGCCGCATTGCCTATTCCCAGTTCCGCATTGGCTACAGAACCGGCCTGGAACCGGTCCTTATGGCAGCCGCCGTTCCGGCCCGCACCCCACAACACGTGGCCGAAATCGGCTGTGGTGCGGGGGCTGGCCTGCTTTGCCTGAGCCAGCGCATAGCTGGCCTGACGGGCACCGGCGTGGAACAGAATACGGAAACCGCAGCCCTCGCCCGCCAGAACCTCAACGCGAATGCGCGTGAAGGAGTCACCATTTTAAATGCCCGCTTTCCGGATACGCTACCGGAAGGGCTATTTGATCACTGCTTTGCGAATCCACCCTGGCATGAGCCGGATGGTACAGCCTCGCCCATAGAACGACGCGATCTGGCCCGCCGGGCAGAACCAGATACGCTAAAACTTTGGGTTAAGGGGGCAACGCGCCTGCTCAGGCATAAAGGCAGCCTGACGCTGGCTCTACCTGTCAGCCTGATGGCTGCGGCCATTACGCAGCTGACGGAAAGCGGCTTTGGCGGCGTGACCACCTACCCCTTCTGGCCCAAGGCAGGCCGAGAAGCGCGTATCCTGCTGCTTCAGGCGCGTTATGGCGTGCGCAGCCCTGCACGTCTGGTGCATGGCATGGTATTACATGAGGAAGATGGGCGCTTTACGGCGGAAGCCCGTGCCGTGCTGGAAGACGGGGCAGCCCTGCCCGGTCTGTAAGTCCTGGAGCCCCTCTGAGGGCTGCCTGAGGCAGCCTCAAACACAGAGACCCACCGGGGGGCTCAGGCAGCCCGATGCACTCCCTTGCAGGAGCACACCGGACAAAGTCTTGAGAACCCGTCAACGCGTCCTGACGACGCGTCGATAGTCTTATTCGAAAACTGATGCCTCGAAGGCTTCTTCCCACGAACCCGTGGTAGACGCACGGCTGTATTCCGTGGACCGGTTTTCAAAGAAGTTGGTGTGTTCCACCGCGTTCAGCATGTCATCCAGCCAGGGCAGCGGATTGGTCGTAGTGTTGTAGAGCGGGTCCAGACCAAGCTGAATCAGACGACGATCAGCAATGAAGTGGATGTAGGTTTTCACCTGCTCCGCATTCAGCCCTTCGACCGCACCCATTTCAAACGCGAGGTCAATAAAGGCCTCTTCGTGCTCAACAATGGTTGCGCAGATATCGCGCAGTTCCTGCTGGAACTCATCCGTCCAGATTTCCGGGTTTTCGTGCACAAACTCACGGAACAGGCGGATAACAGACAGGCAGTGCAGTGTTTCATCACGCACGGACCAGGACACAATCTGCCCCATTCCCTTCAGCTTATTGAAGCGGGGGAAGTTCAGCAGAATGGCGAAGGATGCAAACAGCTGAAGCCCTTCAGTAAAGGCCCCGAACGCTGCCAGCGTCTTGGCGATCTCATGCTTGCTGTCCACGGAGAACGCCTGCATGTAATCGTATTTATCCTTCATTTCCTTATACTTAAGGAATGCAGAATACTCCGCTTCCGGCATACCCAGCGTATCAAGCAGATAGCTGTAGGCCGCAATATGAATGGTCTCGATGTTGGAAAACGCCGAGAGCATCATCAGCACTTCAGTCGGTTTGAACACCCGGCTGTAGTGCTTCATGTAGCAGTTGTTCACCTCAACATCGGACTGGGTGAAAAACCGGAAAATCTGCGTCACAAGGTTCCGCTCGCTGTCATTCAGCACGCGGTGCCAGTCTTTCACGTCATCAGCCAGCGGCACTTCTTCCGGCAGCCAATGCACGCGCTGCTGCGTCAGCCACGCATCATAAGCCCACGGATAGCGAAAGGGCTTATACACGGGGTTGGCAGTCAGCAGGTCGAAATGCTGTTCCTGTTCGCCCGGTCCGGCAGGTTTTTCGCTCATGAGACTATCCTTATAACGGAGAGTTTTAAAATCAGGGGGTTACGAAGCTTTTATCAGACTTACTGGCATGCCAGGCATTCATCATAATTGCTTCCGTTTGAGGCCTCAGCCTCAGCAACATCCCCGGCACGCTGGGCCGCTTCCGCCGCCAGAACCCCGGCCTTGGTCAGCACGTTACTCACCGTATCTGCCCGCTGAATGGACAGGGAGCGGCAGTAATACAGAGACTTCAGCCCCTTTTTCCAGGCCATGTGATGGATCTGATGCAGATCCCGCTTATGCACATTGGCTGGCAGGAACAGGTTAACAGATTGCGCCTGACACACATACGGCTGGCGGTCTGCTGCATGCTCCACAATCCAGCGCTGATCCAGCTCAAACGCCGTCTTGAAGACATCTTTTTCCTGCTGCGTCAGGAAGTCCAGCTCCTGCACGCTGCCCTTGTTCAGGGTAATGGAGGACCAGATTTCTTCCGTGTCCTTCCCTTTCTCTTTCAGCAGCGCCTGCAGGTGGCGGTTACGCACCGTAAAGGAGCCGGAGAGCGTTTTTTGCAGGAACACGTTCGCGGCAATCGGCTCGATCCCCGGGCTGGCATTGCCTGCAATAATGGAAATGGACGCCGTAGGCGCAATGGCCATCTTGTTCGAGAAGCGTTCCTGAAACCCATATTCGGCAGCATCCGGGCAGGCGCCGCGCAGCTCTGCCAGCTTGCGGGAGGCGGCATCGGCCTGTTCGCGAATATGTTTGAAAACCTTACGGTTCCAGACCTTCGCCACCACACCTTCAAACGGAACATTCTTGGCCTGAAGGAAGGTATGGAAGCCCATGACACCCAGCCCCACAGACCGCTCACGAGAGGCAGCATAGGCAGCCCGCTTCATTTCCGGGGGGGCGCGGTCAATAAAGTCCTGAAGCACGTTGTCCAGGAACAGCATGACGTCTTCAATAAACTGCGGCTTGTCGTTCCACTGGTCCCATGTCTCAAGGTTCAGGGACGAGAGGCAGCACACTGCCGTCCGCTGCTTACCGTGATGATCAATCCCGGTTGGCAGGGTGATTTCTGAGCACAGGTTGGAGGTCTTGACCTCCAGACCCGCCAGCTTGTGGTGTTCAGGCCGGGCATTATTCACATGGTCCGAATAGACAATGTACGGCTCACCCTGCTCCATTCGGGCTGTCAGGATACGAATCCACAACGCACGAGCCGAAACCTTACGGATGACTGAGCTGTCCCGTGGGGAGAGCAGGCCCCATTCTTCATCCGCTTCAACAGCCCGCATGAAGGCATCAGACACCAGCACACCGTGATGCAGGTTCAGCGCTTTACGGTTGGGGTCGCCGCCGGTCGGGCGACGGATTTCCACAAATTCTTCAATTTCAGGGTGCCAGACCGGCAGATACACCGCGGCAGACCCGCGCCGCAAAGAGCCCTGGCTGATGGCCAGAGTCAGGCTGTCCATCACGCGGATGAAGGGGATGACGCCAGATGTCTTGCCATTGCGGCCGACATTTTCACCAATGGAGCGCAGATTGCCCCAATAGGACCCAATGCCGCCGCCCTTACTGGCCAGCCAGACGTTCTCGTTCCACAGCCCCACAATGCCTTCCAGACTGTCACTGGCTTCGTTCAGGAAGCAGGAAATCGGCAAGCCGCGTGTAGTGCCCCCATTGGACAGCACCGGCGTTGCGGGCATGAACCAATGCTGACTCATATAGTCATAGATACGCTGTGCGTGCCCGGCATCGGCCCCGTAATAGGACGCAACACGCCCGAAAAGGTCCTGATAACCTTCATCCGGCAACAGATAGCGGTTATCCAGCGTGGCTTTACCAAACGGCGTCAACAGAGCATCGCGCGAGCGATCAACCCGCACCTGATGGTGGCCGGGCAACTGCACAACGTCTTCCAGCTTTCCTGGCTCAAACAGGTCGGCTTCTTCCCCAGAGCCAGACACAGAGCGACGGTTTTCATTTTCCTGAACGTCGATCAGACTCATTGTGGCTTGCTCCGGTTTTGCATTTACGTGATCTGGCGTGGAGGCGCAGAGACACGCAGGGGCATGCCCTACGCTCTTTGGCCTCACTATATGTCGCGTTCTTGCGACATATAGCCCCCTATATCTAGTGATTTTTTTACACTCAAACCTTTAAAAAAGGCTTGTGTTTGAAAAGATAGCAGTTTTTGGCTGATCATAAATTGTTTCAGCCGGTCGAACTTTTTTTAGCCCACATGGATCAGGCCAGATAACTCCATCCGACGCCGTGAGTCTGTAATTCCGTCTGCTACAGCCAGTGCCGCAGCCAGAGCGCGCCGCCCGGCCCGGGCATCCACCTTGACGGGCACGCCGTCAAGACAGGATGCAACAAACGCCTCATGCTCCGCGAACAGAGAATCATGATCTTTCCATGAAATAGCTTCCCGGCGGAATCCGCCCGTGCCGGGCAGCGGCAGACCTTTTTCCCGGCCAATCATTGTCAGTTCGCGCTTTCCAAAATCTGCGGACAGGTAGCCTTCCTCGGAAAACAGCCGCATCCGCCGCTCTGTCTTCAGGGAAATGCGGCTGGCGGTAATGGTCGCCACACAGCCATTTTCAAAGCGCACACGGGCATTGGCAATGTCTTCGTATTCTGAGCTGACAGCCGCCCCCAGCGCATCGACCTGCTCAATGGGGCTATCCACAATCGCCAGCACCAGATCAAGATCGTGGATCATCAGGTCCAGAATGACGGACACATCTGTCCCACGCGGCTTGAAGGGCGCAATACGCGTAGCCTCAATATAAAGTGGACGGGTGATTCGTTTGGTAATGGCCTCATGCTCTGCCGAATACCGCAGCAAATGCCCTACCTGACACACCAGCCCGCTCTGCTCTGCCAGCGTGATGAGAAAATCAGCCTGCTCCAGCGTCGCTGCAATCGGCTTTTCCACCAGCACATGCTTGCCAGCCCGCAGGACCTGACCAGCCAGCTCAAAATGATATTCTGCGGGCGCCGCCACCACTACGGCGTCACACACCGCCAGCAGCTCTTCCACCGAGCCCATAACGGGGCATCCGGCTTCCTTCGCGACGTCCGCCGCCCGCTTTGCATCGGGGTCAAACAGACCGACAAGAGTCTCGCGGGGCACATCCTTGACCTTCAGGGTATGATACCGCCCGAAATGCCCGGCCCCGATCACCCCAACCCGCAGAGTTTTGTCCATTTTTCTGACCTTCCCGCCCGTGTGCCACAACGCATTCTGGCCAGCGGTAGCAGCCTCCTGCCAAAAACCCAAAATCGGAGC
>NZ_CALLXM010000070.1 GCF_937875265.1 uncultured Acetobacter sp. | reverse complement strand
CATGCACAATGTAATCAGGAAACAGAGCATCTGGTGAAGAGAGGCCGGTTTCCTGCAAGGGCACCTGCCCATGATACAGCCACAACAAAACTCCAACACCTGAAAGCAGAAAGAACAGGGCAGTCACACCAACAGCGCTGCCCATCAGGGCCATGCGGGCGTCTTTCAGGCTGCGGGCGGCCAGCACACGCTGCACCATAAGCTGGTCTGTGCCGTGGGAGGCTAGTGTCATCAAGGTCCCGCCGCCAATAGCCGCCAGAGGGGTAAATGCACTGCTGAAGGGTGTGCTGGCATGGGCAAACAGAGAGAATTTTCCGGCATGCTGCAATGCGCTGAAACTCCCAGCAGGCAGACCGTGCATCAGGAGCGCCGCACAGATGGCGGAGCCTCCCAGATACAGGCAGAACTGGATGGCGTCAGACCACACAACAGCCCGCAACCCACCGCATAATGTATAAAACAGCGTTATGGTGACAACGACTATCAGCAGGACAGTATGCGGCACAGCCATATGGGTTGCAGCCAGCATGGCTGTCAGGGGGAGCATGCCTGCAAACAGCCGGACGGCCTCAGCCAGAACCCGTGTGCCTAAAAACGTGGCGGAGGCAACACGCTGCATCCGTACACCGAAGCGTTGGCCCAGATAATCATAGGCGCTCAGCATACGGCCGGAACTGTAAAGAGGTAAGAATTTCCAGGCGACCAGCGCCCGGCCCAGCAGATAGCCCAGTGCCAGCCCGACAAACACCATGCCATTGCCAAACGCTACACCCGGAACGCTGATGACGGTCAGGGTGGAAGTTTCCGTCGCGACCATGGACAGGCACAGAGCCCACCAGGGCAGGTCATGCCCGCCTTCCAGATACGCAGTGGTGGAGGATTGCCGACCGGAGAGCATTACGGCCAGCAGCGGCATCCCCGCCAGATAGGCCAGCATGACAACCAGATCGAGCACATTCATGAAGTCTTACTTTGGGTAGCTTTACGTGTGGCGGCAATCAGGGCGCGAATGGCATCCGGGTCCGTGATGACCGGCTGAGAGCCAAAGCCAAAAGCGTCGTCACTATCTAAGGGGATAGCGGGTTTGCGACAGGAGGCATGTACTTCTGTTACGCCGGTCTGGCTGATCAGGGCGCTAACATTGTCCGCTTTCACGCCACTGCCCGCCAGAATGATAATGCGGCCATGCGCCTGATGCTGCAAACGGGCAAGGCATTCTGCGCCTTCCGGTGCAGACGGTTTCTGGCCGGATGTCAAAATACGGGTAAAGCCTGCTGAAATTGCAAATTCCAGCTCTGCAAAAGGGTCTTGTGCCAGATCAAACGCGCGGTGCAGCGTGCGTTCCATGTCTCCACACTCTTCTAAAAGGCGGAGAAGCAGGTCGTGGTCCAGATTCCTGTCTGGCCGGAGTGCACCCAGAACAACACCGGTCAAACCTGCTGTGCGGGTGGCGCGGATATCGTTCTTCATGACGGTGGCTTCATCATCATCAAAAATGAATGAGCCTGCGCGCGGACGGATCATGGCGAGAGTGGGTAAGGCGCATTGCGCTGCGTAATGCATCAGGCCGACGCTGGGTGTCAGGCCCCCGACATCCAGCGATGCGCATAGTTCAAGTCTGTCCGCCCCGGCTATCTGGGCGGCGTTAATGCCTTGTGGTGTTTCTACGCAGATTTCAACATGGATCATAACACATCTCCGGGCCAAGGCAGGCAGCACCAAGAATTCCGGCATCCTTTCCCAGAATGGCGCGCCGGAGGAGAGGCGTTGTGGTGGACGCAAGAATGCGGTCACGCACAGCGCGGTCCAGCGTCTGGATAAGGAGGGGGGAATTACTCAGACCACCCGCCACAGGAACAACCGTACTGCCGGTAACATTAATGACATGCGCGAGTGCTGCGCTGGTGTAAGACATCCAGACAGACATGGTTTTTGAAGCCTGCGGGTCTCCATTTTCCCAAAGGGTCAGGATGGTGTGGCTGGTTTCAGCCTGCCCACCGGCCCAAATGTGCAGGCGCTCAAGGGCTCTGGCCCCAGCAACAGTATCAAGGCAGCCTGACAGACCGCATCCGCAGCGGAAAAGTGGCACCAGAGAGAGAATTTCGTTAGGGTCTGTCAGCAATGGTGGCGCGATGACAACGGGTGCATGGCCCAGCTCTCCCGTAACGCCACCTAGGCCGGGCACAATTTGCCCATCCAGAACAAAGCCGCCGCCAATTCCCGTGCCCAGAATCAGGCCAAAAACATTCCGGTGCCCTTTTGCTGCACCAAACCGCGCCTCTGCCAGAGCAAAGCAATCAGCATCATTCCCAATGCGAACGGGGCGGTGAGTGTGCCGGCTGAGCTGTTCTCTCAAAGGTAAGGAACGAATGCTGGGAATATTTGCAGCGTTAACATGGCCGGTTACCGGGTCTTCAACCCCGGCGATGGCAATATGCAGAGGCACGCCCGGATACGAGACACATAGCGTTTGCAGAGTTGTTATGAAACTTTCAGCATCGTCAACGGGTGTTGGTACGGCATGACGCTGTTCCAGTTTGCCGTCAGGATGGACGAGAGCAAAATCGATAAACGATCCGCCGATGTCTGCACAAAGAAGCATAAGGACATCCGTGATTGAACATGCTGGAGAACAAGGTGCGCAGAGCTGCGACCGGTTGAGTCTATGATCTTCCGGGTTAATGTTTCAAAAGAGGTTTGTAAATAACATTCCACCTATTTGCAGGACTTGTTTCATGTCATAAATTATCTTCTCTCCCGTTTCCGCAGGTAAAGGGCAGGCCATGCTATCTTCAGGCCACTACCAGATACTCAGCACGCTCAGCCGAAGTGGCGCCAGAAGCCGGACCGAACTGGCTACCGAGCTGGGGCTGAGCAAAGCTGCAATTTCCGCACTTGTTCGAGACCTGCTGGATCAGGATATTCTGTGTGAACAGGAGCCTGTTTACGGCGCAGGCCGCCCGTCCGTGCCGCTGGTTGTTCGGGCAAATGCAGCCTCATTTATCGGGATTTCCTTGCAGGATGATCCGGCCGTTGTGGTGCTGACAGACCTGCACGGTGCCACGCTGCACAGAGTTGAGGTGCCGCGCCTTGCAGACCCTGAGGCCTGCGTGGCACTTCTTGTTAAAACCATTAAAAATCTGCGGAATGCTCTGGGGAAAGAGAGTGGGAAGCTCTCTGGTATTGGCCTGGCCCTTCCAGGGTTTGTTGCCAGAGACAGGCAAACCTGCATGGCCTGCACGGCATTGGGGTGGCGCAATATCAATATAGGGGCCGCTCTGGCCGAGAAAACGGGCCTTCCTGTCTGGGTGGAAAATGATGCCAAGGCGCTGATTCTTGGAGAACAACTTTTCGGTACCTTAAAAGGCAGTCCGGATTTCAGCATGATTTTCGTCAGCCACGGAATCGGGTGTGCCCATATTGTGAATGGTCGCCTTCTGTGGGGGAACGCCGGAGGGGCAGGTGAAATTTCTCATGCGCCCATCACGGTGGATGCAAAGCAGGCTTTGCCGTGCCGTTGTGGGAACCGTGGATGTCTGGAAACTGTGGCGTCTCTTCTCGC
>NZ_CALLXM010000069.1 GCF_937875265.1 uncultured Acetobacter sp. | reverse complement strand
AATCTGCCGGGCCTCAAAAGCCTGCCAGCCTTCATGAAAGCGCCCCTCAGCCAGCAGCAACGTGCCCAGATTAAACCGTGCCCGTGCCTGATCCTGCTCTGAAGCCTCCCCCGCACCAACCTGCCGGAACAGGGCTTCTGCGGCCTGCCTCTGCCCAAGGTCTGCCAGCACTGTTCCGTAATTAACAGCCAGCCGGGCATCATTTTTACGGAGGGCAAAGGCAGCCCCCAATTCCCGCTCGGCCTCTTCCAGCCCGCCCAGCGCCATGTACACCAACCCCAGATTGGTTCGTGTTTCCGGGGCATCCGGCACGCGCTGTGCCGAGGCTTCCAGCACCGTCCGAGCCTGTTCAAAGTCTCCTTTGGCGAACAAGGCAGCACCATGATTAGCAAGGGCTGCGGCATCTTGCGGGAAAGCCGCAGCAACGACGCTGAAGAACGGTTCAGCCTCCCGCATCCGGCCAGCGCGTTCCAGCAACAGGGCATGCTGGTTGTGCGCAAAACTATTTTCAGGAGCCAGAACCAGCGCTTTTTCTGAAACCTTCACCGCCTCCGCCACCTGTCCGTGCCGGGCCAGAAAAGCTGCAAGGCTGAGATGTTTTTCACAGTCCAGAGGCCGGAGCTTCAAAGCCGTTCGGAGCGCCTGTTCCGCATCAAGCACACGGTTCTGCGCTTCCAGAACAGCGGCCATCACCTCATGCGCCCGTGGGTCTCTGGGCGTTGCCATCACTGCAACATGCGCTGCGGCCCGTGCGGGCTCCGCATGACCCTGCTCAAGCAACGCATGCGCCAGTGTGATATGGAAATGCCCTTCCGGCCGCAGCCCGATGGCGCGTCCGGCAAGAGCAATGGCGGACTGCGCATCGCCCCCGGCACGGGCCACACAGGCCATAGCGTGCCAGGCCTCCGCATCCGACGCATCCTCGCGCAGCAGCGTGCGCAACAGGGTCGCGGCCCGTTCTGCATCCCCGACAGAAAGAAGGGCCAGCGCCTGTTCAACCGATGGCTCCTGCTCCGCCATCCCGTTTTTATGGGGCATATGCTTTCCTTCGTTCTTTCATACCGCCTTCGCAAAAATTTCCGTCCCGCGAAGGGATGCATTACTCTATGGATCAGCCTTGCCACCCTACAGGATCAGATCCCAGCTTATGAATAAAGCCTATCAGAACCTTGAGCGCCATTTTGCCCGCCTGTCTTCCCTGAATGATGCCATTGGCATTCTGTGCTGGGACAAGGAAGTCATCATGCCCCACGGCGCGGCAGAGCGCCGGGCTGAAAATCTGGCGATGCTGGAAGGGCTGCGGCATGAAATTCTTACCGCACCCGAAATAGCGGACCTGCTGGCCACGGCTGAAACCGAGGATGATGTCTGGCGCAGCGCCAATCTTGCGCAAATGCGCCGCCAGCATATTCAGGCTACGGCCCTGCCGGGGGATCTGGTTGAGGCTAACGCGCAGGCTACAGCCCGCAGTGAAATGGTGTGGCGTGAAGCCCGCCAGAACAGTGATTTCAAAACCTTTCTGCCGTATCAGCAGGAAGTGCTGAACCTCACACAGCAGATTGCCAAAGCCAAAGGCGAGGCGCTGGGCCTCTCCCCATATGATGCTCTGCTGGACTCGTTTGATCCGGGCACACGCCAGACAGATATTGACCCGATTTTCAGCCGCCTGAGCACGGAACTGCCCGGCCTGATTGCCGCCGTGCTGGAAAAGCAGAACAGCCTGCCAGCCCCCACGCCGCTGCAAGGCCCCTTTCTGGTGCCACAGCAGGAAGCTCTGGGCCGCAAGCTGATGCAGCAGCTCGGCTTTGACATGACGCGAGGCCGGCTGGACGTTAGCCTGCATCCCTTCTGTGGCGGCGCCACGCATGATGTGCGGTTGACCACCCGTTATGAGGAATCAGACTTCCTGCCCGCCATGATGGGTGTGCTGCATGAAACCGGCCACGCACTGTATGACATGGGGCTGCCTGCGGAATGGGTGTCTCAGCCCGTAGGGCAGGCAGGCGGCATGACGCTGCATGAAAGCCAGTCTTTGATGATTGAAATGCAGGTCTGCCGCTCCCGCGCGTTTGTGGAGTGGGTTATCCCCCTGCTGCGCACGGAATTCAACACAACAGACACCACACCCGGCTGGCAGGCGGACAATCTCCATCGTCTGGTGACGCATGTAAAACCCGGCTTTATTCGCGTGGATGCCGATGAGGTGACATACCCGGCCCATATTCTCGTCCGGTATGAGCTGGAAACCGCGATGATCAACGGTGACCTCGCCCTGAAAGACCTGCCCGCCGCGTTTAATGAACGACTCCAGTCCCTCCTCGGCCTGACCGTCCCGGATGACCGACGTGGCTGCCTGCAGGACATTCACTGGCCGGAAGGCCTGTTTGGTTATTTCCCCTGCTACGCCATGGGTGCTCTGGCCGCTGCTCAGATTCGCACGGCCGCATTCGGGCAGGACAGCCAGATTGCTCCGGCTCTTGCACAGGGGGATTTTGCCCCGCTCATGCAGTGGCTGCGCACCAACATCCACAGCCGCGCCAGCAGTGCCTCCATGCCCGACATCATTCGGGATGCCACCGGTGCACCGTTGGGGGCTGATGCCTGGCAGGCCCATATCCGCCGCCGTTATCTGGACCACGCGGCAGACGCATAAAGCCCTTCCGTCTATCCGCCTCTTCGCAGGGTTCGTGCGGGCCATGCGAAGAATGCGGTTGTCTGGCCCTGCCAAAAGGGAGGAGACTAGCCACATGTTTCCGCCGCACACTTTCAGCAAGGCTGCCAGAAATTTCATGATGATCAGACGTTCCCGGCCTTTTTCGGGGTTAAGCCGCACCCTCGCTTTGACAACTCTGACACTCAGCCTTGCGGTCGCGCTGCCCGTTTCCCCCGCATGGGCCGTGCATATGCCCAAAGTGCCGGAGCTTTCGGCTTCCGCGCTCACACCCTTTACGCAGTCTGACAAACAGATCTGGGATGCTGTGGTGCCGCTCCCGGATGGCCGGATGCTGCTGGAAGCCCCGGCATGGGTCGGGAATACCGGCCCACAGCTTTCCATCCGCAACACAGATGGCAGCTTTGCCCCCTACCCGGACGCAGACTGGAACGCCGCTGACGGCGATGCGGCAAAACGCATTGTGGCCGCTGCGGGTTTAACGCTCATGCCTGATGGCACGCTCTGGGTGCTGGATAGTGGGGTGCCTAACCGCAAGGCCCCGGCTGTTGCTCAGCCCAAGCTAATCCATATCGATACGCAGAAAAACACCGTACTGGGCACCGTTTTAATCGAGAAGAACGCCCTGCATCCGGACAGCATTCTCTCCGGCGTAGCCGTGCATGAGAACACTGCATATGTGGCAGATTCCGGCGTGGCCGGATTACTGGTGATCGATATTCCCTCCGCCTCCACCCGTCGTTTTCTGGACCACCACCCCTCACTCACCGCCACACGCCCCATCCAGATTCCGGGTGGCACGCTCAACTGGGCGGATGGGCATGCGGCGGCTATTGATTCCAGCATGATTGCCGTCAGCCCGGATGGCCGGTGGATTGTCCTGCAAGCCCC
>NZ_CALLXM010000068.1 GCF_937875265.1 uncultured Acetobacter sp. | reverse complement strand
CCTGTCCAGCCGCGCAGCACATGCGGCACCACCAGCCCGACAAAGCCAATTGCCCCGGAGATAGCGACACAGGACCCAACGGCCAGCGCAGTGCCTAGCACCACCCGCATTTGCACACCCCGCCAGCCAGCAAGAGAAAACCCCATACTGGTTGCAACCTCTTCCCCCAGAGTCAGGGCATCCAGCGCACGGCCTGTTGTCAGCATCAGAGCAACGCCCAGAACAGCGCCGGGCAGGCAGATGGCAACATCCATAAAGGTTCGGTCTGTCAGGGAACCCATCAGCCAGTGCATGATTTCAAAGGAGGCATAAGGGCTTGGAACCAGATTAAGCGTCAGAGCCGTCAGGGCGGCTGTAAACCCGCTCAGGGCGGCCCCGGCCAGCAGGAGCACCAGCACGCCGCCATCTCCTACCAGCAGCATTAACAGCGCCACTGCTGCAAATGCCCCGAGCAGCCCACCAAGTGGAAGAGCGGCCAGCGAGACCTGCATCAACCCGGTATAAAAAACGCAGACAGCCCCCAGAGCGGCACCACCCGACACGCCCAGAATACCGGGGTCTGCCAGCGGGTTGCGCATATAGCCCTGCAAGGTTGCCCCGGAAAGTCCAAGCACGCCGCCTACAAGAATACCCAGCAGGGCACGCGGCAGGCGCAGTTGTTCCAGAATAATGGCTCCGGCGCTATGCCGCCCCGCCAGCACATCCTGCACGGCCTGCATTCCAGCAATGGAGCTTTCTCCATGCCAGAGAGACACCACGAACAGGATGCCGACACAGGCCGCCAGAAAAAATGAGAGGCCGCGCCCCTGCTGGTCTGAGTTCATTGAAGAGCATCCAGTGCGGCACGGTTAATTTTAAGGCGAGCGATGGCATCCAGTGTTTGCGGCAGACCACAAAGCCATAGTCGTGCGGGGATGTCAGCCTTATGAGCATCGGGGAAGTTTTTCTGCAAAACCGGGTTATCCAGCATGGCCTGTGCAATGGAATAGCCCTGCCCCGACCGGTCCAGAATGAGCAGGTCAGGTGGATGGGCAATCAAAACTTCCAAAGGCAACCGGGACATATGCCCAGCCCCTTTCCGTGCGGTATAGTTTTGAAAGCCCGCATGGCGCAGCACATCGTCCGGCAGGCTGCCCGCCTGCGTCACGAAGCCATTGGCGGCATAAATAGCCGCAACAGGCCCGGTCGGGTTCGTGACGCTGATCTCTGCCAGACGTGCCCGAAAGGCTGCCACAAGCTGCTTGCCTCGCTCTGGTTCCCCAATAGCCTCGGCAACACTCATAATTTGTGTGGGGATATCATCCAGTTTTTCAGCGGGCCTGAGAGCAACAACCGGCAACCCCAGCGTTCTGGCCACCTGCATGGCCACGCGCGCCGTATAGGTGCCGCCCAGAACAATATCAGGGTTATGCGCCACAACAGCTTCGGCTGAAACACGAAGAACGGGCACAGCACGTGCCTGCTGACACAGCACCGCATTCTGGCAATCCCGCGCCATAGGGCTTAGCCCCACAATGTTTTCCGGGTTTGCCAGCATGAGCACCAGCTGATCTGTGCAGAGGTTAAGCGAGGCAATCCGATGCCTGGGCTCTGCCTCAGCAGCCTGAGGCAGACAACACAGTACCAAAACCAGAAGGACCCGCCGCCACATCAGCACTTCAGGTGTACAAAAGGTGGTTGAAAACAGCAGGGCATAGCGGCTTTTGTTCCGTGACACGTTACATTTGTCACCAGACCGTACCTCTATGGATTACCGGGGGGGACATGCCAGACGGCCAGCCTCCCGGTTTCCATAAACATACCCGCCAGACCACCCTGCCTGACAGTCTCCAGTCACACCAACATGGATGGCAGGTTTCCTAGCTCACGGATCACCATTCCTGTACCCGGTTCCCTTTTACACCTCCCCAAAAAGAAGGCCCCATCACGCGCGTATCTAGAAGCCCGCAAAACTGAGTGTCAAGAAGGCACACACCCCGGCCCCGCAGCACAGGCCTGCGTGCTTCATACGAAAGCGGCTGGCGGCATCCCATTTTGAAGGTGCCGCTCTGCCCTTATCCTCTCTTTTCAACAGGCCATTATGAAGGATTTTAGGTTACTCACTCACGATTTTCGGCATTCTCATAACCTTCTGTCTTATAATGGACAGGCTTAAAGGGCTGATGAAGAGCACGCCTGCGCACACACTTCGGAAGGAGGGTTTGAAGCATGTTTAGGGTTGCCGGGTTAGATAACCCGGTTTGGTGTGAAAACTGGTCAAGCTCATCTGGCGTAAAAAACTGCCGGATTTCCGCCTCCGTTGCGGGCGGGGCATCATCCTGTTTTTGCCAGAGCCGAATTGTTTCAATCATACCAGCCGCGCTGGCACGCGTTTCCAGTTTACTGGAAACATCAGGTTTGGGTACCGGTCCAAGCATATCGTTCAGGACAGAAAGCATGCCTGAAACATCCTGACTGGCCAGAGTCATAAAATCTCCGACCTGTGTTACGGCAGACGTTAAATGTTCTGTAATTTTCATGACAGTCGCCTCGCCTATGGCTGGCAGAGTGTCCGGTTTGTATCTTTGCTCCCGCCTGCCGGAATACTTTGCTCGACCAGATGAATTTTATCCAACTCTCCTGTATAGAAAAGCTGTGTTTTGTTTTTGAGGAGCTGCATGGTCAACGTCAGAAAAGCCTGTTGCGTTCCTGAATTCTTCATACACTCACCAGAATGTGCATGAAGCATGCCGCACTGATTAATAAAGTCGGCAGTGTTATAGTCCCAACGTAGAACGCCACAAGGCGAGAACATGGTCACGGCTGAAAAGCGCCATGCGATCTTTCCCATGCGTGGAAAAAGCAATGCGCTTTCCCGGGGCCGCCATCAGGCATAACAGTCCTTCAGCCAAGCCTGCCACATCATTTTGTGGCACCAGAAGGCCGGTTTGATCTGGCACAATAATTTCAGCCGGTCCGGTTTCACAATCAAACGCTACAATCGGCACACCAAGAGCCGCAGCCTCCAGAAGAACCATGGGCAAGCCCTCAAA
>NZ_CALLXM010000067.1 GCF_937875265.1 uncultured Acetobacter sp. | reverse complement strand
TGAATTTAAGGTAAAAGGAAGACCATCATGAAGCGGCGTCAGATCAGAGGCACATTTTGGGTCTCTCTTACCTGCACCGCACTGTCCTGCTCTGGTCAGGCGCTGGCCAGTGCGTCTTCAGGCGCAGAGCCAGACAATGAGAGCGTTATCGTCACCGGCACGCGTGAGGCGAACAAGAAGGAGCGGGATAGTCTTTCCCCCGTTGATGTTGTGAGCAACCGCGACATGCTCAATACGGGGCAGACAAACGCGACAGCAGCTCTTGCGCAGCTTTTGCCGTCCGTCACACGTCCGGCTGTTGGGCAGTTTGATGGTGCACCAACGGATTTTATCAGTCTTCGTGGCCTGAACCCTAACCAGACACTGGTGCTGGTGAATGGAAAGCGTCGGCATAATTCATCCTATTTATATACGGATGGTTTTGCAGATGGTGCCACCCCGACAGATATTGACCTGATTGCGCCTGAACTGATCGACCATATTGAAGTGCTGCGTGATGGTGCTGCGGCTCAGTATGGGTCTGATGCAATTGCGGGTGTGGTTAACATTATTTTGAAAAAAGCTGATCACGGTGGCAGTGCACGCAGCCAGATTGGCCAGACCTATGAAGGCGACGGCTTTGTTGTTCAGGCCGGGGCAGAGAAGGGCCTCAAAATCGGATCATCCGGCTTTGTTGATCTCAGCTTTGATTATAGGCATCAGGACCACACGTTCAGAAGCGGGATAGACAACCGCACAGGCACGGACACGCTGCGTGTTGTAGGGGACCCGTCAACAACCCGGTACGATGCGGCCCTTAATGCAGGCTATACGTTTGAAAACGGGATTGAAGCCTACACGACGGAAACATACGCGCATCGTTATACAGATGTGATGCAGGTTTATCGTGTTCCAAGCCGCTTTCCCGCAGTCTACCCCAATGGTTTTACCCCGCGTGAAACAGCGACTGAAAATGATTTTTCCGCAGCCGTGGGCCTGCGCGGGAATAACTTTTTAGGCTGGCACTGGGACCTCAGCTCAAATTACGGCGGGGACTTTATTAACAGTAACCTGAACAATACGCTTAACAGTGGCCTGTATGATGCAACCGGTTCCAGCCCGCTTTCTGTCCATCTGGCAGATTACTCCACCACACAGCTGAACAACACGTTTGATCTTACAAAATCTGTAAAAATAAAAGGCCTTTCAGGTCCTTTGACCATTGCGACTGGTATTTCTCATCGGTTTGAAACCTATGGAACTGGTGTGGGGAGTCCCGCATCTTATCTGTATGGCGGCACGCAGGCTCAGGCCGGGCTTCTGCCTTCCAATGCAGGGCCGCATTCCCGTGTGGTTTACAGCACCTATCTGGACCTTTCAGCGCGCCTTACCAAAAACTGGCAGGCTGAACTTGCCGGGCGTTATGAGCATTATACGGATTTTGGAAATACCTATAATGGCAAAGCCTCTACGCGCTATGACATCACGCCCAAACTGGCGGCGCGAGCAACCTTCAGTACAGGTACCCGTGCACCCAGCCTTGCCAATGAATATTATAGCGCTCTTGCAGTCGGGCCAGAAAGTGCCAGTGGTACACTTGCAGCAAACTCGGCTGCGGCCCGCCAGCTTGGTGCAACGCCCCTGAAACCGGAATATGCGACAAACCTGACAGCGGGGCTGGTTTATTCACCGCTCAAACGCCTGCACATCACGCTGGATGCGTATCAGATTGATATTCGGGACCGCATTGTCACCGGGCCGGGGGTTTCAGGGAATGCTGCACTGGAAGCTTTGCGGATACAGGGCATTGCGGTGTCTTCCTCTCTTGCTCCGGAGGATGTGTCTGCATCGTTCTTCACAAATGCGGCTGCGACCAGAACGCGTGGGGTTGATCTGGCGGCAACCTATCGCACAGCATTCGGGCGCGTTGGAACAGTGGACTGGGATGCATCGCTGAATGTGAATTATACCAGCATAAGGCACGTTAATACGCTGGCAAACGGCCTATCCGCGCTCAATGCCCAGACGGCAGCGTATCTGACAAGCAGCACACCCAAAAACCGCATTGTTTTTGGTGGGCACTGGCAGTCTGCTTCCGGCACATGGGATGTCAGTCTGCATGAACAGCGTTTCGGTCAGACGGCTGATGAAATGACGTGGTACGAAGGGCCATATGCGTATTCTGCCACGAATTTTAACCGTGTTTACAATCAGCCCCGCTGGATAACCAATTTTGAAGTTGGCTATAAGCCCATTGAAAAACTGCGTCTTGCTCTGGGGGCGAATAACCTTTTCAACAGCTACCCCAGCCGAATTCCTGCGGCGAATGGCTATTACGGGTCAGGAAAATATGATGGTGCAGCAAGCCAGATCGGGGTTAACGGCGGATTTTATTATGCTCAGGCCTCTTATCAGCTCTGACACCAAAGGCTCTGATACGAGCCTTTCCTTCCGCATGCATCGCACTTTGCAGGACCAGGATAGAAAATAATGTCTCAGATTACCAAGCGTCAGCTTTTTTCCTTCACGGCCTCAGCGGCATTACTGGCCTCCGTCTCGCGCGGGCAGGCAGCAACATCCAGGCAGCCGGTTCTGGAAGTTGCACTTAACGAAAATCCGTTCGGTCCGTCTCCAAAGGCAGAGCGGGCTCTGGCAGCTCAGCTTAAAAACGCCAATCGCTACGGAGACAGCGTTTCAGCCGACCAGTTTGTGGAGCAGATTGCTAAACTTGAAAACGTTGCGCCTGAGCAGGTTATTCTTGGGGAGCTCCTTGAACTTCTCGGGCTGTTTCTGGCCTCCAGTAAACCACTGGGGGGCACAATTGTTTATTCCAAACCGGGTTACATGGCGCTTGTGGATGCAGGGAAGCCCGCCGGGTTAACGGGTGTTGGCGTTCCTCTGGATGCGTCTTTAAGGAATGATCTGCCTGCTCTTGCAAAAGCCATTACACCGGAGACCAAGGCGCTTTATCTGGTTAACCCGCATAATCCGAGTGGCACGGCATCACCCCCCGATGTTTTTGAAGCTTTCCTTCGTGAAACCTCACGGAAGACACTGGTTATTGTGGATGAAGCATATCTTGAATATGCAAGCACGGCACGCAGTGCGGTGTCCCTCACGCGGCAAGGGGAAAATGTCGCTGTTTTCAGAACATTTGACAAAATTCATGGGCTCGCGGGTTTGCCTATTGGGTATCTTCTGGCCCCACGTCCGTTAGCTGCGGCGTTGCGTGACGCAGGGTTTGGAAACCCGCATGGGATCGGTCGCCTTGCTATCAGTGCCGCGAGTGCGTCTCTGGAAGACCAGAGCTGGACCCGTTCCGTGCATGACCGTATTGCTGCAGGCCGTGCACGGCTGACAAACACGTTGGATAGCCTGCATCTCAAACACACAGAGAGCGAAGCGAATTTTGTGTTTTTCCAGAGCCCTCAACCAGTGGCTGATGTGCGGGACCGTTTTGCAAAGCTGGGGATTGTTATGGCGCGTCCGTTTGCGCCGCTGAATGACTGGCTACGGATTTCTGTTGGAACAGAACCAGAGGTAACGCGCGTTATTGCTGCACTCAAACAGATTTTTGCAGCTTAAAAAGGCGGGAGGCCGGAGCAGGTCCGGCCTCCCAAAAGCTGTGTTCTTGTCTTAAAGAGTTTTACCGGGGCACGCGCCGGGTCAACTGGCTCAGGTCACGCACAGCGCCACGGGCGGCACTGGTGGTCAGCGCGGCGTAGGCTTTAAGGGCGGTGGAAACAACACGGTCGCGTTTGGGCTGCCATGCGGCATCCCCTTTGTCATCCATCCGTTCACGGCGGGAAGAAAGTTCGCTGTCTGCCACGGCCACGGCCAGACGACGGTTGGGGATGTCGATTTCAATCCGGTCCCCTTCTTCCACCAGACCAATAATGCCGCCTTCACCCGCTTCCGGAGAGATGTGGCCAATAGACAGGCCCGAGCTGCCACCGGAAAAGCGACCATCGGTAATCAGGGCGCATTTTTCTGCCAGCCCTTTGGATTTCAGGTAGCTGGTCGGGTACAGCATTTCCTGCATGCCGGGGCCGCCTTTGGGGCCTTCATACCGGATGACCACCACATCACCGGCCTGAATTTTGTTACCCAGAATGGCGGCTACTGCATCATCCTGACTTTCAAAAATGCGGGCCGGGCCAGAGAACGTTTCAAGCCCTGCAACCACACCGGCGGTTTTCACAATCGCACCGTCTTCGGCCAGATTGCCATACAGCACGGCCAGACCACCATCCTGACTGTAAGCATGCACGCCGTCACGGATGGCCCCGTTTTCCTGGTCTGTATCCAGTTCTTTATACAGGCTGGACTGGGAGAACGCCTGCGTGGTGCGCACACCACCGGGGGCAGCCCGGAAGAAGTCGTTTGCCTTGCTGTTGCCAGCACCGGCAGGGGCGCGGATGTCCCATTCGGCCAGCCCGTCTTTCAGAGACGGCGCATGGACCATCGGGATTTCGTTATGCAGCAGGCCAAGGCGGTCCAGCTCACCCATAATGGCGGGGATGCCGCCAGCCCGGTGGATGTCTTCCATATGCACATCCGGGCGGGAGGGAGACACCTTGCACAGATGCGGCACCTTGCGGGAAAGCTGGTCGATATCCTGCATGGTAAACGGCACCTCTCCTTCATGGGCGGCGGCCAGCAGATGCAGAACGGTGTTGGTTGAACCGCCCATGGCGATATCAACAGACATCGCGTTTTCAAACGCCTTCATGGTGGCAATATTGCGGGGCAGCACGCTGGCATCATCCTGCTCATAAAAGCGGCGGGCCATTTCAACGCTGCGCTTGCCGGCTTCCACAAACAGTTCACGTCGTGCGGCGTGGGTTGCCACAAGGGTGCCGTTGCCGGGCAGGGAGAGGCCAAGGGCTTCGGTCAGGCAGTTCATGGAGTTGGCGGTGAACATGCCGGAGCAGGAACCGCAGGTGGGGCAGGCTGAGCGTTCAATGGCCTGTGAGTCTGCTTCACTCACGCTAGGGTTGGCAGCCGCAACCATGGAAGTCACGAGGTCGGCCCGCTGCTCAATATCCGCCAGCGTCACACGTCCGGCTTCCATCGGGCCGCCGGAGACAAAAATAGCCGGGATGTTCAGCCGCATGGCGGCCATCAGCATACCGGGAGTAATCTTGTCACAGTTGCTGATGCACACCAGCGCATCGGCACAATGTGCGTTGACCATATATTCCACGGCATCAGCAATCAGCTCACGCGAGGGCAGGCTGTAGAGCATCCCGCCGTGGCCCATGGCAATGCCGTCATCCACCGCAATGGTATTGAACTCGCGGCCAACACCACCGGCTTCCGCAATGGCCTCACACACAAGCTGGCCCATGTCCTTCAGGTGAACATGGCCGGGCACAAACTGGGTAAAGGAATTGGCAACGGCAATAATCGGTTTGCCGAAGTCAGAATCCTTCATGCCCGTGGCACGCCACAGGCTGCGGGCGCCAGCCATATTGCGGCCATGGGTGGTGGTGCGGGAACGGTAACCGGCCATTGCGGGGTCTCTCTGGTCAATAAGAACAAAACTGTAAAAACAGATGGGCGGGCACCTTACTCCATAAGCAGGCCGGTGTCAGGGTGCTGGGCGGCCCTGCCGGACATAATCGGTGTAAAAGTGCTACAGTTTCATGACATTTGTTGCGTATGGAGGAGTTTGTTAACGCCTCCGGTTGCAGGCAGCCGGGGGCTCCAGTATTGCTCCCACTTCCCGACCTGTAGATCGGAACGGAGTGCAGATGGACGGATCCGCTGAGCAGCATACACAGGCTGCTACGCCTCAAATAACCCGCCGATGGGATGGTGACGCCCTTTTCAGAACGCTGGTCGTTTTGACGGGCATCAGCGTGCTTATTGTGCTGGGCGCCATCATCACCGTTATGGTCACCGGGGGATGGAAAGCTTTTTCCACCTTTGGTCCGAGCTTTTTTGTTACGGCTGTCTGGAACCCGGTTACACAGCATTTTGGTGCGGTTGCCCCGGTGTTCGGCACGCTGGCCAGCAGCTTTCTGGGGCTGGTTATCGCTGTGCCGCTGGCGTTTGGTACGGCCTTCTGGCTGACGGCTTTAGCGCCTCCCGCTGTCTCAGCGGTGATTGGCATGGCTGTGCAGCTTCTGGCCGCCGTGCCCTCAATCATTTTTGG
>NZ_CALLXM010000066.1 GCF_937875265.1 uncultured Acetobacter sp. | reverse complement strand
ATGCGCTGCGGCGTGGGTCTGCCCGGCGAATCACTGCGGTTATCCCGTATTTTGGGTATGCGCGTCAGGACCGTAAATCTGGCCCCCGTACGCCGATCAGCGCGAAGCTTGTGGCCAACCTGCTGGTGGAAGCTGGTGCCAACCGTGTGCTGACGCTGGATCTGCACGCTATGCAGATTCAGGGCTTCTTCGACATCCCGGTGGATAACCTTTATGCAGCCCCGCTTTTCACCCGTGATATCCGCAGCCGTTATGGTGACCGTGACCTGATGATTGTCTCGCCGGACGTGGGGGGCGTGGTGCGTGCCCGTCAGCTGGCGCAGCGCCTGAATACGGACCTTGCTATCATCGACAAACGGCGTGAACGCGCTGGTGTGTCTGAAGTAATGAACGTGATTGGGGATGTGCGCGGCCGTCATTGCCTGCTGGTAGATGATATCGTTGATAGTGGGGGTTCTCTGTGCAACGCAGCGCGGGCGATCGCTAATAACGGCGCGGCGTCTGTCGGGGCATACGTGACACATGGCGTGCTGACCGGTCAGGCTGTGGAGCGTGTTGCGGACTCACCGATTGAAATGCTGACCTTGACGGATAGCATTATGGCCACGGAAGCTGTGGCAGCAGCAGAGAATATCCGGCAGGTAACCATTTCCTATCTGCTGGCGCAGGCAATGCGGGCTGTTGCCGATGAAAGTTCTGTATCGTCCTTGTTTGATTGAGATCCATGACACAGCTTCAACCCTGCTCTTACTGGTATCTTCGTCACGGCCAGACTGACTGGAACCGTGAAGGTCTTTCTCAGGGGCGCACAAATGTGCCCCTGAATGCCACAGGGATCGCTCAGGCTGATGCCGCCGCGAAGCTGTTTCAGGATGGCATTCAGACGCATGCCCCTATTACGCATATCGTCAGTTCTCCTCTGGACCGCGCGCTGAAAACAGCAACCATTGTGCAGCAGGGGCTGGCCGCTCAGGGGTATGCTCCGCTGCCGTTGACCACCGATATCGGGCTGGAAGAAGTTTGTTTTGGTGAGCAGGAAGGCCAGCCTATGGGAGACTGGTACGATAGCTGGATTGCCGGAGAATACACTCCTGCGGGAGCCGAACCGTTTGCGGATTTGCGGGCGCGGGCTGTAGCTGCGGTTAACCGAGCGACAGAAGCGGGTGGGATTCCATTGATTGTCGCGCATGGGGCGTTGTTCCGGGCTTTACGGTCCGCCATGAGCCTGCCAGCTAATGTCCGGCTACCCAACGCGACACCTTTGTGGATTCAGCCGCCTGAAGAAAAGACCAGCCCAGGCTGGAAGCTGACAGTCATGGCTGACTGACACCGAATACGGCACGAAGCGGTAACTCTTCTCATGAGGGCCGCAGCTATGCCGGAAGGCTCGGTATATTTAAGAGATCAGCAAGGGCATCCCCCTGCGTTTTGAAGGCACCCGTATAGTTATAAGGGGCCATAAAAACAGAAATGAGAGACAGCAGGGGTGTGTGGAGCGGGATGACCAATCCACCCCCAGCCTGTTTTATTCTTTCTGCTGGTGCGCCAATATCATAAACAATCGCAGCCCTGTTGCTCGTCCAGATATGGGACAAGACATAGGACCATGTTTCTGGCCAGAGAGACGGTAGAAAAAACCAGTCAATGGCATGCTTTTCCGTCAGTGTGCTGATTTCATACTCTTCATAGCGCCCGGTAATGGTCACGACGCCCGTTTCCAGAAGTGGAGCGTCATCACAGCTATAGCCAATAATAACCAGATGGATGGGGATATGATGAGTTTTGATAAACTGTGCTAAATTAAGAAGAATATCATAGCCTTTTTCGACACTGATTGCGCCTAAAATCCCAATAACGCGCTTTTCATGGTGTGGCTTTTCAGGAAAAAAAAGCGTTCCAACATTTAGAATATGTTCCCAGGGGGTGACGTTCGGCTGAATGGTTCTGAACTGTCGTTTGATGCGGTTGGCGGCATCTATGGAAGGACAGATAATGCTATGTGCGTTTTGCAGAAGTTGCTGGCTCAATTGCCTGAGTGTTTCAAGAGACGCAATGTCTTCAGTCCGCGCTCCAAACGTACGCACGCAGTTCAGGCAGGTTTTCTGGTCTGGCTCTCCGCAATAATGGTTCTTGCCAGAGACAAGTGTAATGCGAGGGCAAAACCAGGAATAATCGTGAATATACACATCATATGGTAAGTCGAGCTGCGATAAGCTAAAAACTTTCTCAATACCGCTCCCAATATAACTATGAATTTCAAATTTCACACACTTCAGGTCTTTGTAAAGCGCTTTGAAACTGAAAGAGTTGCGGGGAATGCTCAGGTTGGGATAATCTTTGTCTCGTATTGATGAGAGTTTCCAAGTTAAGCGGCCAGAACGATGCGTTTCAGGCACCATAATAAACGCAAAAACACCAGCTTGTTCGTAGAGGGATGCGCGTTTCCAGACGTGTCGTAAAATGCCGCCTTCCCGATCATGCATGATAAGAATAACAGATTTTAACAACAGATTGTTCTGGTGCAGGCGTGCCAGATCCAGCATTTTTCTGTAGGCGGCCAGCGGGTCCCGGTCCTGCCAGCAGGCGATAAGCTGATCATATCCCGGATGGAGACTGTTCAGAAGGTGCAGGTTTCTGCTGATAAGGTCGGATTTTACGGGGCTGAAAGACTGGCTTTCAGCATGCCCAACAAATGTCCCCATGCAGGCAACATGACGCCAACCTAGTGCTGAGGCCCGACGCGCAAAATCATTTTCTTCTCCATAACCCTGCGCAAAAATATCTTCACGCAACAGGCCGGTTTGTTCCAGGCATTCAGATTTTACATACATGCAAAATCCATGAGGCGTCGGAACGTCAACTGTTTTGCTGCGCCAGATTTTACCCATGACAGCACTGATATCCTGACAGGTTCTGGCATCAGGAATGGGGTTAATCCGGGTTGCTGAAGGATAGCTAAAAATAGTGGCGTTATTTGAAAGCGGCGTTGCCGTGCCAATATCGGCCTGTGCATAAGCGGCTCGCTGGAGCTGCATCAGCCAGTTACGGCACACCAGCGTATCGCTGTTCAGTAAAACAACATCTTCGTTCTGCGTCCTGTGGCACATGCCACGATTGACAGATTTAGGGAAACCAAGGTTTTCCTTGTTGTGAAGGATAAGAATATTCTTTTTATTCTCAATACCAGAAAGATACCTCAGAATTTCCGGGTTAGGAGAGGCGTCATTGATAATGATAAGCCGTGCATTAGGGGGCTTATGTTTGATGCAGAGAGAGATACAGGCTTTCGTTGCGCTAAAACCATTATAAACCGGAATAATAATAGCAACTGAAGTCAGAATTCTTATTTTACCGGTCTTCCCAGAGAGGGGAGGTTGGGAAGGGTGATTATTTTTTAAAGATAAAGCAGGAAAGAGCCGGGCAATATCTTGTGCGTAGTATCGTGCACACTCAGCAAGCGGATCAAGTGTAAGGGGGCTGCCGTAAAAAGGCGTTCCATGGTCAGAGCAGACACTGAATTGTCCCCCTTTTTCTTTAAGCTTTGCAGTGCTTACCGAAAAAGCATGTTTAATATTATCCCCTGCAATATTCTCGGGGGCAAAGAATTTTATACTGTCTGTCAAAATAGAAAGCGGCGTGTGATTGCGGTTATGTGGTGTTATTTTGAGCTTTACCGCCCCTTCCGGGTTTGCCGGATAGCGTGCCCAACCAGAAAGACCGGTCGGGCCAGACGTGACAAAGCCTTCTGTTTTAAGAAAATGCGGAATGTGGAATATGCCACCCAATAGAACATCCCGCAGTATTGTGATGCTGATGTCTGTTGCCTGTTTCCAGTTTTCGGGGAGAAGAACAGAGAGGCTATTGCTTTTATGAAAAACTTGGAAAGATGTGATAGGATGACTAATACCATCAATTATAATAAACAAATTTTCAATATTAACAGATCTGCGAAAGGTCAGATGTAGCTTTCCTGAACCTGAAAAAGTGCACCAGCCGGCTTTGTTGGTTGCATAGCAGATGGCCTGTGCCAATATCTGAAAGGCGGGGAGGTCAAGGTCAGTGTAGTGAGTCAGGAGAGCCTGTGCATCTTCATAAGCGGCTGTGTAATGAGAAAAACGTAAACGTGTGGCAACTAAGAGAATGCGACATAGTCGAGAATTAGAACGGGCTTGGATCAATTCAAACGGCTCTGATGCTGCTGGAATGCCAAGAAGCAGGCGCGTTATGCCTATTCCTATTGTAATCAATCCATTATCGGGTTGCGTTCTCTGTAAATATTCCAGGCTCTGTAAGAAATTTGAAAATGACAATAAATCAAAGCGATGGGATAGTTCTTTTTTCATAGAGTTTTTAATAATGGAAAGAAGTTTGATCAGGAATTTACGAAAAATCGTATTTTCTGTAATCATTTGTGCACTCTTTTTGTAAATAAAAATATCTTAGATGATTATATTTTCATTTTAAGATAAAAAAGAAATAGGTGTTCTCAGGTATAAAAATTCTCAAAAGAAAGTGATGAAAAATAGAGGTTAGGAACCACATAGAAGATGTGGCTCTCGTTTACTCTGAATGCGTAGCGGCTGGAAGATCAGCCCTGATATACGGATCCCGGCGGCAGAAGCTTTCCCGGGTTGAGAATGTTATGTGGGTCCATAGTATTTTTCACGGCCCGCATAACTTTCAGTGCACCTGCTCCGTGCTCGGTTTCCAGGAAATCGAGCTTACCCATGCCAACACCATGTTCTCCGCTGCATGAGCCTTCCAGGGCCAGTGCGCGTGCAACAATTTTCTTATCCAATTCCCATGCCTGTGCGTGCCCTTCCGGTGTGTCTTCTGTAATAATCAGGGTATGGAAATTTCCATCCCCAACATGGCCCAGAAGAGGGGCGCGCAGGCCAGACGCCTTGATATCTTCATAGACACCATCAATCAGGGTGCCGAGGTGAGAGATGGGCACAATACAATCAGTTGAAATCACACGCGCCTTTGGGTCCAGCGCTTTGGCGGCCCAAAACGCATCGTGTCGGGCTTTCCACAGGCGGGACCGGTCTTCTGCGCTTTCGGCCCACGTGAATCCCAACCCATTATTGCCCTCTACGAGTGCTTCTGTCGCTGTTACCTGTTCCTGCACGGCAGCAGGGGCACCGGCAAATTCAAAGAAGAGTGTGGTGAGTGGGCGATAGCCTTCCAGTTTGGAATACTGAATGGAGGCCTGCATCTGCACAGGGTCCATCAACTCCACGCGGTTAATGGGAATGCCAGACTGAATAATTTCCATGGCAGTCTGCACGGCATCATGAAGATTTTCAAACTGACAGACAGCAGCAGATAAGGTTTCAGGACGCCCATGTAACCTCAACTGGACTTCCGTAATAATTCCCAGCGTGCCTTCGGACCCAATGAACAGGGAGGTAAGGTCATACCCGGTAGAAGATTTGCGCACCCGTCCGCCTGTGCGAATAACTTCACCTGTTGCCAGAACAACAGTCAGGCCAAGCACATTTTCCTTCATGGTATTATAGCGGACAGCTGCCGTTCCAGAGGCGCGTGTGGCACACATACCGCCCAGAGTGGCTTCCCCGCCGGGGTCCACAGGGAAGAAAAGTCCGGTCTCGCGGATTTGTGCGTTCAGGCCCTGGCGCGTCAGTCCGGCTTGCACACGGCAATCCAGATCTTCCGCATTGACTGCAATAATGTCCGTCATGCGGGAGAGGTCCAGACTGATGGCATGCTCTGGCGGCACCACATGTCCCTCAACAGATGTCCCGGCGCCAAATGCCACCACCGGCACACGTTGCGCGTGGCAGGCGCTCAGAACGGCAGACACATCCTGCGTGCTTTGTGCAAAAACAACTGCTTCTGGCAAACAGACGGCATTCATTGCCTCACCATGGCTGTGCTCTTCCCGCACGGATGGCGCGGTGCTGACCTGCGCTTCCATGGTTGCGCGCAGTGTGGTCAGAACAGTCTGTAAGCGGTCTGCGGCTGAGGCGGGGTTTTCAGGCATCACGAAATATCCAGAAAGAAAAATGGTAAACCAGTGCCTGTTTTCATAAAGCAGATTGAGGTTGTGGCAAATTTTTATCTTTCTGCGCCTTTGTTCCTTTCTTGCCAGTATGCTGGAAAGGCAGATGCGTTCTGCCGCATACGCAGTGGTCGTGCCCTTGTCAGGCTCTTACGTTCACATGCACGTAATGCTGGAGACTTATGGTTGGATGGACGTATAGGAAAAAATTATTCTGGATATATTTAAAGTATAACTGCCAAACAGGCTCGTTTAGGCTTCATCCGTTGGAGTGATACTCCTCAGAGTAAAAGCTTTACGATGCATTTGCCTGCTTAGCCTCCACTTAGTGGAAAATGACACGCCACAGAATGTCCCGGCCTGACAGTATGCAAAGCGGGTTCCTCCATCCGGCAGCGGTTCTGGACAAAGGGGCAGCGTGTATGAAAGCGGCAGCCTGCGGGGCGGGCTACGGGGCTGGGAATATCACCGCCCAAGGGCGCTGCCCGCACAGCGCCGACCACAGTGCGTGGCACTGCAGCGGTCAGGGCGGCAGAATAAGGGTGAGCCGGGTGGTGCAGCACGGCATCTGTCTCGCCCAGTTCCACCACGGCCCCCAGATACATGACGGCTACACGGGTGGAAATTTGTCGCACGACAGCCAGATCATGCGCAACAAAGACGTAGGTCAGCCCTAGCCGGTCCTGAAGGTCAGCAAACAGATTGACAATCTGTGCCTGCACGGAAACATCCAGTGCAGAAACTGGTTCGTCTGCAACCACCAGCCGGGGGGAAAGTGCCAGAGCGCGTGCAATGTTGATGCGCTGCCTCTGCCCACCAGAAAATTCGTGCGCATAGCGGTCCAGTGCTGTGGCAGGCAGGCTGACCAGATCCATCAATTCGTGCAGGCGGGCCATAATGGATGCACGCGAGCGTTTGCGCCCATCTGGGCCGGGGTGCACCCGGAGCGGCTCGGCGATCAGATCCCCAATGCGGCGGCGCGGATTGAGGGAAGCATAGGAATCCTGAAACACCATCTGCATCCGCTGGCGTAACGGGCGCATGGTCCGCTCATTCAGATGAGTAATTTCCTGCCCTTCAAACAGGATTTGCCCGGAGGAGACATCGGTCAGGCGCAGCAGGCAGCGGCCCAGTGTAGATTTCCCGCAGCCAGATTCCCCTACCAGCCCCAGCACTTCTCCCGGCATGACAGACAGGGAAATGCCATCAACAGCTTTCAGTGTCTGGCCGCGTGGCAGATGATAAATCTTGCGTACATCCCGCACTTCCAGCAGCGGTCTGGCACTGGCACTGGCACTGGCACTGGCACTGGCACTGGCACTGGCACTGGCACTGGCCTGTGGTGCTGTGGCGGGGGGAGTTGGCATGTGTTGTTCGGGGGCTGATGAAGGTCTGGTCATAGCTGAGGCCCCCCGGAAGCGGAAGATGTGGGGGGCGATAGGATTTGGGTGGTGGTGACTGCTTCGCCGGGAGCAGGCACTGTATTCTTCAGGCCAGGCGGCAAAGGGGTGCCTTCCGCAGGGAGAACACAGGCAGAAAGCTGAGTGGGGCGCGATATGGTGGTTTCTGAAAAAGACTGTTCTGTTAGCGTATTATGCGTGGTGGTGCAGGGGCGTGTCTGGTCTGTCGGATCTACGCTTTCTAATGAAGACGTGTCAGTGACTGTCCTCTGAACGATCATAGTATCAGAGCCCGTAGGCACTAGCGGTGGCGGAGGGGCAGGCAGACAGGAGGCGTGCACATATGTGCAGCGTGGCGCGAAGGCGCAGCCCGCAGGGCGCTCCAGTGGCGCAGGAGGAGCCCCGGCAATGGCAGGGAGGCGGTGCGGGCGTGGACCATCCAGAGGTGGGATGGACGCTAAAAGGGCCGCCGTATAAGGGTGGCCGGGATGGGCAAACAATGCCTCCGTCGGGCCGGTTTCTGCTACCCTGCCCGAATAGAGCACCAGTGTTGTGTCACAAGTTTCTGCCACCACGCCCATGTCATGGGTAATCAGCAGCACGGAAGACCCATAGGTGCTGCGCAGGGAACGGATAAGTTCCAGAATTTGTGCCTGTACCGTAACATCCAGTGCGGTCGTGGGTTCGTCTGCAATCAGAAGAGACGGATTGCAGGAAAGCGCCATGGCAATCATGGCGCGTTGCCGCAGGCCGCCGGAAAGCTGGTGCGGGTAGCGGTCTGCCGTGCGGGCCGGGTCAGGCACGCCCATTTCCGCCAGCAGACTGACCGTGCGGGCACGGGCCTGCTTGCGGGAAAGCCGCTCATGCGCGCGGATCTGTTCATCAATCTGCCAGCCGATGGTGTAAACCGGCGTAAAGGCCGTCATCGGGTCCTGAAAGATCATGGCAATCTCACGCCCACGCAGGCGGCGGAGTTGCTTTTGGGGCAGGCCCACCAGCTCCTGCCCCCGGAACAGGGCGGAGCCGGTAATCTGCACGCCGGGGCTGTCAATCAATCCCATCAAAGCCATGGCAGTGACGGATTTTCCTGAGCCTGATTCGCCCACCAGCCCCAGAATGTCCCGCTCACCCAACGTGAAGGACACATGTTCCACAATCGGGATCATCCGCCCACGGGACGGGAAGCTGACGCACAGATCCTGCACCACCAGCAGGGGGGCGGAAGAAGTGGGATTCGAACGGGGTGTGTCAGCGGGCATCACGCACCCTTGGGTCCAGAAACAGGTAGAGAATGTCCACCACAGCATTCGCCAGCACCACAAACACGGCGGAATACATCACGGTGGCCATAATCAGAGGCAGGTCCAGATTAGTGAGGGCCTGATAGGTGAGCCGTCCGACACCGGGCAGACCGAACACGACTTCTGTCAGCAACGCACCGCCCCCGACAAGCTGCGCAAAATCCAGCCCGAAGAGGGAGACAAAAGTGATCATGGAGGTGCGTAGCCCGTGCCGCAGTAAAACACGGGTGGGGGAAAGCCCCTTGGCCCGCGCTGTGCGCATGAAGTCCTCGCCGGAGAGGGCGACCAGATCAGCCCGCAGCACGCGGCTGTAAATGCCGATAAACATGATAGCCAGCACGACCCACGGAATAACCAGTGCCTTAAACCATCCCCACGGGTTTTCTGTCAGTGGGACGTAACCCAGCCCCGGCACCCATGAGAACAGCCATGTGTCATGATACCGGCTTTGCGTGATGAGGTTGGTCACTTGCCCCAGCCAGAACACCGGCATGGAAATACCGACCAGCCCTAGCATCATCAGCCCGCGATCTATCCATGTGCCTTTCATGGCAGCAGCCACGGTGCCCATGGTAATGGACAACACAACCCAGATAATTGCCGCGCCACACACCAGAGAAACCGTAACCGGGGCCGCGCGGGCAATTTCCGGCACCACGAGTTCACCCCGGTCTACATAGGATGCAAGGTCCTGCGTGATGAACAGCTTTTTCATCATGGTGGCATATTGCACGGGCAGGGGGCGGTTGAACCCATATTCCTGACGCACTTTTTCCATGGTCTGGGGGGAGGCATTCCGCCCTGCAATACGCGCTGTAGGGTCCGCCCCCGGTGTGGCGAAAAAGACCAGAAACACCAGTGCGGAAATACCGAACAGGACAAACACTGTCTGCCCGAGCCTACGCAGAAGAGCCATCATCATGCGTCAGCCCTCCTCATGATGACCGTCGCGAGGAATCACGCACATCCAGCGCATCCCGCAGGCCATCACCCAGAATATTGAGCGCCAGCACCACCATCACAATGGCAAGGCCGGGGGCAATGGCCACCATGGGGCGGGTGTAAATAAGCCCCTCGCCATCCTGAATAATGGTGCCCCATGATGCCGCCGGTGCCTGCACCCCGATGGAGAGGAAGGAGAGAGCACTTTCTGCCAGCAGGGAGAGTGCCATTAGCAACGGGCCGAGCACGACGAGTGTGGTGGTCACGTTTGGCAGAATATCAAACAGCACAATGCGCCAGCGCGGCACACCAAGGCAGCGGGCGGCGGTCACAAATTCTGCCTGCCGCAACGCCAGCACCCGACCGCGAACAGGCCGCGCCGCGTAAGGCACATAAACCAGCGCAATAATAACAATGGGGATAAGCAGGCTGTCCGCTTCCACCACAAATGGCCCCAGCCGCAACCCCTGGCTGACCGTGACAATGGAAAGGGAGATAGCGAACAGATACACCGGCACGGCCCACATGATATCCATCAGGCGGGACAAAACAGCATCCACCAGCCCGCCAAAAAAGCCTGCGGCAATGCCTGCGCTCGCGGCCAGAATCAGGCACAGCACCGCAGCACAGGATGAAATCAGCAGGGAATTCCGGCCGCCATACAACATGCGGGCGGCAACATCGCGCCCCTGACTATCCGCCCCCAGCAGATAAGCCGTATGTCCCGTCGGCCCGATGGGGCTGAGGCCCAGATGCAGCGGGTTATCGTTGGGCTGCATGATGTCCACCTCATGCCCGTCCAGCATGATGCTGCCCGCAACGTTGGAGGTAAACGGGTCAGTCTGGGCAATATCCCGCGCATAAAGCGGGGCAAGCACGCAACTGAGGGTGATCAGCACTAGAACGGCAAGGGCCGTCATGGCCGCGCGGTTCCGCGCAAGGCCACGCACCGCTTGTCGCCCCGGGCGGGGGGGGGGCGGGGCTTCAGCCGTCATCGGACCTGAAGCTGAGAAAGCAGGATTTCATCATTAAGTGTTACGATGGCGTTACGCGTGCGTTTTGACAACAGGCTGACGCGTTTGATCTGCACAAGGGGCACGGCGGGCGCCTGCGCCATCAGGGCGCGGTCAGCTTCCGCCCAGTCCTGTGCGCTCTCTGCCGGATTGCTGAGGGCTGCGGTGGCGGCCTTGTCCATCAGGGCATCCGTTTCCGGGTTGCAGAAAGCTGACATGTTGGGGGAGTTGTCTGAATGCGGACGGAAGCTGGCACAGGCAAATAATGTATGCAGAAAGCTGGAGGCGGAGGGGTAATCCGCATTCCATCCCGTAAGAGCAAGCTGCACATGGTTATCGCTATTCTGCACGTAAGAAAATTGTACAGCCTGTGTCATGCTGCGCACCGTGGCGTCATAGCCCAGACTGGCCAGAGTGCTCCGCAAATCCAGGGCCATGGCGGCATAGCGCCCTTCCAGTGGGGCGATGATGGTTACTTTCTGCCCGGCCGTACCACTTTCCCGCACCAGTTTGCGGGCTTCCTCAAGGTCCGGGGCCTGCCATTGTGGAAGTGGATGCGCTGGGGAGGCCCCTTTGGTGTAGGCACATCCGGGATCATACCCCGGCACACCCTGTGGCAGAAGCTGGCATAGCGGAGAGGCCACAGCCGAACCTCCATGATAGATCACCATGGCGTGCCGGTTGACTGCGTAGTTTAAAGCCTGCCGTGCCTTGAGGGAGTTGAAGGGCGGCATCCGCACATTCAGGGCAGCGTAATAATAGAGCAGCAACGTATAAATCTGCACCTGCCCGGCATAGCGGCTGCCAACTTCACCCAGCCGGTCCAGCGGCACATCTTCATACATCCAGTCATACTGACCATTTTCAATAGCGGTCACTTCGCCTTCCGGGTCCAGACCAAACGTAACCTGTATGGCGTCTGCATAGCCGGAGGGTTGTGCATCATGCGCCCATTCCCGGAAATACGGGTTGCGCTTCAGCACCATGCCGGTGGCGGGGTCATAATGCGTCACCTGATAAGGGCCGGTGCCCGGCGGGGCGGTGTTGCCTGTGTCATGGGGTGGTGTGCTGGCCGGGAGAATAACGGCATGAAACCAGGCCAGACGCTCAGGGAATTCAGCATCCGGTTCTGTCAGGTGGAAAGTAACGGTGCGAGTGGCCGCATCGGTTTCTATGCCGCCAGCCAGTGTGC
>NZ_CALLXM010000065.1 GCF_937875265.1 uncultured Acetobacter sp. | reverse complement strand
CTGACAATGATCGCACCCGTCAGGGTCGCAAGGTCCACCATCAGCTTCGGTGCAAAACGGTCCCGCGCATACCAGAGGATATCGGCCAGCACGAGGCGCCCTTCAGCGTCCGTGTTCAGCACTTCAATGGTCTGGCCGGACGCACTGCGCACCACGTCACCGGGGCGCTGGGCGGTGCCGGACACCATGTTTTCCACCAGACCGATCACGCCAACAGCGTTCACCTTCGCCTTACGGCCTGCAAGAGTTGCCATCAGACCGGTCACGGTTGCAGCACCGGCCATGTCTTCTTTCATTTCCTCCATGCCCGCTGCGGGCTTGATGGAAATGCCACCGGAATCAAACGTCACACCTTTGCCAATAAAGGCCAGCGGGGCTTCATCCTTCGCACCGCCGTTCCAGCGCATGACGACGGTGCGCGGTGCGTTCGCACTGCCCTGCGCAACACCCAGCAGCGCGCCAAAGCCCAGCTTTTCCATTGCTGCGCCGTCCAGCACGTCCACTTCCAGCCCAAGGCTGCGCAACGTGGTGACACGAGCGGTAAATTCTTCTGGGTTCAGGACGTTGGCAGGTTCCGTGACCAGATCCCGCGTCAGGATCACGCCACGCGCCACAGCGGCCAGCGGTGCAAAGGCGGCCTCTGCTGCGGCCGGGTCAGCGGCCAGAACGGTCACTGCTGCAAGGCGGTGCTTTTTATCTTCCGCCGGTGCGCTGTGATACAGTGAGAAGTGATACGCCCCCAGCACAGCACCCTGCGCAACGGATGCCGCAAAGCCTTGCGGCACATTGCCCAGAGCAACAGTTGCCTTGTCCTGCGCCCCAAAAACGGAGGCAGCAACGCCACCAGCAGCTTCGGCTTCTTTCGCGCCAAAAGCTTCCGCTTTACCAACGCCAATCAGCACAATGCGGGAAAAGCCTGCACCCGGTGCCAGAACAACACAGGTGGAGCCATCCTTGCCGGTAAAGGCATCCGCTTCGGCTGCGCGGGTCAGGGCGCCGTTGGTCGCTTTATCTGCAGCAGCAAAAATGGCCGGACGGTCCTGCCCTTCGGCCAGCAGAAGAGCCAGTGCCCCGCCATCGGGCAGGGTCTCGGGGGAAAATGAAATCTGAAGCATGCCGACTGGCCTCCTTACGTCTTCGCTTAATCGGTCTGACTTGGGTACGTCCCACCTCGCCCCTTGGCAATAGGGCAGCCGGAGCCTGTTCAAAAAAACAGGACGGGCAGCAACTCTGCGCACATCCGGGGCATGACGCGCTGCCGTTCCTGGCGTATGGTCATAACATGAACACCTATACTGACGCTGACCTGCTGGCCCTTGCAGCCAGACTGGCGGACGAAGCCGCTGAAATTATCCGCACCATTCGCGCGCGGGGTTTTGAAACGCTGACCAAAACCGACTCCTCACCGGTGACGGAAGCTGACCACGCGGCGGAAGCCCATATCCTCAAAGGCCTTCGCGCCGCCGTGCCGGGCATTCCGGTTATTGCGGAAGAAGAAGTGGCCTCCGGGTTGCGTGGCGCTGTGTCTGAAGCCTACTGGCTGGTAGACCCGCTGGACGGCACGCGGGAATTTGCTGCCGGGCGGGATGACTTTACGGTCAATATCGGCCTTGTGCGCAATGGCCGGGCCGTGCTGGGCGCTATGGCGCTGCCCGCGTACCATCAGCTTTATACGGGCGGCGTGAACCTGCCTGCTCAGCGCCGGGACAATAACGGCCTTACCTCCATCCACACCCGCACACCGCCTGCTGAAGGGCTGAGCGTTCTGGCCTCCCGCCATTATGGGGATGATCCGCGTCTGGCCGAATATCTGGGTGAACGCCGCATCGCTTCCGTGGGTAATATCGGGTCAGCTGTAAAGTTTGCACGCGTGGCAGAAGGTGTGGTTGATTTCTACCCCCGCCTCGGTCCGACCATGGAGTGGGACACCGCAGCCCCTCAGGCCATTGTGGAAGCCGCCGGTGGCCACGTCACCCTGCTGGATGGCAGCCCGCTGCTTTACGGCAAGCCGGACTGGAAAAACCCGCCTTTTGTCTGCACCGGGCAGCTCTGAGTTCCCGTGCGCCAAACTGTTCTACCACTTTGTTCGACAGGACTTGTATGACCGAACGCCTCGCCGCCACCCCCTCTGGCATTGCCGCTGCCGCCCGCATTCTGCGGGATGGCGGACTGGTGGCGTTTGGCACGGAGACGGTTTACGGGCTGGGGGGGGATGCCACGCAACCCTCCGCCGTCGCCCATATTTTTGAAGCCAAGAACCGCCCTCGCTTCAACCCGCTCATCAGCCATTTTGCCAGTGCAGACGCCGCGTTTAAACAAGTGCAGTCCAACCCGCTGGCCCAAAAACTGGCGGACCGGTTCTGGCCCGGTCCACTGACACTGGTCCTGCCCCGCGCCCCAGGCTGCACGGTAAGTGATCTGGCCGCCGACGGTCTGCCTTCCATTGCCGTGCGTGTGCCTCGGGGGGACGCTGTTCTTGCACTCCTGCGGGCGGTTGATCACCCTGTGGCGGCCCCCTCCGCTAACCGCTCAGGCCGCATCAGCCCATCAGACGCCAGCCATGTGCTGGATGAACTGGAAGGCCGGATTGATGCCGTGCTGGATACCGGCCCCTGCGCCGTAGGCCTGGAAAGCACGGTGGTGGACCTGACGAACCCGGACCGCCCCTGCCTGTTGCGCCCCGGCGGTGTCTCGGTTGAGGAACTTGAAGGGCTGTGCGGCCCAATCGCACGCCCTGAGACAGAAAGCGATGCCGCCCCGCTTTCTCCGGGCCGCATGCTCTCCCATTATGCCCCCAGCCTGCCGGTGCGCCTGAACGCCACCAGCGTTGGCCCGCAGGAAGGGTTGATCGCTTTTGGCCCTACGCCCCTGCACGATGAAGCCGCTGTGACGTGGAACCTCAGCCCTACAGGTAATCTGGAAGAGGCCGCCGCCCGCCTGTTTTCCGGCCTGCGGTTTCTGGACAGCCAGCGCCAGACATTTGAACTGACCGGCCTTGCCGTGCAGCCTATTCCTGAACATGGACTTGGCCTCGCCATTCAGGACCGTCTGCGCCGCGCCGCAGCCCCAAGGCCTGCGGGGTATGACCTGACATGAGCAAGATGGACCCCAGGGAGATCAAAATCCTGTCTGATATTCTGGCTTTGGTGCTGGAAGATCAGCAGGGGCAATCTGACTCTGCTCTGGAGGCCATCAAGGCCCGTGCGCGTCGTGATGGCATCACCGGGGGGGCGCTGAAAAACCTCTTCCAGACCCTCGCACCGGATATTGACCGTCTGACGGCCGCCCGCACAACGCGGGATGAAGCCGAACTCCGCGCACAGGAAAATACCCTTCAAATCCTGCGTGTCCAGTTGCATGACCGAGGAGAAATCCTGAACCGGATGGAGCATAATCTGCGGATTGTGCGGGGGAATAATGAAAACCTGAAGTCTCAGCTCCATCTCGCGCAAGCTGCAAATTCAGAACTGCAAAGCATGCTGAGCATGAAAATGATGGACAGCCGCTACCCCCGGCTGATGATTATTTTTGTCGCTGTTGCTGCCGGATTACTGACAGGCATTGCAGGCACACAGCTTTTCCATCTGTTCTATACAGCACTTCATCCCGTAACAGATAATGCACGCTATCTTTATTAAGAAAAATGCGTGATCTGACCGTCTTTTCACCTTTTATGACACTCTGATTTCCGACCAAGGTTTGCCTCATGTCCGACACGCCCCTGCCCTCCGCCCTTCTTGATGCCTTGACGCAGTTGCTTGGTCCGTCCGGGTTGCTGACCGAGGCCGGGGATACGGACCCGTTCTGCACAGACTGGCGGATGCTCTATCATGGCCGCTGCGCTGCTGTGCTGCGTCCTGCCAACACACAAGACTGCGCAAAAGCCGTGGCCCTGTGTGCAGAGTATGGTGTGCCGATGGTGCCGCAGGGTGGCAATACCAGCATGGTTGGCGGGGCCACGCCGGATGACAGCGGCAAGGCGGTAGTAATTTCCACCACCCGCATGACGCGCGTTCACGCCATTGACCATGCAGACCTGACCATGACGGTAGAAGCCGGGGTCACCCTGAAAGCCGCACAGGATGCTGCCGCAGCCGAAGGACTGATGCTGCCGCTCTCCATTTCTTCTGAAGGCTCCGCTGAAATTGGCGGGATTCTGGCCACCAATGCAGGCGGCAATAATACCGTACGCTACGGAAATGCACGGGAGCTAGCATTGGGGCTGGAAGCCGTTCTGCCAGACGGACAGGTGCTCAACCTGATGCGCCGCCTGCGCAAGGACAACACCGGCTACGCCCTGCGGCAGGTGCTTATTGGTTCAGAAGGCACGCTGGGCATTATCACCACTGCCATTATTCAGCTTCAGCCTGCCCCCCGCTCCCGTGAGACAGCCTTATGTGCGCTGGCGGACCCGCAAGCCGTGCTGGATCTGTTCGCTGCCTTCCGCAAACAGGACCCGGCAGCCATTCAAGCATTTGAATATATGTCCGGCACCAGCATGGCGCTGGTGAACAGCCTGATTGAAGGGGCATCTCTGCCACTTTCCGAACCCGCCCCGGCCTATGCGCTGGTGGAACTGGGCAGCCCGCGCGCGGATGACAGCCTGCGCACATTGATGGAAGAGGTTCTGGGGCAAGCTCTGGAAGACGGCCTGGTAACCGATGCTGTGCTGGCAGAAAGCGAAGGCCAGCGTCAGGCGCTTTGGGTAATTCGTGAAGAACACGCTGAAGCCCAGAAACGTGCCGGGGCATCCGTGAAAAACGATGTGTCTGTCCCGCTTTCTGCCATTCCTGAATTTATCAGCAAAGCAACAGCCGCGTGTGAAGCGCTGATCCCTAGCATGCGCGTGGCCCCTTTCGGGCATATTGGGGATGGCAACATTCACTTTAATCTGGTGCAACCAGAAGGCATGGATCCGAAAGCGTTTCTGGCGCAGGACCACGCAATGATGGACACAGTTGCCAACATTGTTCGCACGCTGGATGGGTCTTTCTCCGCCGAGCATGGCGTGGGGCAGTTGAAGACTTACATGATGCCGTCATGGCGCGGCGGCGCGGAACTGGACACCATGCGCAAAATTAAAGCCGCGCTGGACCCAAAAAACCTGATGAATCCGGGCAAGATTTTCCCGTAAGCTTTGAGAATAGCAGCGTCTTTCTGAATAGCATCAGGAACACGACGCTGCTTTTTTCTATATTTCTCTGAAAGTCAGACGGTAAAATTCAGCCATATAGATGGCATTATCCGCTGGTTAAAGCCTGCCACGCAAACACACGCTTATTTCCGACGTGTGAAAAAATCCATTTCAGGATACCGCAGGGCAGAAAGCTGAAGGAGCAAAGCGGGTAGCAAAATCACGCCAACATCCAGCCCCGCCAGACCAATGGCAACAACGGTTAAAATAGGTGCGATAATCCGTTCCATATGCGCAGCACGCGGGCTGCTAAAGGCGAGAACCGAACACAGGCCACCAATAGCGATCAAAGCCGCCGCAGTTATTGCGCGGAACGGATGACGCAGCATGCTGGGAGCCAGGCCACCCATCACACTATCCAGCGATGACATGTCCGAGGACCAGCCAGCCAGCCCGAACAGAAAGGTGAATGGCAGGATCAGCACGCCAAACACGTCTTTCAGCAGAACAAGAAAACTCATCACCACCGGGGGCAGCAGCACAAAGGCAACCCCCAGAGCGACATCTGCTATCAGAAAGACAAGTGCAGGCGTGGCGGAATTATTCTTCATACCTGCACTTTAGCGCAAAATATGTCAGGTTTCAGTCTTTCCACCACTTAACGGGCTGCGGTTCATCATCATCCGCCACCAGCACCTTTTCTGCTCCGTCTTCTTCGAGGGGCTTCAGGCGCGGGCGGCCACGCGGACGGGCCTCCAGCTTTTTGCGCAGGGCCTGCATTTCTTCTTCCAGCGCTTCCACCGTACGCTGTGCGCTGCGCAGATTGCTTCCGGCTTCCGTCAGCTCTTCCTCACGGGCGGCCAGTTTGCTTTTCAGCTCGCGCACCATGATATCCGAATGGGCCTGACGGGTTTCAAACCCGCGTTGCGTGGTCTGCAAGGCCGTAATCTGGCGTTCCGCATCTTCTGAACGTAGCTTTTCATCCGCCAGCTGACGACGAAGCTTTGACACCTCTGTGCCGTCTTCTTCAGAAAAATGCGCTGTCCGGGATGTGGTGGCCGTGCGCGGCATAGCCAGTGTGCGCGGTGTGGTGCGGGCCAGAGAATGCCTTTCCACCTGCACATCACCGTCTTTTACAAAACGACGACGCTTGCCCTGCGCCGGATCTGCTGCCGGGCGGGATGTTGTCTGCGGTCTGGTGCGCGAGGAAGATCCAAGCCTTTCCAGAGCATCGCGGAGAGAGGCTTCTTCAAAAGCCTCATCACGTTTTTCGTCGCCCCGCGGGGCGGATAAAAATGATGGTGTCTTCATAATGTCGGAAGTCACGCTTCTTTATACTTTCCTGACTCTGTCAAACATAAAAGACCGAACTCCCAGCAAGATATCAGCGCTGAATTTACGCTGACTACAGCATGAACAATCCGGAAGTCGTTTTTCCTTACCTATGGCAAGGCGGGGGTACCCCAACAGGTTTCATTACATTTGTTGGTAAAGACCTGACCCTACTTTAAAAGCACTGAAACAGGTTCTGTGGCTTCTGCCTTATCATGCCTTTCCCCGTTTTCCAACATTTTCTCCGAGCGGCACTAAAATTTCCAGCAAAAAACCATGAACTCTCTTCATAACAGCCTACCAGCATACACTAACAGAAACCCGATTGTTACTGTATAACAAAGATAAAATAAGAATATCCTCTAAATTTTTCTTATAAAAGATACTCTAATTTTAAAAATAGTTCAGAATCACCCTCTAATCATTTTTGGGTGTTATTACTTAAAAAATTAACACTCTTCGCTTGAAATATACTACCTGCCTGAAGGAACGTTCTTTGCTGCGGAAAAGAACGTTCCGGCATGGCAGTGTTGTTTATACTTCCTCCCGCCTGGCGGCGGGTGTCCACACAAGATCCGTCTTTCCGTCCTGATTAAAATGCCGGGCCAGCACAAAGAAATAATCAGAAAGCCTATTAAGCATTTTCAGCAATTCCGGGTTCACAGCCTCCTGCTGCGCCAGCGCTACCACACGCCGCTCGGTTGTACGGGTTTGTGTGCGGGCCAGATGCGCCCAGGCGGCGGCCGGTGCGCCACCAGGGAGCACAAAACTGGTGAGCGGTGCCTGC
This sequence comes from uncultured Acetobacter sp., assembly GCF_937875265.1. Classification (GTDB taxonomy): domain Bacteria; phylum Pseudomonadota; class Alphaproteobacteria; order Acetobacterales; family Acetobacteraceae; genus Acetobacter. Next base: position 4,542 of record NZ_CALLXM010000065.1, on the reverse strand, counting down.
GCCTGCCGCCACTGTTCCACCCATGCCTCCAGTTCCACCACGGCGTCCGCACTCAAGCGGCTGGCTTTATGCACTTTTGGCCCCTCCGGCTGGCACAGATCAGCCCCCATATCAAAAAGCCGGTTCTGCAGGTGTGTCAGTTGCGCGGCGGCCTCACGCTCCGGTTCCACATGGGTGCGCAGCAGGCCAACAACCGCATTCAGCTCATCCAGACACCCCATCGCTTCAATCCGCGCACTGTTCTTGGCCACGCGGGCTCCGTCCCCCAGAGACGTCTGCCCGGCATCTCCCCCACGGGTCACAACACGATCAATACGGATACTCATACGCTCTTGCCCTTTCCTGCGGACAGGTTTCTGTTTCCGCCCTGCCCGGATACGCCTATATAAGGCGGCATCATGCTTTCTTTATCCAGTCTTCCCCGTTCATGGCGCGTTTGCGGCGCTCTGCTTGCTGGCCTTGGTACCATTATGGGTGCCCTGACCGCCCATCTGCCTGAGGCTGATTTCGGCCCCGGTGGCCGCCTGATGGCGCATGGCGCAATGGAAGTGCAGATGTGGCACGCGCTGGCTCTGCTGGCGCTCGGCCTGACCACGCGGGACCGCCCGACAAAGCCGATTGCACTGGGCAGCTGTGGCCTGCTACTGGGCACGCTGCTGTTCTGCGGGGGCGTGTATTACACCGCCTTTACCGGCCAGCATGCCGCACATGTTGCGCCTACCGGGGGAAGTATTCTCATTCTTTCCTGGCTGTGCCTTGCCGTTGGGTGGTTGGGCGCATGAGCGAGACCATTCGGGGCGCATGGCTTGGGCCGGAAGGGCTGGAAGCCGTGCTGGAGCAGGATCTGGAACGGCGCGGCGTAACTGTGGACCGCTGGCACGGACAGCTGGCACTCTCCCGCCAGCCTTCAGTGTATTCCCCGTGGGCGCTGGATGTGTGGGAGGAGCCTGAGCAGGTTACCATTCCCTCCATTAAAGGGGCTGCTAAAATCCTGCGGGCGCGTCAGCGAAACTGGGGGCTTTATGCAACGGATTTCTTTCGGCGGGCCGCGCTGATTGAAGACAATCTGCCGCCGATCAAATCCACCCTTCTCACCTTCCCGACAGCCGCCCCGACCAGCCCGCTGGGGGCGTGGACTCTGCTGGCTGCGGACACCATGCTGTTTTCAGCCACCAAGAGCAGCCCGTTTATCAACGGTGCGCCAAAATTTGTGGAAAACCGGACAGGCCCGCCTTCCCGCGCTTACCTGAAACTGTGGGAAGCCTGCACGCTATTGCGCCGCTGGCCTCAGCCCGGTGAAACATGCCTGGATCTGGGCGCCACTCCCGGCGGCTGGACATGGGCGATTGCGGAGCTTGGTGCGGACGTAACCGCCATTGACCGCGCCCCGCTGGACCCAGCCGTGGCCGCCATGCCGCATGTCTCGTTCCAGCAGGGCAGCGCCTTTGGGCTGGAACCTTCGTCCTTCCCGGAAGTAGACTGGGTTTTTTCAGATATCATCGCCTACCCGACGCGCCTGCTGGCACTGGCCAGACGCTGGATTGAGTCAGGCCGCACAAAAAACATGGTGCTGACCGTCAAATTTCAGGGCGACACGGACCATGACACGGTAACGGCTTTTGAAGCTATTCCCGGTGGCAACCTGCATCATCTGGCGCATAACAAGCACGAGCTGACGTTTTTCTGGTCTCAGGCTGCGGCAAATTCAGCGGTTGCGCTCTAACAGGCGCTCACCCCAGCGCACCAGCACAATGGCCAGCATGAAGCACAACAGCATCAGCCCGGCAGCAATCATCTGTTGCTGCCGGGCGTTGCCATCGGCGGCCAGAACCTGAAGCACGGCAGCCCCGGCATGCTGGCCGGTCTTGCTATCAACCCACGGCAGACTGCCCAGCCCTTCACGCAGCAAAGCGATCAGCAGTGCCGTCAGCGCGACCGTGCAGAGTGTTTTCAGCACCGTGCGCCCGATACTGCCTGCGGCAGTCGGGGAGTTCTTTTTATCCGGCATAAAGCCTCCGTTTATTCAGAAACCGGATGACCGCTTTTTTTCATAGCGGCCTGATGCCGCCTGATGGACGTCTTGAAGCCCGGCAGGTCTGTAGCCACCAGCGTGTCCACATAAGTGCCTTTTTTCCAGATCCAGCGATCTGACCCGTCCACCAGAATATCTTTCATGATGCCGTGCGTTGTGGGCAGCAGCGTAATGGGGCCGCTGACGGAATCCAGCACCTTGGTCCACCCGCCATTATGTTGCAGGTAAACATCTGTAGAACAGCCAGCAGACCCACACAGGCTGGCAGACTGCACCTGCACAAACAGGCCAACGCTCTTCCCGCTGGTGGACAGTGGGGCAGAGCCTATCAGCACCAGTGGTTTTTCATGATGACGTGCGGCGGAAGCCAGATCGTCCGCGTTCAGTGTGCGGGCGGCTTTATCCAGCGCAGAGCCCGGCTGGCTGGTCATGATAACCGGGTCACCACTTTGCTGGGCCGCACTCTTGCTGGCATGCCCTTTATGCGCGCTGCTTTTATGCGTGCTGGCCTTCCCCTGCGTGGCGGCATGGCCGGGTGCTGCGCTACACGCCAGCAAAACAACACCTGCCAGCGCCTGGCCCAGAAGAACATGTCGGTTCAAGGTTGCGATCCTCCCGCAAGCTGTGGAACAGAAGACTACCATGAAAACACACGATCCCAATATTCTTGATGCAGCCGAGCCCGACCATCCGCGCCCCGGCCCATACCGACATTATAAAGGCGGACTTTATACTGTGATTTGCGTGGGGCGCCACAGCGAGACCGAGGAATGGCTCGTCACCTACCGCAGTGAAGCCCGTGGAGACTACTGGGTCCGCCCTCTGGCCATGTGGCAGGAAACCGTAAACGGAATGCCGCGTTTTAGCCCTATCCCACCCTCAGGTGCGGCATAGTCTGCCAGAAGCATCTATTCATTCCATCCTCCCAAATAAATAAACGCACCACACAACACAGATACGCGCTCTTTTAGAAATTTTCGTAAAAATGAATTTGGAACCATTTTTCAAAGAGCGCGTTTATAGCTCCTGTTAGACGATTATACTTTACAGGAGACTATTATGATTTCAAAAAAACACTTTACGTTTGGCGCTGCCCTGCTGACCGGCGCTCTGGCTTTTGCTCCGGCCCTTTCCCACGCAGAAACCATTCAGTCTGAAGGCAATTTTGCCAGCGCGAAAGCAACTCCTTCCCGTGTGACCGGCGGTGTCCGCGCCACGCTGGAAACTGAGAACAACCAGCTTAGCTACACCATCACCTGGAACAACCTCTCCGGTCCGGTAACAGGTGCTGAGCTGATGGCAGCCAAAGATCTGTCTAAAACCGCAGAAAAGGTTGCAGACCTTAAAGGCCCATATGTTGCCCCGCTCACCGGCACACTAACCCTGAGTGCAGATCAGATTGATCTGTACCGCCACGGTCAGCTGTTTGTTGGTCTGGGCACCGCGGTCCACCCGCATGGTGAAGTGCGCGCCCAACTGGTTCCGGCTCCGGGCACCAACACCAAATAATCTGAACACGCCCGTCCCGTGTTAAGAAAAAGACGGGGGCTGGCAGCAACACCAGCCCCCGTGCCTTATGCAGAATCCTGCGCCTTCACCAGAGCAATGAGTTCGGGCACAATCTCGGGGTCTGCCAGTGTGGACAGATCTCCAAGCCCTTCCAGATCATGCGCTGCAATCTTGCGCAGCAGGCGGCGGACAATCTTGCCAGACCGAGTTTTGGGCAAGTCTCGCACCACATAGATTTTTTCAGGAATAGCATAACGTCCAACGCCATTTGCCACGGCGCGGTTAATGGCTGACGGGTGAAAAACACCCTCTTCCTTCGGTACCACAAACACCACGAGCCCCTGACCTTTCAGATCATGTGGGATGCCCACGGCGGCACTTTCCACCACCTCATGGTCCATCGCCACGGCATCTTCAATTTCTGCCGTGCCTATCCGGTGGCCGGAGACGTTCACCACATCATCCACACGGCCTGTAATCCAGTAATAGCCATCGGCTTCCCGCCGTGCGCCATCCCCGGTGAAGTAGTAGCCCGGGCAGGTGGTAAAATAGGTCTGGCGGAAGCGTGCGTGGTCCTGCCAGATGGACAGAGCCTGCCCCGGCCATGACCGCGCCATGCACAGCAACCCCTCACCGGGGCCTTCCACCGGCTGCCTCTGTGTATCCAGCAAAGCCGCACTGACGCCGGGCAACGGCAGGCATGCCGCACCGGGGCGTGGGGTCACGCAGCCCGCAGCGGCGGTAATCATCACACCGCCGGTTTCTGTCTGCCACCAGGTATCCACCACGGGGCAGCGGCCTTTGCCCACTTCATCATGGAACCACTGCCAGGCTTCGGGGCTAATGGGCTCACCCACCGTGCCAATAACCCGCAGGCTGGCAAGGGAGCGGCTCCGCACCACATCATTCCCTTCACGCATGGCGGCCCGCACCACCGTGGGGGAGGAATAAAAAGCCGTCACGCCATACTGGTCGATAACATCCCACCAGCGGCCCGGAGC
>NZ_CALLXM010000064.1 GCF_937875265.1 uncultured Acetobacter sp. | reverse complement strand
TTTATCCAGCTTAGAATATCCTGCATCACGCGGGTGCCCTGCCTGTCTCGCAACAAGAGGTGATGCCCTCCGGGAATGAGGTCTAATCGTGTGCCCGCAGGCATTTTCTGCCAGACAGACACCATGGCAGATGGGGGCACAAGCTGGTCCTTATCCCCATAGAGGCACAAAACAGGGCCGTGTATCCGGGGGGCAGCGGTCGCTGCCTGCTTCATCAAAGTGACAAGACCTTGCAGAGACTTCAGACGCGTTGCTCGCAGCGTCAGCGGGTCATAATACAGTCGGGCAAGCGCCATCATGTTATCACTCGCTACCACATGCACGGGGAGTTCCCGCCCTGTTACAAGAGCATCTGGAAACAAGGCCGCAAAAATCCGCAGAGGTAAATCGGCCGCCACGCCAAAATTCCATACGGCAGGGGCCAGCAGGATAGTACCTGCCACATGGGGTGCACCCGGCTGTGCCATAAGCACCATCAGCACGGCACCGCCCATACTCTCCCCCGCCAGATAAAGTGGCGTTTGCGGATAAGCCTGCTGAAGCTGTGCCGCTTCCTCCTTCACATCCTCCGCCATGCGTGCTGCCCCGGCCCAGTCACCCCGCACAGGAGCCTGCCCGAACCCACGCTGATCAGGTGCGACAACCATCACGCCCTGCGCTGTGAAAAAGGGGGCCGGAGCCTCCCATGCATCCCGACTGTCATTAAACCCGTGCAAAGCCAAAATAATGGCGCGTGGCGGTGTAGCAGCAGGCCAGACACGGGCCGGAATTTTTGTGCCATCAGAGAGTGTAAAAATCTGCTGTGGCGACACCAGCTGACCAAGCTGCACAAAACGCGCCGGGGGCTTTGGGGCGGCCGGGATTGTGGTGCTGCACGCCGGAAGTGCCAGCAGCCAACACACCGCCAGACACGTTTGCCATGCTTTTTGAGCACTGGGCACCGCATGTCTGCTCAGCGGGAAAACGTTCATCCTGCTCACGAGGATGGGAAAGGAGAAAGCATGGAAAAACACACTTCAACCCGTTATCATCCCCGGCAGATCTGCGCCACTCAGGACTGCCCCTGCCTGTAAGCATACTCAGCCTGAACAGAGAAGGACGTGCCTCCATGCTTATTCAAGCTGCCAACCCCGTTCCGCACCCCCGGCTGGGGCATGTGGAAACCATTGTTGTCGATCATCGTAAAGTGGCGTGTGACGGTGGACTGGGTGCCCTAGGGCACCCGCGTGTGTGGCTGGCCATTGGCGGGCATCAGACCGTCTGCCCTTACTGCTCCCGCCTGTTTGTCCTGCAACCTGACGCACCTGATGCAGGTCAGCATTAAACGCTCATTCTGAAACACGTCGTCAGAATTTCAGGCAAAAAACGGTCATGTGAGGCTTGAAGACGGAACAATACGCCGCACTATTGTGCACGAGCAATATCGTCTTGCCGCTTTGCTACCAGCCTGACTCCATCTTTCGTCGCGACCATTTTAGAGGTCTCCGGGCAGTCAGCCAGATCTGACAGACTTTCCAGATTCTTTCCTCATTTTGAGGGGCAGTCACGTTCACCTCAATGCAAGCGGTGGAGGGCAAAGGTTAAGGGAGAGGCTTCTGTTAGAAAACGCCCTATCTACGATAATTTTATGTGGATTTATTTTTATCCATATTTTATTGACATTTATCGTGCAGCCTCAATACTCCTTATCCCAGTAGCCCCGTCCTGCTGCCTTATACTCCCTCTGTTTCGTGCGCCTTACGGACCGGGAAACCGCTTTTGTGAGCAAGGATCTGTTTTTCATGCGTTGCACCGCTTTTCTCCGCACTCTGCTTCTGACAACGGCTCTTGCGGCCCCCGCAGGAGGAGCCATCTGCATTGCCACGGCTCAGTCTGCTGCGGCACAGAGTGCTACCCCTTCCAACGCTGTACCTGTCCCGCAAATTGGCTCCGCCCCGATTACAGCGGTTGCTCACCCATATGCTGAACCAGACGGCGCGCAGGCCGCTGTAGACGCAGCCTTTGCTAAAGCCCGCAAGACAGGCCGGAAAGTGCTGATTGATTTTGGTGCCAACTGGTGCCCGGACTGCCGCGTTCTGGCAGGCGTTCTGACCAACCCGGCTGTCAGCCCATGGGTTGATCAGACTTTCGAGGTTGTATCTGTCAATGTCGATCATTTTAACAAGAACATGGATATTGCCAAAAAGTTTGGCATTACCATTACTGCTATTCCCGTCGCTCTGATCATCACGCCGGACGGCAAGGTTCTGAACGGGGATGAGACACTGGCCTTAGGCAATGCACGCCGCATGTCTGGTCAGGCTGTTGTGGATAAACTGGCAGAGTGGGTCAAACGGTCCTGAGCGAAGGCAGCGCCTGCTCAATCTGAGCCAGTTCGTGCAGGACAGAAGCAATATCCAGAGGCCGTTCAGACTGCGCGATATGGTTTTCTTCCTGCCGCCCTGTTGGCATCAGTTTGCCCCAGTATTGCAAACCTGCCTGCATGGCTAAAAGAAGATCACAAGGGTTCTGATGATGTTCGGCCACCAGCTCAAACACCACGGTTCCCGGCTGGCACCAGACACAATTGGCCATCCCTGCCCCCAACTGCCCGACAACCAGCGTGGCCCGGCTGAAAAGACGGATCTGTTCCGCCACGGACAAGGTTTCCGGGCGCACGCACAAGAACCCACGCGCCCGCAGGACAGCCGTCAGTTCAGCTTCGTTCGGAATTCTGCGGTTACTGGCCTCCCCACGTTCAATAAAAATACGCAGGTCTCTGGGGCCCGTAGAGGGTTGCACCGCAACCTGAGACCGATAAGCCGCCTGAGACAAAGGCGAGACGGAAAAATCTGCTGCACCCCGCACAAAATCCGCATACAGCACGCGGCGGAACGCATACTGCTTACCGTGCTCGGTCGGAATACCCTTTTGAGGGTCAAACCCCGAAAGGCTCAGGCTCTCAGCCTGCCAGGGGCGCAGAGCCGCAGGCAGAATAAGGCGTGCGGCCTCATGCCTCGTTGTCCGCAGCGCATGCAGGGTCGGTACTGTATGGGAAAGCCAGTGATAATAATTGGAATCCCAGTGATCAAAGCAGGCCGCAGCAGGCGTGGCGTGGTCGGGCACTGTCACCCTATCTTCCGGGCGCAGTGTCAGCGCCGCAACAGCGGCAGGATCTTGCAAATAGGCGGTTTCAAGAAGCGGTTTGCCATCTTTGAGAAAAACCATCAGGGAACGATCCAGCACAACATCCCGCAGGTCGTACAGGCACAACGTAGCTGGATCAGACACCCACCCCTGAAACAGGGAGGTCTCATCCGGGCCTAATACGCCCCCGTTCACCAGTGCCGCAGGGGCCGCCGCAACTGTTTCCAGAACAGTCACACTGTTTGCAGCGTCTTTCAGACTCACTGCTGTCGTGAGTGCTTTTTTCCTGAACACTCTTCTGAAAAAGCCCATCGGTTCCTGCTTCTGCCTCTGACTACCCCATAGGGTGATCACGTTTGCCCTCCCTGCTATCGTATTCTGCTTCTGGCTCTGGGCACAAATTCCGGCGGCTTTAGTTTCTACTGTTTCTACATTCTGTGCCCTAAACGGACCGTGCTATGATGCGTTGACCTGTCATGTTTTCCTGCATCCCTCTTTGTCTGAGATCTTATATGCGTTGTTCCACCACGTCCGGTTCTGCCTCCTCTGCCACCCACTCCCCGCACAAGCTGACGCACAGAATAGTGCGCTGCCTGTGGGGAATAGCGCTGACATGTGCTGTTGGAGCAACCCTGAGCGGTGCTGGCCTGACAGGCCTGTGGCAGCAGGCTGAGGCAGCAGAAAGCGCCCCGGTTTCCACCGGACACAGCACCGCCACGCTGATAACCGACACAGACACAACGGATGGACAAGCACCGCTGCGCGTGGCCCTGCGGCTGAAGCTGCAAACCGGCTGGCACACATATTGGCGTAACCCCGGTGATGCCGGAGAAGCCCCGAACGTGACCGTCACAGCGGATGGTGCACTGAGTGGAAAAACATCCACCATTCTATGGCCGACCCCGCACCGCATCCCCGATGCGTCACTGATGTCCTACGCCTATACGGGTGACGTTGTGCTGCCCATGACGCTGGCCCTCAGTCCAGCAGAGACTACTGCATCATCCGGGCCGACCACACTTAAAGCCCATGCAAGCTGGCTGGTGTGTGAAAATGTCTGCGTACCGGAAGAAGCCGACCTGACGCTTCCCCTGCAAGCTGGCCCGGCTCATCCCTCCGCTGAGGCGCCCCTGTTTACTGCCGCAGCGGAGGCCACACCTGTGCCGTCCCCTTACGCTGCGACTGTCTCGGCTGATGGCGTGTTGCACATTAAGGGAACAGACCTTTCCGCCCGCTCGGTTCAGGACGCATGGTTTATGCCCGACCAGCCGGGGCTGATTGATCAGGCGGCCTCACAGGATTTTGCGGTTCAAGACGGTGGGGTAACTCTTCACTTCAAGCGCCTGCCGGAGTTTGGGTCCACACAGCCCCTCAGTGGCCTGCTGGTGCTGAAGGATGCCGCCGGAAGCGAGCGCGCACTTTCTCTCACCGCCTCTCCTGTTGCCGCTGCTGTGAGCAGTGTTTCCGGGCAAGCCGGATTTTTGCAGCAGGTGGTATTTGCTTTTCTGGGCGGCCTGATCCTGAACCTGATGCCGTGCGTCTTCCCCATTCTGGCCATGAAAGCTCTCTCTCTGGCACGGCTGGGTCAGGCGGAACGCCGCACACAAGTGACAAGTGCTGCCTGCTACAGTCTGGGCGTGATGATGACCTTTCTGGCGCTGGGCGGCGTGATGATGGGCCTGCGTCTGGCAGGCGCTGCGGCAGACTGGGGCTTTCAGTTTCAGTCCCCGCTGTTTGTCACACTCGTAACGTGGCTGCTATTTGCCATGGCGCTCAACCTGCTTGGCGTATTTGAATTCCTGCCGGTCACGGCGGGCAGTTCCCTGACCAGCAATGCGCATGGTCACTGGCATGATGTGACAACCGGCATTCTGGCCGTGGTTGTTGCCACCCCCTGCACCGCACCGTTCATGGGCGTTGCAATTGCTGGTGCCCTTTCCGGCCCTCCGGCTATGGGGCTGATCATTTTTGCGGCGATGGGGCTGGGGCTGGCAGCCCCCTATCTGCTGCTGACTACTGTGCCCGGACTAGCAGCGCGTCTGCCCAAACCGGGGGCCTGGATGCAGTATCTGCGCCAGTTTCTTGCGTTCCCGCTACTTGGCTCCTGCGTGTGGCTGCTCTGGGTTGCCTCACTGGAAGGCGGGGCATCTGTTGTGCTGCTGCTGGCCACCGGGCTGGTGCTGCTCAGTTTTGCGGCGTGGATTTATGGAGTGGCTCAGGTTCGGCTTATCCAGCAGGGACACTCCCGCACCAGCACCGCCTTGCACGGACTGGCCTTGCTGGGGCTGCTGGGGGCACTGGCACTGGTTCCGACCCTCCGTCACCAGAGTGCTTCTCCTGCCGCCAATGGCAGCCTGACCTCCAACCTGCCTAAAGGAACAGAACCGTTTTCCGAAGCCCGGCTGAGCGCATTAAAAGCCGCAGGCAAACCGGTTTTTGTGGATATGACGGCTGCATGGTGCATCACCTGCCTGGTCAATGAACGTGTGGCGCTGGATATCCCCAGCACTCAGGCCGCTTTTGCAGCCCGTGGCATTACAGTGCTGCGGGGGAACTGGACCAATCATGATCCCGCCATCAGCGCGTTTTTACGTGCACATGGGCGGGACGGTGTGCCGTTCTATCTCTACGTGCCCGCCAACGGGCCTGAAGTCATGCTGCCACAAATCCTGACACCGGGACTGGTTTTAAGCACATTGGGGCAATAACCCGCAGCCTGCCCTGCGAGAAATACAGGGCAGGCAAAAGCTCTTTCAGAACCCCGTCTGGAGGGAAACATAAGCCCCGGTCTGATTGCGGTATGTGGCAATGGTGCCCAGAGAGACATATGCTGCTGTGATATTCAGATGCTTATTCACAAAATAGCTGGCGTACACATCAAACCAGTTACTTTCAGGCGTAAAATTCTGGTTCCGCGGTTTGGTCCGATATTCCACCCCGACCACCAGCCCCGGAATGAAGGACGGCAGATAACCGAGTGATCCTTCAAACTGCGGATAATAGTTATCGTTCCTGTCACCCCCAAACCCGAGGATGCCCCACTGGTTGCCTTTCGTCAGGCGCATGGTGGTGTCCACCAGCAAACCAAGTTTGGGAAACAGTTTGGTGGCGGCAATATAAACATCGGCACCATCCGCATGTTTGGAGCCAACAGCGTGAATGACTTTTGAATCCCCGTCATGCTTATACATGGCACCTACCGCGACCTGCGGCAGAAGGGTTTTATCCAGCACATGACCAAACAGCCGGACCTTGATGCCGCCTGTATCCAGATCAAACTGATAACCACGCCCAATCCCAAGTTTCCGGCCAGTTGAGCCTGTCTGGAAGAAGTTATGGGCGTAAGAGATTTCAACGCGATCATAAAATCCCATGACAGCGCCAACGTTCTGGTCCGTATAATTCGTCAGGCTCACGTAGCTGTAATGGAAGGCCATCCCCATACTTTTTTTGCTGCCATAGCCCCCGATGGTGGCCCAGCTGGCAATCCCACCACCGCTGGAGCCTTCCAGAGAACTCAGCCCGCTGGTGCCCAATGTGCGCTGCCCGTCAAAAATCTTGTCAAAGGTCAAGGTTGAATCAGGTTCATCAGCAGCTTCGCCAGTTGAAGACGTAGACCCCCCGGCAGCAGACGGCACTGCAGGAGACGTGACAGGAGCCAGTGTTACACGCGGCGCCCCGCCGCGTGTAACACCTGTGGAAGACGATGCTGAAGCGGACGTTTGTGCTGCAGCACTCTGAGCGGACACCACAAATGCTGAGAGTGCCAGCACCGAACTAAAGCTCTGCCGCCAGCAGCTAAACCAAAAGCCCTCTTTTTCTGTGGCCTCACGGAGGGGAGTTTGTACGGACTGCCTAGCCCGCTTCCTACGCTGAAAACCCATTTTACCAACCGTGTTTCTCAGCATAATGCCCCCTGAATGCTGCTGCCCTCACGCCTCGGCCGATCGAGACACTCCATTATGAGCAGAAATATTTTATGAAAATCTCAATTTTTGGCGATGTTTTTTAAAATCACGCTTTTAGAAATTTCTCTCACGTCTCATTATCTCGTGATGCAGCAGGCATACGGCAATTCATTTTCCTGAAAACCATAAAATCATGCAGCTTTTACAAGCCAGTATCCACATCTATATTCTAAAGGATATAGATGTGTAAACAGATCGCGACCGCTCTTTTCGTATCGATTTCAAACTATAAGTTATACGCATCCTGCATATTTCACGCATCATGGCTCGATCCCTGCGCAGGCGACCGATAGGAACCAGAAGACCCTTATCTTGCAGGCTACTTCTCTCCCCCTGTATGCTAGACAGGCAAAGCTAGGACGCATATCCCGGCACCTCCATCCGTCTCACCTTTTCTGGCCTTTGCCTGCAAGAGTTTCATGACCAACACAGATACGCCCCACTTGGTACTGGTGGATGGCAGCGGCTTTATTTTCCGCGCCTTTCACGCTCTACCCCCCATGACCAGCCCAGACGGTGTGCCGGTTAACGCCGTGTATGGGTTTACAAACATGCTGGCCCGCTTGCTGCGGGAACATGTGGGCACGCATCTAGCTGTTATTTTTGATGCCGGGCGGCAAACGTTCCGGACTGAGATTTACCCCCAATACAAAGCGCATCGGCCCGAACCGCCGGAAGATCTTCGCCCACAGTTTTCCCTGATCCGTGATGCCACGCGGGCCTTTAATGTCCCTGCTATTGAGCTGGCCGGATGGGAAGCGGATGATCTGATTGCGTCCTACGCCACCGCCGTGCGGGAAATTGGCGGAACCTGCACCATTGTCTCATCCGACAAAGACCTGATGCAACTGATCGGCCCCGGTGTGTGCATGCTGGAACCGATGAAGCAAACCGCCATCAGTACGCCGGAAGTGGAAGCCAAATTTGGGGTCACGCCCGATAAAGTGGTGGAGGTGCAGGCGTTGATGGGAGACCCCACAGACAACGTCCCCGGTGTGCCTGGCATTGGCCCAAAAACAGCCTCTGCTCTCGTGAAAGAATTTGGCACGCTGGAAGCCGTGCTGGCTGCTGCCCCGGACATGAAAAAATCCAAGCGCCGGGATATGCTGATTGAACATGCAGATGCAGCACGCATCTCCCGCAAGCTGGTTGAGCTGGCGCGCGATGTGCCCCTGCCTGTGCCGGTGGCCGAACTCGGTGTTCGGGAGCTGAACAAGCTGGAACTGGCCGACTGGCTGGAAAGCATGGGCTTCCGGTCTGTACTTACCCGTTTAGGCGTTGGCCATCCCTCTGGCGCGCATGCGCATCGCACCGCTCGCGCTGCAGCCCATGCCTCAGTCAATGGCGCAGCAACCACAGCAGCCTCCACAACGGATCAACCAGCGGCGGGTCAGTCTGCCGAAGCTACGGCATCTCTGACGGCAGAATACGGCCCGTATGAAACCGTACGTACGGCAGAAGAGCTGCAAAAATGGGTCAGCGCCGCGCAGGAAGCCGGGATCTGTGCCGTTGATACAGAAACTGACGGGCTGGACCCGCTGCACGCCAACATGGTTGGCATTTCCCTCGCCACAGCACCCGGCAAGGCCTGCTACATTCCCTTACGGCATGAAGGCACTCTGGAAGAACCAGCAGGTGAACAGCTCCAGCCGAATGCCGCGATAGAGGTTCTGCGCCCACTGCTGACCAACTCTTCCGTTCTGAAAATCTTCCAGAACGCCAAGTTTGATCTGCTGGTGTTTGACCATGCGGGGCTGGACTTCTCCACCATTACGCCGGTGGATGATACCATGCTTATCTCCTACGCGCAGTCTGCCGGGCAGCATGGGCAGGGGATGGATGAACTCTCGTCCCTGCATCTGGGCCATACCCCCATCAGTTATGACAGCGTAACCGGCACCGGGCGTAACCGCGTGCCCTTCACACAGGTTCCGGTAGCCCGCGCCACGCCATATGCGGCGGAAGATGCAGATGTCACGCTGCGGCTGTGGCATATTCTGCACCCTACCCTGCGCACCAATCAGGCGCTGGCGCTGTATGAACAGCTTGAACGCCCGCTTACCTCGGTGCTGGCTGGCATGGAAAAGGCTGGCATTGCTGTTGATCGTGCCGAACTGGGCCGTCTTTCTGAAGACTTTGCCAAGCGCATGGCCATCATGGAAAAAGGCATTCATGAAGCCGCCGGACGCGACTTCAATGTTGGCTCCCCCCGCCAGCTTGGTGAAATCCTGTTTGATGAAATGGGCTTAAAGGGCGGCAAACGCGGCAAAGCCGGTGCATGGAGCACAGACTCCTCCGTATTGCAGGATCTGGCTGATCAGGGCCATGATCTTCCGGCAAAAGTGCTGGCATGGCGGCAACTCGCCAAGCTGAAAAGCACCTATACGGATGCCCTGCTGCGGCAGGCCACGGTGGATGATCGGGTGCATACATCCTTCCAGATGGCCATTACCTCAACCGGGCGGCTTTCTTCCAATGAGCCGAATTTGCAGAACATCCCCATCCGCACGGAAGAAGGCGGGCGCATACGTCAGGCCTTTATTGCTCCACCGGGTAAAAAGCTGATTTCGGCTGACTATTCCCAGATCGAACTGCGCCTGCTGGCGGACGTCGCCAATATTCCGGCCCTGCGGGAAGCCTTTGCGCTGGGCCAGGATATTCATGCCCGCACAGCTTCGGAAGTGTTCAATATCCCGCTGGAAGGTATGGACAGCCTGACACGTCGTCGGGCCAAAGCCATCAACTTCGGGATTATTTACGGAATTTCCGCTTTCGGGCTGGGGCGGCAGCTCGGCATTCCTCCAGGGGAGGCCCGGGCCTATATCGACGCCTATTTTGCCCGCTATCCGGGGATCAGGGATTATATGGAGCGCATGCGCGAACAGGCTCGTGCCACAGGCTATGTGCTTACCCCGTTCGGGCGGCGATGCTATGTGCCGGGCATTCATGAAAAAAGTGCTGCCCGCAGGCAGTATGCGGAACGGCAGGCCATTAATGCCCCCTTGCAGGGCGGTGCTGCTGACATCATCAAACGCGCCATGGTGCAGCTGCCACGCGCTCTGAAAGAGGAAGGTCTTTCTGCCCGTATGCTGTTACAAGTACACGATGAACTGCTGTTTGAAGCAGAGACCGAAGAGGCCGAAGCTGTGGCCGCTCTGGCACGCAAAGTGATGGAAGGCGCAGCCACACTTTCCGTGCCACTGGTGGTTGAGACAGGAACAGGCAGAAACTGGGCAGAGGCGCATTAACCCATGACACCGAGTGAAAAACGATTTGCATTGATTGCGGCCGGCATTCTCGCCGTTGCAAGTGTAACGGGCTATGTAGGTACCCGCTTTGCCCTGCGTCACGGTCCGACGCTGGATACGTATGGCAATGAAGTTGGCGGGTCCTTCCGCCTGATGGATGCCACCACAGGCACCATGACCGACCAAAGCTTCCGGGGCCGCTGGATGATGGTACTGTTTGGCGCGACCCATTGTGCCTCAGACGCCTGCACCCCGGCTCTAACCAATATGTCAGCCGCACTGGACAAAACAGACCCCGGCAAACGGAAGGCTTTGATTATTTTTGTAAGCCTTGACCCGGATCGTGATGACGCTGATCGTCTGCGCCAATATGGAGAAAGCATCAGCCCACGTGTTGTAGCGGGAACAGCCTCACCTGCCTCACTAACAGCCCTGACAAAAGAATATCATACTACTGTTGAAAAAGTTTCTGATCCCGAGTGGACTTATGCCATGCGTATGTCCCCCCGTTTTGTGGTGATGGACCCAGACACCCGCTATGTCGGCACGGTAGATGCCAGTTTGAGCACCGATGCCATGGCAGATCGTTTGGAAAAATTAATGATTAAATCAGACTAAGTTATTATTTCAACTGACGACGAGAAGACAGAAGTATGACCGACCATCCTGTTTTAACCGGCTTGCCCCATGAATTAAGTGAACGGGCAGCCTTAGCCTTTAACACTCTTCGCGCTGGAACAGATTGGGAAATTTCTCCACAGGTTTCGGTTCCAGCTTTATCTAAGGCTGCCCTTCTGCTTCTGGTCAAAGATGAAGCCGATATTATTAGCCAGAATTTACAGCATCACTACCAGCTCGGTTTCAGGCGCTTTTTTATTCTCGATAACAACAGTACGGATGGCACAACAGATCTTATCATCCAATTCCGGCATGACTACCCGGATGCGAGAGTCTTCTGCGCTTTTGATTATCAAATAGCCTATTATCAGGCATCAAAAATGAAAGCTCTGGAGCAATTTATGCTGCTCTATCTGGAGCATGATGAAACACCGGTGGACTGGGTTTTTTTCGTCGACGCAGATGAATTTATTACATGCTGCACTCAAAATACTGAACAGGCTGTAGAAAAGTTTAACGCAATTTTGGAAGACCCAGGCATTTCCATGCTGGTCTTTAACTGGGCACAGGCCGCCCTTGTTTCTCCCGCTCAAAAGCCAGTTCCTTTTGGACCGACACTTGGTGAAACTCACTTAACTGTCTGGCCAAAGATGAAAGTTAATGTCACTAAAATCGCTTATCGCTTGCGGCAGGGCCTCAGCCCGGTAACAGGCAACCACTTTGTTGAGCGTTTTGACCAGCCTGCTTCAGCAATACGTATTATGACTGAAGCTGAGTTTTGCATGCTCCATTTTCCCATGCGTTCCAAAGAGCAGATCCGCAAGAAAATTGAAAACGGCATGACCGCTTTAAAAGCCAGCACACTGCCTGATTATGTCGGTGAGCACTGGCGCACGTATTACTCGTGGTACAAGCAAGGCGGAGATAATGTTCTCCTCGGATTACTCCGTGATCATATCAGGTCTTGCATCAGGCCCTGAACAAAAATTCTACATCGAAAGACTTTCCTATGCTCCCAGACCTTATGGAAAAAATTTCCAATCGGGCAGCAGCCTACGACCAGTCGGGCGAAATTGCGCTGGATAATCTGGCAGACCTGCACAAAGCTGGACTGTTGGCGCTCACAGTCTCACGCCGGTATGGCGGGGGCGGAAAAGGATTGCGGGATGTGCTGCCCGTTATTGGCACACTTGCGCAGGGCGACCCATCCACCACTCTTATTCTGGCCATGCAGTGCCTGCACCATGCCAGCATTGCCTCAGACCCACACTGGCCGGAAGACGTGCGCCGCATGGTCTCGGAAGCGGCTGTTCAGGAAGGCGCTCTTCTGAACGCCCTGCGCGTGGAACCGGACCTTGGCACCCCTTCACGCGGTGGCATTCCTGCAACGCGCGTCAGTCGGAAAGACGGGCAATGGGTGCTGAATGGATGCAAGATTTATTCCACAGGCTCCACCGCCTTACGGTGGGGCATCGTCTGGGCCGCCACTGATAAGGACGCTCCACGCACGGGCCATGTTCTGGCACCACTGGACGCACCGGGTGTCCGTATAGAGCGAACATGGGACCAGCTTGGCATGCGTGCCACGGGAAGCCACACCATTCATTTTGAAAATGTTGTTCTGCCAGAATCCTTCCTTGTAGACCTACGACACCCGGGAGACTGGCGTGATGCTGCGCACGACCTGACCCTGTGGCATGCGTTGCTGATCGCAGCGCTTTACAATGGTGTCGCACATGCTGCGCGAGACTGGCTTGTGACGTTCCTGCATGCACGCGTGCCTGCCAACCTGGGCAAGCCTCTTGCAAGTCTCCCGCGTTTTCAAATTCTGATGGGTGAGATTGAAGCTTTCCTGCTGACCAACCGGGCCATGCTGGCAGACGGCCTGACGCGCTATGAGCAGGGGGAATGCAGCCTGACAGACGCTAATCTGATCAAACATGTCGTGACCGAAAACGCCATTCACAGCGTGGAAAAAGGTGTTGCAGCTATTGGCAACCCTGCCCTGAGCCGTTCCAACCCGCTGGAACGCCACCTGCGCAATGTGCTTTGCGCCCGCATCCACACCCCACAGGCGGATACGGCCTTGAGTGCCGCCGGACGCGTAAGACTGGAGCAGCCATAACTCTTTTGACACTATAAGGCCTACTGGCTTTCAAAGCAGAAAATCCTGCCCGGATCAAATTGTCCGAGGCAGGATTTTTATTGCTTAAGAGTATGCTTTCAAACGTTAGAAATGCGCGTCAATACGACCGTAGTAGTAGCCGCCGGTCATTGGCACCTGTGCAGAGTTTGCATCATACATACGGCCACCATAGTTGTTGTTCAGTGGGTTCACACGACGAGGGCGCACATTGAAAATATTGTTAGCACCAACTGCAAAATGCCAGTGTGGGTTAACGCTGTAGCCCACTTCCAGATCAGTCAGCCAGCGCGGTGTGTTTTTGAACTGGGCAAAGCAACTATTTGAATACCGCAGGGCTTTGCCACTGCTTTCACACATGGCACTGGAGGGCGTCCAGTCCTGATAACCTAGCATGGTTGTGGTTTCACCATACCGCGTCTGACGCAGGTTTACGTCCCATTTCCCAACCGTCCAGTAAGCATTCAGGATCAGCTTGCTGCGCGGATACGCCGTGGTGATGTAACTCGCTGTTGCTGCTGTCAGCAAGGAAGTGGGCACCCCGTTGACCATGGTGGAAGCAACGTGGCTCAAACGGGTACGATTCAGGTCGAGCGTTGCAGACAGATTAAGGTTTCCGTAGCGATTCATCCTCAGCAGGTAATCAGCTTTCAGGTCAAAGCCCTGTGTCCGGGTGCTGGCACCATTGGCAAAATAGTAAGTGCTGACAGCATTAGGGTCCAGCCCGGCAGGCAGCACAAAACCAAGCTGCTGCAGAGCCGCAATAGCTGTAGGGCCATTATTGGAACCACCGGCAATAATCCGATCACGAATGTTGATCTGATAAACATCGGCCTCAACATGCAGGCCTTTCAGTGGCTCTACCACAAGACCACCACTGGCGTTAGTTGAGCGTTCCGGCTTGAGGGGCGATGCCCCCAGAAGGCGGGCCGCGGAAGAGCTGACAGGCAGCAGACCAGCAACTGTCGTCGCCCCGACGTTAATGGAGCTGAAATGCTGTTCTGCAAGTGTCGGTGCACGGAAACCGTTACTGATGGTGCCACGAACAGCAATACGTGGCGTAATCTCATACCGTGTGGAAATCTTGCCGTTTTCGGTATTCCCTACATCCGTATAATGCTCGAAACGCCCCGCAAAATCGACATCCCAGTTTTTCAGCGGATGGAAGTCACCATCCAGGTAACCGGCCCAGATATCGCGGCTCCAGTTCCCGGCATTCTGCGGACTCAGCCCAACATAACCCGCCATACCACCGGCTTCATAAGAAGGCGGCGTGCCTGCCGTGATCTGGTAGGTTTCCAGACGGTGCTCTGCACCAAACGCAATTGTAGTTGGTGTAGAAAAGCCTGTTTTGAAATTTCTTCTGAAATCAATCGTGTTTGTCCACTGCGCCATGCGGTAGCTTTCCGCACGCGTGTTTGTGGGGGACCAGCCACAGCCATCTGTTGAGACATAGGCACTGGTGCTGGTCGGGTTAGAACTGCGCGGAATACATTTACTACTCAGCATCCCTGCGTTTGCACTGTTCTTGTCCCCAATCGCATCTTCATCCGCGCCATAGGTCGTGCTGAGATCCCACGCGAAGCCAAGGAAATTTTCCCCTTTCAGGCCGAGTGTTGCCGCGTAATCATTTTCCTCAATTGTCTCAAGCGGGGAAAATCCGGACGGGTACATAGAGGGCAGTGTGTTGGGAGTACGATAGTTCTGATAAGATTCCGCATGCCGATGCGCATATGTGATCAACCCATACCCCTGAACACCTTCTGTCAGCGTTTTACCAAAGGCAATACTCAGGTTTTCACGTGTCTCTTCCGGCGTGCTCATCACTTTGTTGGAGTTCTTCGGGACAGAAACCGGACCGGTATAGAGCGCAGTACCCGCCCCGGCTGGCGCAGACCCCATCAGACGATGGTCTTCCGTGTAGGGCACCATATGGTCTGTATGGTAAACTTGTCCGCTTAAATGCAGATAACCATCTCCACCAAGGGAAAGACCACCGTCAATGCTGGTCTGATACTGCCAGCCATCACCATTATACGCATTAGCCCCGGTCTGAGCGCTCATATTCAGGCCGTGATTGGTTTTGCGCGTAATGATATTGACCACACCGGCAATGGCATCAGACCCATACAGGGCCGCAGCGCCATCTTCCAGCACTTCAATATGGTCAATAGATGCAGCGGGGATCATGTTCAGATCAACCGGTGTGGCCCCAAAAGAGGGCCCGGCATCAGCATAAATATTGGCTGTGGTATGTCGGCGTTTACCATCCACCAGAACAAGAACCTGGTTGGGGTTCAGCCCACGCATGCGAATAGCGGAGGTGAGTGCCCCGGCATCATTCCCCATGGCGCTAACATTGATAGATGCATAGGTGCGCGTCAGTGCATCAGCCAGATTAAGCTGGCCGGACCGACGCAGTGTGGCAGCAGACAGCACGCTGACAGGGGATGTGCTCTGCCGGGCCTTCCGGTTAACGGCATGCGTCCCTGTTACAATCAGGGTTTCACCACTATTGGCGCCGGAGGCTTTATCGGCAGCGTGAGATTTGGCAGCTTTTGTCCGCTTTGCAGCGACGTGTTTCGCATGCTCGGTTTTAACTGGCTTCTGCTCATCTCCTGTGGTCGTGGCACTGGCAACCGGTGCTTCCGCAACCAGACCAAATGTCAGAACTGTTGAAACCAGAAACGCTTTCCTGAGTGTCATGCGTGTGTCCAGAGAGTTATCAAAATGGAAAATCACGCATCTGTTACCAAAAACACCACCCATAAAAAAAGTGACAGTATTATTAAATTCGAAATTTATATGTTTCTATACTTATTTTAATTTCATTACTGAATTTCATTGCTAAACATATACGGACAAAGCAACAAAAATTAAATGACCATCATAGTTCATTATTAGGGGACAACCATGCTTCACCTCAACAGGCGCCTTCTCATGCAGGCAGGCAGCCTTCTGGCCCCAGCCCTGATAGCTGGTCGAACCCGGCCAGTTCTGGCTGCACAGGCGGCCACCGCAACACGCGCGCGCCTAAATGTGACTGAGAACCCTTTTGGTCCCTCCCCCGCTGCACGGAAGGCTATTATCGCCTGCGTGCCGGAAGCGCCTTACTATGTGGAAGATGACCACGCCCTGCGTGACAAAATCGGGTATCAGGAAAATCTTGAGAGAGAAAAAGTCGCTTTATCAAATGGCTCTCTGGATGCGCTTTCTCTGCTTTCCACAGATATTGGGCGCAAAGGCCATATTCTGGCACCCCAGCCAACATATGCCACGCATCTGAATTACGCCCAGCGCCGGGGCGTAGAAGTGCGGTATGTGCCTCTTGTGGATCACGCGATTAATCTGGATGCACTCCGCCAGGCCATAACGCCACAGACAGCACTGGTTTACCTCTGCAATCCCAACAACCCGACCGGCGATATGCTGGACCACGCGAAACTTCTTTCTTTTTGCAGAGATATTTCAAAAACCATTCCAGTTCTTGTGGACGAAGCCTATTTTGAGCTTCTGCCTTCAGCAGACCAGATGACGGTCTCCTCTCTGGTGCATTCCGGGCATGATGTCATTGTGGCGCGCACGTTTTCCAAAGTCTATGGTCTGGCCGGGCTGCGTATTGGCTATATTCTCGCGCAACCCAACCGGGTCAAACAGCTTTACAGCCTGACAACAACATCCCGCAATCAGGCCGGGTATGCTGCGGCCATAGCATCACTGGGGGATAAAACTTATCTGGAAGGGGCAATTGCTTACCTCAAATCCTGCCGCACCATGATTTATGATATTTGCGAGAAAAATAGTCTTACTTTTCTGAAAAGTCAGGGCACTTTTGTTTATGTGGATACACAGCGTCCGGCTGAAAAAATGAAAACTGCTCTGGCTCAACGTGGCGTGGATATCCGGGTGTTTGATGCTCCGGCTTATCAGACGTGGATCCGTGTCGGCACCGCGACACCCGCGGAACTGGCAATGTTTGGCCGTGCCCTGCCCGCCGCATTGCAGGATGTGCCCAAAGCCTGATGGCAGGAACCACCATAAACCAGCTTTTATAAAGCGCTACGGTTTCTGCATTGTGTGACACTCCACGCCCTTTTAAGGTCTTTCCCCGGTGCGTGGGGTATGAAGCATGGTGCGGAAGCGGTCTTTTTATGTGTGGTGTGCGCTGGCAGCACTGTATGCTGGCACAAACCCTGCGGTGCGGGCTGAACCCGGTATTGCGCCACCGCTAACGCTACCTTCCTCGACCGCAACGCCCCACAAAGGCGGCACCCTGCGGCTGGCAGCACAAAATTCAGGCGGCACGCTAGACCCACAGGTCTCTTATATTTCCCTCACCAAAGAACTCGAAACGCCCGTTTATGATGGGTTGCTGGCATTCCCTAAATTTTCGGGGCCAAAAGCACAGCATGTGGTGGCCGATCTGGCTGAAGCTGTGCCTATGCCGGAAGAGGGTGGCCTCACATATCGTTTTACTCTTCGGTCCAACCTGCATTTTTCAAACGGACAGATTTTGGGCGTTGAGGATGTTGCCGCATCTTTCAGGCGCCTGTTCAAAGTCGGGAGCCCAACTGCCGGGCCATATTACAGTCGCATTATCGGCGCTGATGCCTGCCTGCATGACCCGGCCCACTGCACACTGGCTGGCGGCATAGAAACCGATGCGGCCACTCGCACCGTTACTTTCCA
>NZ_CALLXM010000063.1 GCF_937875265.1 uncultured Acetobacter sp. | reverse complement strand
GCAACTCCGGCGGTCCGCTCTTTACGCAGGATGGCAAGGTGGTGGGGGTCAATACTGCCATTCTCTCCCCCTCCGGTGGTGGGTCTATCGGGATCGGTTTTGCCATTCCGTCTGACACAGTGCGCAGCGTAACAGACCAGTTGCGCAAGACCGGCCATGTGGTGCGTGGGTATCTGGGCGTGAATGCTCAGGTTATTTCCCCTGCTATGGCGAAGGCTCTGAACATGCCGGTTCCGGCTCCGGGTGCGCCGCCTGCCGGTGCGCTGGTTGCCAGCACCAGCCCGGATAGCCCGGCAGAAAAAGCAGGCCTGAAGGCGGAAGATGTTGTGACCGATTTCAACGGCCAGAAGGTCGCATCCCCGCACGATCTGGCTGTGCGTGTCGCCTCCGTTGCTCCGGACACAGAAGTTAAGGTTGGCTATCTGCGTGCAGGGAAGCCACAGACATTGACAGTCAAGATCGGCAACCTTGCCAAGGCGTCCAACGATGGCGGGATTGGGGGCAGTGCTTCCGCCGGTCAACATCTTGGTGTGTCGCTCACCCCGCTGAGTGGTGATATTCGCCGCCAGCTCGGGCTGGGCAATGATGTGCATGGCGTGGTGGTGAATGATGTGGAACCCGGTTCCCCGGCGGATCAGGCTGGCATTCGCCCCGGTGACGTCATTCAGTCTGTCAGCAACCAGAGTATCGATTCTCCGCGTGCAGCCGTAAGTGCTGTGCGGGGCGCTCTGGCCGCCAAAAAGCCTGTTCTTCTGCGGGTGCTGCGTGATGGGCAGTCCCTGTTCATCGCAATCTCTCCAGACGGCACGAGCGATGGCCCGGCTTCTTCTGCTCCGGGTGCCGGTGGGGATGACGACGATCAGTAAAAGTTAAGTTGTAAGGCTTAAGATTCGGCCTTGTCTAAACTGGTTTGAAAAACGCTGGCTCTGGAAAGGGTCAGCGTTTTTTATTTCTGAACGACGGTATTGTTGTCAGAAAAGGTGGAAAATGCGATTTGAAGAAGTGCGAAATGTGGAATGCATTATAAAATTTTGATTAAATTCTATGTTTTGTAGATGAATTTTCCTGCGTGATCGGTTTAATGCCTCAAGCGCAACAAAGTCGAGCTTTTTTCTTGTCGTTATTACACACATTTCCTGGCGGTGTTCGCCGTTTTTTTATCTATGGTAAGCCTCAATTTCGGGACGTGTTTGCTCTGGTCCTGAGCAGGTATCTCCTGCGTCTTCGTAAAGTAGGAGTAAGCAGCCCGATGACACTCTGTCGTTCTTCCTATCCACTATGCCAGTTTTCATAATGCGCGCAGTACAGATGTTTTCCGTGCGGCACCGGTCGGCAATGGGTGTAGTGAGCCTTCTTTTTTGTACTGCGCTGTATCTGGCCAGTTCTGTGGCATGGGCTGGTAAAATTCCACTGATTGCCGGGCAGGACGGAAGTCTGAGCGTGCCGGAAGATTCGCCTTTGCGGAAACGGCTGGAAATTCAGGCAGTACAGGTTGTTGTCCCGAAGGACACTTTGTCCGTCCCAGGTGCAATTGTAGCTGAACCCTCACGGATCGTTCCCATTTTAGCTCCCGTCACAGGGCGCATCGTGGCATTAAGCGTCGTGCCCGGTCAGCATGTGCAGCATGGTCAGCCACTGGCAACCTTGCTGGCAGGCGATATGGCGCAGGCGAGTACGGATGAGGAGAAAGCGCGGGCAGCGCTGGTTCTGGCGCAGGAAGCTATGGTACGGGCGCAGCAGGTCAAACAGGCCGGCGGAGCTGCGACGCGAGATGTTGAAGCAGCACGGGCCGCCTTGGTGCAGGCGCAGGCGGAAGAACGCAGAGCGCAGGACCGTCTGGCATCTTTTGACGATAAAGCCATGTCTGGCGGCAAGCTGGTATTGCGTTCCCCGGTGGATGGCGTGGTGTCTGCGGTCAACATGGCCCCCGGCCAGAACGTGACAGACATCACCGCCTCCTTGCTGAGTGTAGAAGACCTTTCGGAAGTCTGGGCTGTGGCAGATGTGCCGGAAGCGGACGTGGATCAGATTCATGTCGGGCAGTCTGTCTCCCTTACGTTGCCTGCGCGGGATGGTGTGGTGCTGTATGGAGAAATTGCCACGGTTGAGCCGGACCTGCGATCCGATACGCGCCGGGTGCGTGCCATGATTCCGCTGCCCAACCCGGATGAAGACCTGCACCCCAACATGTTTGCAACGGTCAACGTGCAGCTTAAACAGCCTCCCGGATTAATGGTGCCGCAGTCGGCCCTTCTGATGAACAATGACAACGTGACCGTTTTTGTTGAAACCGCTCCATGGACGTTCAAGCGGCGCAAAATTGGTATTTCTTATGATGAAGGCGAAGATACACGGGTTCTGAGTGGCCTGAGTGCTGGTGACCGCATCGTGACACGCGGTGGGGTCCTTCTGAACGATGATTGAACGGATTATTGCGGTCTGCCTGCGGGAGCGCCGGATTGTTTTTGTTGCCATGGCTGTGCTGGCTTTGTGGGGCGGCTGGGCATGGAAAGACCTGCCAGTTGAGGCATATCCTGACCTTGGGGCGGTGTCTGTTCAGATCACCACGCAAAGCTCCGGGCTTGCGGCGGAAGAGGTGGAACAACAGATCACCATTCCGCTTGAGCGCCAGCTTGCGGCGACACCGGGGCTGGCTAACAGCCGGTCGAGCAGCACCTTTGGCCTGTCACTCATCAATCTGATTTTTCGCGATGGCGTGAATGTTTATGCCGCACGCCAGCGAGTGACGGAGCAGCTGGCGCAGGTCACGCTACCGGCCGGGGTTACGGCTGGCCTGGGGCCCGTCACGAGTCCTTCCGGGGAAATCTATCGCTATACGCTGGAATCAGACCGCCAGAACCTGATGCAGCTTTCTGAAATTCAGAACTGGATTGTCATTCCGGCTCTTACAAAAGTGCAGGGTGTGGCGGCCATCAACAACTTTGGCGGCTTTACACGGGAATATCAGCTGGTGCTGGACCCGGCTGCTCTCTACCGCTTTCATGTGGGTGTGAATGATGTTCTGACGGCGATTACCAATAGCAGCGTCAATGCTGGCGGTGGCCGTGTGGCGCGCGGTGAGCAGTCCTACATTGTGCGTGGTGTAGGCATGATTCATTCGCTGGATGAAATGGGAACTATCCCCGTCGTCCAGCGGGACGGTGTGCCGGTCTTCCTGCGGGAACTGGGCCGGATGCAACTGGGACATCAGGTGCGGCAGGGAATTCTGGGTAAAGACGGAAATCCGGATACCATCGAAGGCATTGTCAGCATGGTGACGGGCGAAAATGCCTCGAACGTGTTGAATCTGCTGCATGCCCGTGTGGCATCGCTGCAAAAGCAGCTTGAGCCGCAGGGGGTGCGTATTGTGCCCTATATAGACCGCGACAATCTTGTGAATGCCACCACAGAAAAGGTGACACATACGGTGCTGGAAGGTGTGGGGCTGGTGTTTGTCATCCTCATTCTGTTCCTCGGCAGCCCGCGGAGCGCGCTGGTCGCTGCTGTGACGATTCCTCTGGCTCTGGCGACAGTCTTCCTTCTCATGAGTTTTCTGGGCATGCCCGCGAATCTGTTCTCCCTTGGAGCGATTGACTTCGGGGTGATTGTGGATGGCGCGATTGTAGTGACGGAATCCATCCTGCGCCTGCGGGAGGATCAGCCCGGTCACACTATGACCATTGAGGACGTGGAAGGCCTGACAAAGCATGTCGGGCGCGCCATCGTGTTTTCCACGCTGGTGATTATTGTGGCCTACAGCCCGCTTTTCGCGTTTGAAGGCGCGGAGGGGCGGCTGTTCCGGCCTATGGCTTTTACTGTCAGTTTTGCGCTGCTGGGGGCGTTGCTTAGCGCCATTGTGCTCACACCGGCTCTGGCCTTTCTGGCCATGCGTAACCCGCACAAAATTTTCCATAACAAGCCGCTGGAAAAGTTGCACCATTTGTATCATGACGGTCTGGCGCACGTTATGCGCAGGCCTCTTCTGGCGTATGTCGGGGCGATTATCGCATTCGTGCTGGTTGTTGTGCTTGGTATGAATACGGGCCGGGAGTTTCTGCCTGAAATGGATGAAGGAGCCTTGTGGCTTCAGGTCCAGTTGCCCTCCGGTCTTTCTCTGGAAAAAGCGGGAGCCATGGCGGATGAGGTCCGTCACGCAATCTATACGTTCCCCGAAACATCTTACGCCGTCACACAGCTTGGGCGGAATGATTCAGGCACGGATCCCTGGACACCTTCTCATATCGAAGTGCCTGTGGGGCTTACGCCTTACAGCTCCTGGCCGCATGGTGAGACCAAAGCACAATTTGTTGCCAAACTGCATGAACGACTGGCTAAAATTCCGGGCATTGCTTTCGGGATCAGTCAGCCTATTGCCGATGGTATGAACGACCAGGTGGGTGGGGCGCATTCCGCTCTGGTGCTGCGCGTTTACGGAAATGATGCGCGTGAAATCCGACGGATTGGCAATCAGATTGTCGATATTCTGAAAACTGTGAAGGGCACAACCGAAGCCTCCATTTTTCAGGAGCCGGAAATCCCTGAACTCAACATCGTGGCTGACCGCTTCGCTGCGGCTCGATACGGTATTTCTGTTGCAGACATCATGGCTGTAGTGGGCAATGCCATTGGCGACGGCCCTGTCTCCCAGATCTATATTGCAGACCGCACCTATGACATGACGGTGCGGGTGCCTCCCGCTACGGTCAGTAATCTGCGTTCACTGGCACATCTGCCGCTTACCGCTGCCAACGGCGCGCAGATTCCGCTGGAAATGGTCGCTCAGATCAGCCTGAAAACTGGTGAAGGTACCATTTCGCATGAAATGACAGAGCGCCAGATCACGCTGCGGGTGGATAACGGCAAGCGGCCTCTGTCAGAGTATATGGAGGAAGCCCAGAAGAAAATTGCTGCACAGGTTCATTTCGATCCTGGCCAGTATCGTTTGCAATGGGCCGGAGCGTTTGAACAGCAGCAGCGTGCACAGGCGCGTCTGGGGGTGGCTCTGGGTATTATGCTGGTGGTCATGCTGGTTCTGCTCTTTGCGGAATTCCGCAAGATGCGTCAGGCCGTGCTGATTCTGGCGGTGGTGCCGCTGGCTCTGCTGGGGGGCTTGGTCGCTTTGCAGCTCCGGGGAGACACCCTGAACGTGGCGACTGCTGTAGGCTTTATCGCGTTGTTTGGCGTGGCAGTGCAAAACGGGATTATCATGGTCTCCAACATCAACCGGCACCGGACACAGGGCGTGCCGTTGTATGATGCTGTGCTGGAAGGGGCGGGAGAACGCTTTCGTCCCGTGTTGATGACGGCAACTGTTGCCAGTATGGGGATGCTGCCAGCGGCTATGGCAACCGGCATTGGTACGGATGTGCAGCGCGGGCTGGCCACAGTGGTGGTTGGCGGGCTCGGAATTGCGACGTTGCTCACGCTGTTTATTCTGCCGACATTCTATTACGAGCTGGAAGCGTGGTGTGAGCGCCGTGCTGCTGCACGGGAGCATGCGGCATGATGCAGAAAAAACTGACACTCTGGGCGGCAACAGCTCTGGTTTTGAGTGGTTGCGCTGTGGGGCCAGATTTCAAAAAACCAGCGCCTCCATCCCCTACGGATTATGGGCAGGCCGGGAAGGGGAGCACCACGCAGGCTGTAGCGGGTTCAGCCGAGGCTGTGGCCGCAGGCCAGCAAAGCGTGGTGCAGGTGTTCCGTCCGGGGCAGGATATTCCGGCACAATGGTGGGCACTCTTCCATTCCCCGGAACTGGACAAGCTGGTGCGCCGTGCGCTGGACCAGAATCCGTCTCTGGAGTCTGCGCGGGATGCGCTGGCTGCGGCCAATGAAAACCGTCTGGCCCAGCAAAGCGCGCTCTATCCGTCCATTTCCGGTAGCTTCAACCCTACCCGGCAAAAGACATCCCGCACGTATTCTCCTGTGCCAAACAATAACTCGTGGCTCTATTCCGTGCATACCGCGCAGCTAAATATTTCTTATGTGCCGGATTTGTGGGGGGGGGTGCGTCGTGGGGTGGAAGCCGCGAAAGCTCTGAGGGATGCCCAGCGCGATCAGTTGCAAGCGGTTTATCTGACTCTGACATCCTCAGTGGTGCAGGCCGCAATTGATTACGCAGCACTCAATGCCCAGCTGGAGGCAACGCAATCTCTGGTGGCGTTGCAGAAAAGCTTGCTGACTTCAGCTGAGCGGCAAGAGCAGGTCGGGCAGTTTTCCCGCAATGATGTCGCAATGCAACGCGCCTCTCTGGCTCAGAACGAGGCCAGTCTGGCCCCGCTGCAAAAACAGCTGGAGCAGCAAAAGCACCTGATTGCAGCGCTTGTGGGGGATGCTCCTGACGCGCCGGAGCCAACCTTCACGCTGGAGAACCTGTCTCTTCCCGTAGAATTGCCCGTCAGTTTGCCTGCCCGTTTGATTGAACAGAGGCCGGATATCCGCACGGCACAAGCCAACTGGCACGCTGCCTGTGCGCAGGTTGGGGTCGCGGTGGCCAACCGTCTCCCTAACGTGCAGCTGGGGGGGACACCGGGATTTGCTGCGGCATCTATCGCTCAGATGGCATCGCCTGGATTTGGGCAGTGGGAAGTTGCTGCCATGATCACACAGCCATTGTTTGACGGCGGTTTGTTGCGGCATCAGGAGCATGCAGCCCGTGCTCAGTATGATCAGGCTGCGGCGGACTACCGTACCACTATCATTGCGGCATTACAGGATGTGGCAGACACGCTGACGGCCATTCGTTCGGATGCTACGGCGCTAGGGGCAAACGCTTCTGCCGCAACGGCGGCAGCGGATAGCTGGCATATTGCCCAGGCACAGTATCGACTTGGGGATGTAAGCGAGGTCGCTATGCTTCAGGCCCAGCAGACCCAGCTTCAGGCCCAGCTTGCTCTTGCACAGGCCCGGGCAGACAGATTGTCGGATACGGTTGCGCTCTTTCAGGCCCTCGGTGGCGGCTGGTGGAACAGCAAGGAGACTGACGCGCCTCGCACTCCGTCCTGGCATCCAGACAAAGGGTTAGCGGTTATCCTGCCCTGATGCGAGCTCCTGAAGGCGTGAAACAGAGAGAATACGGATGCCGTGATTATCGGTGCCTGTAATGATCTGTTCCCGCCGGAGCGCACTGATGGTACGGCTGACGGTTTCAATGGTCAGCCCCAGATAATCCGCAATATCTACCCGCGTCATGGGCAGAGAGACCATACGGTCTTCTGTCTCGGGTTGTCTGGGCGTCTGGGGGAGCATCCGGCCCAGCAGGAAGCTTGCAACGCGTTCTCGGGCTGTTTTACGGCCTAGAAGCAACATCTGTTCCTGAGCTTCCGTCAGTTCATCTGTGACTTCTGCCAGCAACCGGCGTTCGAACAACGGGTAGTCTGCCAGCAAAGCTTCAAGCTGGGGGCGCATAAACCGGCAGACCCGTACGGTATCAACTGTTTCTGCACCGAAAGAATAGGTTTCGGAATTGGTCAGACCCAGAAAATGTCCCACATCTGCAAAGCCGGTAACCTGACGTCGGCCATCCGGTAAGGATTTGAAAAGTTTGACGGTCCCTGCTGTCACATTAAAAAATGCCACAGCTGGCGAGCCTTCCTCAATTACCACGGAGCCAGGCGGCAGGCTCAGACGTTTGGAAGCTTGCGCAAGAATGGCCAGCTCTTTGTCATCTATGGCGTTACAGATGCTTTGCGCGCGCGTGTCACAGACAAGACAACGATGAATGTCAACGCCAGCTTCAGGGCTAAACCTGCTCCTGAGCGGCATGGACTGTGTCCGTGAATGAGGTGCAGGCAGCATAAAGATATGGATCCGGCAAAGCCGACTCTCGCGGATTATTGATGTTATCCGCAAAAATCTGGGTCAGGAAAGTCTGTCGTAAATATTAGGTTATTGTTGATATAAATCAACGACAGCTCTTAAAATTCTCCCCCTGCAAGGATGTTTCCAATGAATATCAGAGTTGTGCTGTGTGCTTGTGGTTTAAATGGCACACCCGGCTGCGCATAGTGCTGCGAGCTTGATCTAAATCATGGTGACGAACTTCTGCGCGTGATTTTTCCGCAGTCATAAATCTACAGCGCAGTTGGAAGAGTAACAGGTTATGGTCAAGCTTCGTTCCTTATTTACGGCCCTGGCAGCAGGGATGGCTGCGGTTTCCGGTGCAACCGTAGCTCAGGCTCAGGTTGTCGCTCCGGTATCTCCGAACTCAGCCTATGTGAATGCTCCCGTCATGAGCAGAATCCCGACGGCACCGCGCCCGGGTGCTGGCCATTGCGGTATTTTTGAAACCTGTGCCAGCACCAAGATCGGTCTGGGCAAAGGTGATTTCATGATCCGTCTGTCCGGCGTAGGCGTTCTGCCGCAGGATCGTGACAGCAACGTCAGTCTGCATGCGGGTGGGGCGACGATCCCTCTTCGGAACACGCATCTGTCCACCACTAATCAGGCGATGCCTGAGCTGACGCTGGAATACTTCCTGACAGACAACATCTCTGTTGACCTGATCGCGACCAGCACTCGTCATGAAGTCGCTGCTCTGGGTAGCGATGTGCCGTCTCTGGGTGGCCCGCGTAAGCTGGATGTCGGGAGCGCCTGGGTGCTGCCGCCGACGCTGACCTTCGCCTGGCATTTCCGTCCGCATAAGCGCTTCAACCCCTATGTGGGTGTGGGTGCCACGGCTATGTGGTTCCACAACATGAAGGGCAACGCTGGCAGCCCGCTGGGCCTGACCAAGCTGAACGCTGGCTTCACCGGTGGTCCGGCTGTAAACGCTGGCTTTGATTATCAGCTAGTTGGCAACTGGTTCTTCAATGCAGACGTCAAGCAAGTGTTTGTCCGTATGCACGCCTGGGTTCAGAATCCTGCAGAAACGCTGCGTGTTCGTGCACACGAATCTCTGGATCCGACCGTCGTTTCCGCTGGTATCGCATACCGGTTCTAATGGCATGAGCGCGGCACCTTTATCTGATCTGGTTCTTCGTTACGGCGGAAACCTGCCGCGCTACACCAGCTACCCGACTGCAGCCAGCTTTACGGATGCGGTCGGGCCTGCGCAGGCCGAGGAATGGCTGCGCGCCCTCCCGGCGGATGAGCCGGTTTCTCTTTATTTCCATGTTCCCTTTTGTGATGAACTGTGCCGCTTTTGCGGGTGCAATACATCCGTCATGCGCCATGAAGACGGGCGTATGGCCTACGGGGACCTGCTGCGTGAAGAACTGCGCCGAATTGTGGCGCTGGTTGGTACGCAGCGGCGCGTCAAACATCTTCAGTTTGGTGGCGGTACACCCACTACTCTGCCAATTGCCTCGCTCCGGCGGGTTCTTCGCAGCGTGCGCAAGTTTTTCCAGATTGAGCCGGATGCAGAACTGGCTATGGAGCTGGACCCGCGGCATGTGCCTGCGGGCTACCCGCAATTGCTGGGTGAACTTGGTTTTACGCGCATCAGCCTTGGTGTGCAGGACCTGGAAGAAAAAGTGCAGGAGGCTTGTGGTCGGCATCAGTCCTTTGCTCAGACCGCAGACTGCATCACGGCTGTGCGTGCTGCCGGTGTGTCCGGTGTGAATGTCGACCTGATTTATGGCCTGCCTTATCAGACGGAAGAGAGTGTTGCGGCCACGGCGCGTAAAATCGCGTCTCTGCGCCCCAGTCGTCTGGCCGTTTTTGGCTATGCGCATGTGCCGTGGAAGCAAAAGCGCCAGCGCCTGATTCCTGAAGACTCCCTCCCGCCGCCGATCGAACGCCTGCGCCAGCGCGCGCGTATTGAAGAGGTATTGTGCGAGGAAGGGTATCTGCCCGTCGGGCTGGATCATTACGCTCTGCCGGAAGATACGCTGGTTCAGGCAGTTCAGGCGGGCACGCTCCGGCGGAATTTTCAGGGATATACGACCGATTCGTCCACTGTCCTGTTGGGGATGGGCGCATCCGCCATTTCCATGCTGCCTGATGGATACACACAAAATATCACGGCAGTTGCGTCATATGCCCGCACTATGGCCGACCAGGATGGGCTGCCGGTTGCGCGTGGCGTGGCCCGCACAGCAGAAGACAAACTGCGCGGCGGCCTGATTGAAAACATGATGTGCGCCATGCAGGTGGACCTTAAGGCAGGTCCGGCGGCTGAGCATGATTTTTCAGCAGAATACAAAGCCCTGAAGCCATTTGTAGAAGATGGATTCGTGCAGTTTGACGGTAGTTGTGTGCGGGTGACGGAAGCCGGGCGGCCCTTTCTGCGGAATGTCGCTGCTGTGTTTGATACGCACCGTCAGTCTCTGTCTCCCGCCATGCCGGGGGCAGCGCCTCAGCCACGGTTTGCTACAGCACTCTGAGCTCACGCAGGCTCCGGCTTTTCAGGCATCAGTTGATCGTGCACGTGTTTTAGCGCATGGAGAGAAAGATTTTTCTGCCCGGATGCCATAAAAAAGAGCGGTATCCGCGTTTAAAGGGCAGAAACCCGCCTCACAGCTGAAGGACAGAACAGATGCGTTCTGACGCCCCCGCTTTGACAGAAAAGCTGGCCGCCATGCAGCCTGCACAAGTTCCGTTTCCGCACTGGATGCTGGAGTCCATTCTGGAACCGGACGCCTGTAATGCTCTGCTTGAATGGGAGCCTGGAGAAGACGCGCGCGCCGGTGATGTTGGCGGTCGCCGTGAAACCCGGAATAAATTCCGCGTTTTTGTGGATGCTGAAACCCGTGCGCAGGACGCACGGCTAGATCGAATGGCGCATCTGTTTGACAGCGAATCCGCCCGCAAGGTGTTTGAGGATGTCTGCGGGGCAGATCTTGAAGACTCCGCTCTTAGGCTTGAGCTGTGCCTGGATACAGATGGTTTCTGGCTGGAACCGCATACTGATATTGGCGCCAAAAAACTTACGCTGCTGATCTCGCTTTCCACAAATGATAAAGACGGGGCATGGGGCACAGACCTGATGACGCCGGACGGTCAGTCCGTGACGCGGGCTCCCGGCGTGTTCAATTCCGGCGTGCTGTTCATTCCGTCTGATAAGACGTGGCATGGTTTTGTAAAACGGCCGATTGAAGGTACTCGTCGCACGCTGATCGTCAATTTTGTCGATCCTGCATGGCGTGCTGTGCATGAACTGGCGTTTGGCCCAAGGGCATCAACCCCTTCAGCCTGAAATAAAGCACGAATTAAGAGGCGAAGATTCGGCTTTTTTGGACTGAATTAGAGCCTGTTCAGGCCGTATTTTTTGCAATTCCGCGTTAAATCGGCTTTAGGAAGGCCTCGCCAAGATCTCAACAGGGGCTGTAACGGGAATGAGTGAATCTGTGCGTGAGTCGATGGAGTTTGATGTCGTCATAGTTGGCGGCGGGCCGGCCGGGTTGGCTGCGGCTATCCGCCTGCGCCAGCTTTCACCGGAAACAAGCGTCTGTCTGATCGAAAAAGGCAGCGAAATCGGGGCGCATATCGTCTCGGGTGCTGTCATCGAACCGCGGGGTCTGGCTGAGCTGTTTCCAGACTGGCAGGATCGTGGCGCGCCTCTGAACACACCGGTAACGTCAGAAGAGATGCTCTATCTGACCGAATCCCGCAGCCTGCGTGTGCCCATGCTGGACCGGCTGATGCCGCACATGGCGAACCACGGCAATTATATTGTCAGTCTGGGTGAAGTCTGCCGCTGGCTGGCCACACAGGCAGAAGAGCTTGGTGTGGAAATCTATCCCGGCTTTGCTGGTTCCGAAGTCCTGATTGAAAACAACCGCGTGGTCGGTGTGGCTACCGGGGATATGGGCATTAACAAAGACGGTGCCCAGGGCCCCAATTACCAGCCAGGGATGGAACTGCGCGGGCGTTATACGCTGTTTGCAGAAGGTTGCCGTGGCTCCCTGACCAAACAGGTCACCGCGCATTATGACCTGCGCAAGGGTGTTGACCCGCAGACCTACGGGCTGGGGATCAAGGAAGTCTGGGAAATCCCGGCAGAAAACCACCGTCCCGGTCTGGTTCAGCACAGTTTTGGCTGGCCGCTGGATGACCACACGTATGGTGGCGCGTGGCTGTATCACTTTGGTGAAAATCTGGTGTCCTACGGCTTTGTGGTCGGGCTGGATTATCCCAACACGTGGCTTTCTCCGTTTGATGAAATGCAGCGCGTTAAACTGCATCCGGCCTTCCGCAAGCATCTGGAAGGTGGTCGCCGCGTCAGCTATGGTGCGCGCGCCCTTTCAGAAGGTGGCTTGCAGGCCATCCCACGTCTGACCTTCCCCGGTGGTGCGCTGATCGGTGATTCCGCAGGGTTCCTCAATGTGCCCAAAATCAAAGGCACACATACGGCCATGAAGTCCGGCATGCTGGCTGCGGATGCTGTGATTGAAGCCATGCAGACGGATCGGGTTGAGCCGGGCTCCTTCACGCAGCGCGTTAAGGACTCTTGGTTGTGGGAAGAACTCCGCACGGCCCGCAATATTCGTCCGGCCTTCGCACAGTTCGGTATGAAGGGTGGCGCAGTTTATGCGGCGCTGGATGCCATGCTCCTGCGTGGTCGCGCTCCGTGGACGCTGCACTTCAAACATCAGGATAACGAGACCCTGAAGGCCGCAGCTCTGTGTGAGAAGCCGAACTATCCCAAGCCGGATGGTGCGCTGACGTTTGACCGCCTCTCTTCCGTATTTCTGTCCGCTACCAACCATGAAGAAGATCAGCCGGTGCATCTGCGCCTGCGTAATCCGTCTTTGTGGAAAACGGTCAACTGGGATGTGTTCCAAGCCCCGGAAGCCCGTTATTGCCCGGCTGGCGTGTATGAAGTGGTGGACGAAGCCACGGCTCCGGCTTTGCAAATTAACGCGCAGAACTGCGTGCATTGCAAAACCTGTGACATCAAGGACCCGACCCAGAATATCGACTGGACGGTGCCCGAAGGGGGCGGTGGCCCAAATTATCCTGCTGGTATGTGATTTTGTTGCAAAGTACGGTAAGCAACGTCTGAACGATCCTGCGTCTGCAAGCGAAAGAAGCCATGAAGATTGTAGTACCTGTCAAGCGGGTTGTTGATTATAACATCAAACCGCGTGTTAAGGCGGATGGCAGCGGTGTTGAAACCACTGGCGTCAAGATGTCGATGAACCCCTTTGATGAGATCGCTGTGGAAGAAGCAGTGCGCCTCAAGGAAAAGGGCGTTGCGTCTGAAGTTGTTGTTGTCTCCATCGGAGTGCAGCAGGCGCAGGACACCCTGCGGACCGCCATGGCCATGGGCGCAGACCGCGCCATTCTGGTGTTGTCTGAAGAAAGCCCGGAACCTCTGGCCGTCGCCAAGGTCCTGAAAGCGATCAGTGAGAAAGAGCAGCCCGGTCTGTTCATCCTTGGCAAGCAGGCCATTGATGATGACATGAACGCGACTGGCCAGATGCTGGCAGGTCTGCTCGGCTGGGGTCAGGGCACGTTTGCCGGTAAGGTTGACGTGGCTGATGGCCGCGTGAAAGTCAGCCGTGAAATTGATGGCGGCACAGAAGATATTTCTGTGGCTCTGCCAGCAGTTGTCACCGCTGATCTGCGTCTGAACGAACCGCGCTATGCCTCTCTGCCCAACATCATGAAGGCCCGTAAAAAGCCGATGGAAACGCTGAAGGCTGAAGAGCTTGGCGTGGACATGGCGCGTCGCCTTACCGTGGTGTCTGTGGCGGAACCGCCGCAGCGTCAGGCTGGCGTAAAGGTTGGCTCCGTGGGTGAGCTGGTTGAAAAATTGCGCAACGAAGCAAAGGTGATCTGATCATGACCGCTCTTGTTCTTCTCGATCATGAAGAGGGCCGGATCAGAAAGTCTGCCCTTTCTGCCGTAACCGCCGCCTCTCAACTGGGTGATGTGCATGTGCTGGTGGCAGGTGATGCCGCTGTGGCGCAGGTTGCAGCCGCTATTCCCGGCGTGACCAAAGTTCTGCACGCTGCGGATGCGCAGTATGCGCACGAACTGGCTGAACCGCTGGCTGCTCTGATTGTTTCTCTGGCTGGAAACTATGACCACATTTTTGCTGCGGCTAGTGCTGTAGGCAAAAACGTGCTGCCCCGTGCCGCAGCTCTGCTTGATGTGCAGCCGATCCCGGACGTCGTCAGCATTGTGGACGCAAACACCTTCGTGCGCCCGATTTATGCTGGCAACGCTCTGGCCACCGTGCGGTCATCCGATGCCAAAAAAGTTCTGACGGTGCGTGGCTCTGCGTTTGATGCTGCTCCGGCAGAAGGCGGGTCAGCTTCCATTGAAACGGTTGCTCCGGCTGCTAACCTGAACGTTTCTGAATTCGTGGCAGTTCATCTGTCCGATTCTGAACGTCCGGAGCTGGAATCCGCTCGCGTAGTGGTTTCTGGTGGGCGCGGTCTTCAGAGCGAAGAGAAGTTCCATATTCTGGAACCGCTTGCTGACAAGCTGGGTGCCGCTATTGGCGCGTCCCGTGCGGCTGTAGATTCGGGCTTTGTGCCGAACGAATTCCAGGTTGGGCAAACCGGCAAGATCGTTGCACCGGAACTCTATCTGGCCTTCGGGATCTCCGGAGCCATCCAGCATCTTGCTGGTATGAAAGATAGCCGCGTCATTGTGGCCGTGAACAAAGACCCGGAAGCCCCGATCTTTCAGGTCGCCGATTACGGCATTGTGGGGGATCTGTTCGAGATCGTGCCTGCTTTGACCGAGGCTCTGAACTAAAACGACTTCCTCACGCCCCGGATATCTGGGGCTCCGAGATTAAAGCCTGTGTGCTCTTAACCTGAGCACACAGGCTTTTTTGTTTTTGAAAAGAAAAATGCGTCAGGGTGCCGAAGATGGGGGCGGCGTTTTAACGCCATAAGCCGCCAGAAACACGCGCACTGCGGCGTGAATCACTTTTTCTTCGTCTTCAGCTTCATTTTCAAACGGCATATTGAAGCGCTTACGGTGCGCAATGCGTGTCTGACAGAGTGAAAAGAACTGCTCTGCTGCAAAAACGGGGTCGTCCACGTCCAGTGTTCCCAGCTCAACCTGGCCTTCAATCCAGCCAGAGAGGGTTCCAATCGCCATTTTCGGGCCACTCTGCCAGAAAGTTGTGGCCAGATGCGGGAAGTGCGGCGCTTCGGAGACAATAATCCGATAGAGCATCAGGCTTTCAGGTGAGATGATCAGTCTCACAATCTCACGGGCAAGAGCCGTAAGCGTTTTTTCCGGAGACAGGCTTAGCTTCTGCACCGGGGCCAGAACCTGTAGTTTTTCGCGGCAGTTTTTTTCTACGAAGGCCGCGAACAAATCGCACTTGTTGGCAAAGTAATTGTAGAGCGTGCCTTTGGAAACGCCTGCCTCGCGCGCAATGGCGGACATACTGGCCCCTTCAAAGCCATGTGCTGCAAAAATGGCTTTAGCCCCGGTCAGAATCTGCTGGCGTTTGGCTTCAGATTCCCCTGTGCAGAGGTGTGTCATCATTGGGGGCTTGGAAGGGGGAGGGGACATTGTGTTGTGTTATTCCCAAGTATGATGATTGACGCAACATTGAAAAACGATAGTTTGGCATGCTGACCGAACCGGTCGGTCAGTGCAAGAACCGGGTAGTAAGAATACGGACTTTCGTTAGGAGCGATACAGGTGGCGAAACGGTATGTGTCGGGGGCAGGCACCGTAGTTCTGGCTTTAGCGCTGGGTGGGTGCATGGTGGGCCCGGATTACAGAAAGCCAGCCACATGGACTCCAGCAGAATGGCAGCATGCCAAACTGGAAGGAGCATCCCGCGTTCTGAGTGTGCCCAGCACTGAGGCACCAGACCCGGAATGGTGGTCCATTTTCCAGGACCCGGAACTGACATCTCTTGAAAAACGACTGCCATCTGAAAATCTGGATGTCCTTCAGGCTACGGAACAGCTGGCGGTTAGCCGTGGGCAGTTGTTGATAGCAGGCGCTGAACGATTCCCAGATTTAGCGGCATCTGGTTCTTATAAGCGTGCACAATATAGTAGCAAGCAGCTGAGCCGCGTTGTGGAGCGCATTGGCCAGAACGCGCCGGAAGGTATGGGCGCGCTTCTTTCCTCTCAGTCTTCCAATGTTTCCATCCCTCTGCTTAACCAGTGGCAGGACGGTCTTCAGGCTAGCTGGGAGGTTGATCTCTGGGGGCGTGTGCGTCGGCAGTATGAAGCCGCTAAAGCTTACCTGACAGCGTCTATGGAAGAGCGACGCGGTATCCTGATCGCACGGCAGGCCGAATTGGCGCGGGATTATATGGAATTGCGTGGCCTGCAAGAGCAGCTGCGTATTACCATTGCCAACCGAGATGCTGCGTCCCAGATGCTTCAACTCAGCAGCGCTCGCTATAAGAGTGGGCTGGTGAGTGAGCTGGATGTGGAAAGTGCCCGCTCTCAGGTGGAAAGCACTAATTCCAGTATTCCGCAGTATGAGCAGCGGATTGCCATGCAGATCAACGCCATCAATCTATTGATGGGAGCGCCGCCCGGTGGCCTGAATGCGGAACTGACGCAAACGGCGGCCACGCCTCTGGTCCCGGCGGCGGTGCCGGTTGGTCTGCCTTCTGAGCTTGCGCGCAGGCGCCCTGATATTCGCGAGGCTGATGCTGAACTGCATGCGGCCACAGCAGAGGTCGGTCAGGCAGAAGCAGATTTCTATCCCAAGGTAACCATTGATGCCGGCTTTGGCTTCCAGTCCTTCTCGTTCCGGGACCTCGGGTTCTGGAGTGCACGTACATGGAATGTCGGGCCATCCATTTCACTGCCAATCTTTCAGGGTGGGCGTCTGACCGGTCAGCTGGAAATGAAGAAGGCTTCTCAGAAAACAGCGGCGCTCCGGTATCGTAAAACTGTGCTTAAGGCATGGAGTGAGGTTGATAATGCGTTGACAGCGTATGAAGCTGAACAGAAGCGTAACCTCAGCCTGAAGGCACAAGTGGTGGCTGACCAGCGATCATGGCAACTGGCGCAGGAGCAGTATCGTCATGGCATGCAAAGCTTCCTTCAGGTGCTTGATACAGAGCGACGCCTGCTAACGTCTCAGACGCAGCTGGCAGACAGCACGGCCGTCATCTCGGATAATCTGGTACGTCTCTATAATGCGTTGGGCGGCGGTTGGGAGACGACATATCCCGAAGCCAATAAACCCACGCCCCAGGCGACGCAGCACAGCTAAGCCTTTGTTTAAGGCAGACTGCCTTAAAACCCCCGGTGTCTCTGATACCGGGGGTTTTGTGTTTGTAAGGGGGGCATGCCTGTCAGCAGTCTTTCTCCCGGAAGTTCCTTCTCAAAAACGATTCTACGCCTGATGGGGGGAGATTCGGTCGGGCAGGAAATCAGTTACGCCCTTAAAAACTGGCGGTAGACTGGGGTTTGCGTTGGTTCCAAAAATTAAGACGAAGTTTTTTGAACTTTTTATGATGGATGGTGTTGACGGGTGGTCGGTGATC
>NZ_CALLXM010000062.1 GCF_937875265.1 uncultured Acetobacter sp. | reverse complement strand
GATCTACACAAGGAGTATCGTCGGCAGCGTCAGATGTGTATAAGAGACAGGGCCTCACGCTTTGCCGCGGCTGCGGCCCCGTTTGGGTTTAGGCTCATACCCGCCGCCGCCCGGCCCGAGCGGGCGTGGCACCTGCTCCTTTTTAGACTTCCGACGCGGGGAAGGCTTCTGCCCCGCTGAGGACGCCCCTCCAGACGGAGCCGCCAGCCCCAGCTGCAACGCTTCCAACCGCTTGATTTCATCACGCAGGCGGCCCGCTGTTTCAAATTCCAGATCTGCCGCAGCTTCACGCATCCGCTTTTCCAGACCCGCAATAGCTGTATCCAGATCCTGCCCGACAAATTCCGCCACGCCCGTATCTTCATCCGGGGCCACAGTGACGTAATCCTGCTCAAACACGGAGGAAACAATCGCTCCGATGTTCTTGCGTACACTCTGCGGCGTAATGCCGTGGGCTTCATTCCACGCCATCTGCTTTTCACGCCTGCGAGCAGTTTCTTCCACTGCGTATTGCAGGGACCCCGTCATTTTATCGGCATATAGCAGCACACGCCCCTCAACGTTACGGGCAGCGCGGCCAATGGTCTGAATAAGTGAAGTACGGGACCGCAGGAAGCCTTCCTTATCCGCATCCAGAATGGCCACAAGCGAACATTCAGGAATATCCAGCCCCTCACGCAGCAGGTTGATGCCAATCAGCACATCAAACCCGCCAATCCGCAGGTCGCGGATAATTTCAATGCGTTCCAGCGTATCCACATCAGAATGCAGATATCGCACCCGAATTCCGGCTTCGTGCAGATAATCCGTCAGATCTTCCGCCATGCGTTTGGTCAACGTTGTCACCAACACACGGCCACCTTTGGCCACAGTCAGCCTGCATTCCGCCAGCAGATCATCCACCTGATGTTCCACGGGGCGAATATCCGTTACCGGGTCAATCAGCCCGGTAGGGCGGATCACCTGTTCGGCAAAAACACCGCCTGTACGCTCCATTTCCCATGGCCCCGGCGTGGCGCTGACAAACAGGCTTTGCGGCCGGAACTTGTCCCACTCAGCAAAATTCAGCGGGCGATTATCCAGACAGGACGGCAAACGGAAACCGAACTCCGCCAGAATAGATTTACGGGCATTATCCCCGCGCTCCATGCCGCCAATCTGCGGGACAGTCACGTGGCTTTCATCAACAATCAGCAGCGCATCTTCCGGCAGATACTCAAACAGGGTCGGCGGCGGGTCGCCCGGTTTGCGGCCTGACAAATAGCGTGAGTAGTTTTCAATACCTTTGCACACACCTGTCGTTTCAATCATTTCCAGATCAAACGTTGTGCGCTGGTCCAGACGCTCAGCTTCCAGCAGCTTGCCTTCTTTAGTGAACTTGTCCAGCTGCTGACGCAGTTCCTGCTTGATGCCAACACCAGCCTGATTCAGTGTCGGGCGCGGCGTGACATAATGGCTGTTGGCGTAAATGGTAACTTCCTGAAGATCAGCCGTCTTTTCGCCTGTCAGCGGATCGAATTCGATAATGCCATCAATCTCATCACCAAACAGAGACACACGCCAGGCACGGTCTTCATTCTGCACAGGGAAAACATCCACCGTTTCACCCCGCACACGAAAGGTGCCACGAGTAAAGGCAGCGTCGTTCCGGCGATATTGCAGCTCCACCAGCCCCCGCACCAGCCGGTCCCGGTCAATCTCGCCGCCCAGCTCCAGCTTTACGACCATGCGGGAATAGGTTTCGACCGAACCAATACCGTAGATGCAGGACACGGACGCCACGATAATGACATCGTTCCGTTCCAGCAACGCCTGCGTGGCCGCATGGCGCATCCGGTCAATCTGCTCGTTAATCTGGCTGTCTTTTTCAATATAGGTATCAGAACGGGGCACGTAAGCTTCCGGCTGATAATAATCATAGTAACTTACAAAATACTCTACAGCGTTATTGGGGAAAAACTGCTTCATTTCCCCATAAAGCTGCGCGGCCAGTGTCTTGTTCGGAGCCAGAATAAGGGTCGGCTTCTGGGTTGCTTCAATCACCTTAGCCATGGTGAAGGTTTTGCCCGAGCCCGTAACACCCAGCAGAACCTGATCCCGCTCATTAGCCTCAATACCTCTTAAAAGGTCAGCAATGGCCTGAGGCTGGTCGCCTGCCGGTTCATATTCCGAGACCACTTCCATCCGCCGCACTTTAGGGCGGGCAGCCTGACGGTCTGGCTCAAATGTTACAGCAGGCAGGCTTGCCGCACGCTCACTCAGCGTGCCGCGCTTCTTACCGCGCGGAGCTGCCGAAGCAGAGGAAGAACGAGGCGCAGAATCGGGAGCGGTACGTGTAGCCATGGTTTTCAACATGGTGCGCTGGCCTGCGCCCTGCAAGCTTTACCGCATGGGAAACAAGATGCGGGACAGGGGGGTGTGAGACAACACAATGACGACCAGCCCCAGCACAATGACGACCCTGCCCCCAACATAGGCGCAGGCCTGAGAGAGTTCATCCCGGCTTGCCATATCCATAAAGGCATCCTGCCCGGCATAGCTGCTTGCTGCTCTTACGCTCCGATACCGTTGCAGGGCCTCAGCCGACAGACCTGCCCGACTGAACAGGTCTGCGCTATACTGGTCCAGATCATCTTTACGAAACTGAGCCACACGACCGGACTGCCGAACCCTATCCGGCCCAACTCCCAGCAATGCCAGTGCTCGTAGCCGACTTGCCGGCACGCCCAGATACTCCGCTGCCTGAGCCCGACTCAGCACCTGCTGAAGCGGAAACTGGCAGACTATCGCCTGCTGTGCAGGCCGGTCAGTAAGGGCGTGCGGGTCTTTCATGGGGGTTCAGCTTGCGAAAAAACGCGGCTGCTCGTCAACGCTTCACCCCGACCGCCTGCCCTGCGGTCACTACAGGTCTTTATTCCTGCTTCAGTTTCTGAGTGATGGCGCCATAAACTCCGGCCCGACCGGGTCAGAAATATCGCGGGTCAGAATGGCATCAATCGCCTTCATGTCCGCATCATCCAGTTTCCAACCGAAAGCTTCATCCACACCGCTGATTTGTTCCGGCTTTCTGGCCCCCCACAGAGCAATAGTCGGCCCACGGTCCAGCACCCAGCGGATAGCAAGAGCCAGCATGCTCTTGTCATGCTTTTCAGCGATAGCCTTCAGGTCTTCCACGGCCTTCAGATACTGCCCGAAGCGCGGCTGCTGGAATTTGGGGTCGCTTTTACGCAGGTCATCCCCTTCAAACTTGCGGTCCGCCGTCATACGGCCAGACAGCAGCCCACGGCACAGAGGCCCGTAAGCCAGCACGGCCAGATTATTCTTGATGGCGTATGGCAGAACATCCTGTTCAATATCGCGCTCAAACAGGTTGTATGGCGGCTGAATGGTGGCAAGCGGTGCAAATTTACGGAACTCGTCCATTTGCGCAGGCGAGAAATTACTCACACCCAACGCGTGCACCTTCCCGTCCTTAACCAGCTTTTCCAGTGCACGCGCGGTTTCTTCCATTGGTGTTTTGGAGTCCGGCCAATGCACCTGATACAGGTCGATATGGTCCGTCCGCAGGCGACGGAGAGAGTCTTCAATCTCCTGCGCAATGCGTGCCGGGCGGCTATCACGGAAGACTTTGCCGTCCTGCCAGTTCAGCGCCACTTTGGTCGCCAGGATAACTTTATCCCGCTTGCCTTCCAGCGCACGGCCAATCACCTCTTCAGAATGCCCGAAGCCATAAACAGGTGCGGTATCAATGACGTTAATGCCCAGATCGAGCGCCTGATCGATGGTTCGGGCTGCATTGGCATCATCCGGGCCACCCCACATGGCACCCCCAATGGCCCATGTACCCAGAGCAATACGGGAGGCGGGCTTGGCCAGCCCCGGAATGGAAAGGGTTTCTGCCGTCATCATCTATCCTCAGCTTCAAAAAGATCTCTCTGCCTAACCAGACCAGTTTTCCGGGCCTGTCCAGCAAAGTTCATACAAATTAAACGCCTCGGGCCATAAATGTTGCATTCTGCATGCGAAAAGCGGGCATGTTTCTACTGGGAGGCACGCACTCTTTGTATGCGCATGGCCTCTGTAAAACTTGACCACTCCCGGAAAGTCTCTGCATTTTCTTGTCATGACTTTTGTAACACCCACCTTCATGCCGCGCGTTGGCGTTCTGGCTCTTGTCCGGCACAGCCAGAATATTCTTTTAGTACGACGCGCCAATGCGCCGGACGCTGGCCTGTGGGGGTTTCCCGGCGGACGGGTTGAAGCTGGTGAAACGCTTTTTCAGGCTGCCGAGCGGGAGTTACGGGAAGAAACAGGCCTGAAAGCGCATGCCCTGAAGACCGTCGATGTCTTTGATAGCCTCCATCATAACCCGGATGGGACACTGGCCTTCCATTACGTGATTATTGCTGTTTTGTGTGAAGAGACCGCGCCCCACACAACCATGCCACAGGCTGGGGACGACGCACTTGAAGCGCGCTGGTTTTCCTATGACGAAGTGCGCAACCTCGGCCAAAAAGCCTGCGGCCGCCTGCTTGAACTGACGCAGAAAATTATGCCCGAAGCTCCGGCACACGAAACTCTCTTATAAAATCGAATTTTTCCTGCGGACGTCTTCAGGAACACTTTGCTCAAATGCGGTCTGGTGAGTTTTTTGTGCTGTAATGCAGTCGCATTCTGGCATCAAAACCCTCACCAGCCCTCATGTGTTGGTTATTCAGGCCATCTCTTATGAAAAATCGAGAAGAGCCTTGAGATGTTTAAGATATACCTCACGAGAGTGATCTTCGCGCATCCGCGCGAGTTCATGCTCCCGCATGCTTTCCCATAGCTCTTTATCTTCATAAAGCCGGACAACAGCGTCCGCAAACGCCTGCGGATCTGTCGTGCTGACGCTCAGCATATCTTCACCCGGCGTCCAGCCAACCTGCTCACACAGAATGGACGACGCCACGATGGGAAGACCATGTGCTGCGGCTTCATGAATTTTATACGGAATGCCCGCGGCAAAGCGTGTGGGAGCCACAAAAACCCGATGCCTGTCATACACAGGCCCAACCTCAGGCACACGGCCCAGCAGATTGACGCGTGGGTTTTTGGCCAGAGGTGTCAGATCTACTTTAGGGTTGATATAGCCACAAACCGTAAACTTGACATCTT
Source organism: uncultured Acetobacter sp. (assembly GCF_937875265.1). Taxonomy (GTDB): domain Bacteria; phylum Pseudomonadota; class Alphaproteobacteria; order Acetobacterales; family Acetobacteraceae; genus Acetobacter. Next base: position 12,155 of record NZ_CALLXM010000062.1, on the reverse strand, counting down.
CTGGAAGACGCCCCTCAAGGAGAGGCAGCACTTGCCCACTGAACCAGGCCAGAGAGTCGACGTTGGGTGAGTCAATGTCATGCATCGCCCCGAGGAACAGGATATCCCGCCGTGCATCCCATCCCGGAGAATAAGGAAGGACCTTTTGCATGTGCCCCAGAACACCAACATTCGGGAAGCCATGCTCTGTCAGGATTTTTGCATCCTTCTTGTTCACAGCAACAATTTTCTCGGCCATGAACAGGTGACGGAATTCATGCGTGAGCATCTCTTCCACGGATTGCTCAATAGCAGTTTCACCACGCAGAACACGTTTCTGGTGCTCACGCGGAGCCGCCACAGCCTCGGTGTCAATAATCACCGCGTGTGACGAAATGGCATCCGCACACTGCATCAGCACAGGAGCCAGTCGGTCTGCATTATGGGTGCGGGCAATCCAGACAAGATCATAGTATCCGGAACGGGATTTGATGAACTCTTCCAGTTCCGGCAGTTCCCGATCCCAGATGACTTCAGCCCGGTCAGGGAAAGAACTACAGATATCTTCCATCGGCTCAGTCGGGCGATAAACCGGATACACGGTCACATGATACCCCAGATCAATCATGCTCCGGATCACATCATTAGACCGGGTAAACCCTGACCCAAGGAAGCGGTACGGCAAACGGTCTTCTATAAACAAAATACGTTTCTGCCGCGTTGCAGAAGACCGTGCCCTTACCAGCAGACGCTCGTGGAACAGGTTTTTCTGCCGCAGATAGGCCCCGTGTTTTTTGCGGAAGATGTCCTGATTACGTGCAATCATGGACGCACCGCTGATAAAGCCGGACGTTCCATATTCATAGTGAATGATTACGATGGAGGGGTCATACACCACATCAAATCCGGCTTCATGAATCCGGATGCACAGGTCCGTTTCCTCAAAATAAGCCGGAGCATAATCGGTATCAAACCCACCAAGTTGCTTGAGCAGATCTGTCCTGACCAGCAGAAACGCGCCGGAACAGAAATCAACCGAGCGGACAAAGTTGGCTTCAGGAACATCGGGCCGTTTATCGCGCAGGTATCCACACACAGACCCATCACGCCAGACAATGCTTCCGGCCTCCTGCAACATGCCATTAGTACGAACCAGCTTGGCACCCACCGCCCCCGTTTTGGGTTCGCTACGCAGGCGCGCCAGAGCGTTCCCCATAGCACCGGGTATGAGTTCCAGGTCATTATTCAAATACAGCGTGAACGGCCCACGTACTTTTTCAAGCGCAGCGTTGCAGCCCAACAGAAACCCGACATTCCCAGGAAAGCGGATAACCTCCAGGCCACGCACATGCTGCTCAATGCTACGCACGCCATCTGTTGATCCAGAATCCACCAGAATGACCTGCATGGGGCCATTATAATTGGCGCGCAACGAAGCCAGCGCGCTCAGGGTCATAGAAAAATGGTTATGGACAATAATAATGACGGTGAAATCAGGATATTCGTACGTAAAATCCAGCTCCTGATTTAACAGAAGCGGCATCCTGATACGGCACATTTCGTGGTAGATTTTTTTGGAGATGTGCTCACTTTCCTTCTGGAAGGCGGCATCATCTTCTACCCGTCCATCATGGGCAATGTAGTGAGCAAATGCATCCGGGTAATCCCCCCGGCTGACTTCCTGCTGCACTGCCGGGTTTCGGTAATACCCCTCCAGATCCACCGTGGAAAGCGGCTTACGCAATTCATGCACGCCATATTTCAGAAAATGCTCGAAGAAATTTCGGAAATTTCCGCTTTCAACGGCTCCGGATACATCGTTATTGACGCTGCCGTAAAATTCTTCTGAAAAAAATGGATCAGGATTGAAAATTCCCGGTGTTTTATTGGCAAGGTAATGATGCAAAGCAGATGTCCACTCTTTTGCATCGAGCTCCTTGCGCACTTCTGGATAGGTTTCCAGATACCACTCCGGGTCAAAATACCAGGAGAGTCTATGCCCATAACCGGTTACTGGAGCCGTGGCCCGCACACACTGGGCATACGGCCCCAGCTCGGTTGTCGTGGCCTGACCGCCCTTAAGATAAGCATTGGGATCAAAAAACCATGACCCGCTGCTATACTGATAATCACCAATATTCAGGTAATGATCATACCCGTTTCTCAAACCCATTTCTGCCAGACTGACGTCAGAAACATCAGGCTGCTTCTTTAGGTAATACTGTTCATCAAACAGCCAGTGCGGGTTATGAGAGGCAAAACCTTTCTGGCAGTAATGCTCAAATCCGGACTGAAATTCACCCAGGCTGACCTGTTCGGCTGCATCGGAATATTTGCTCAGATACCAGTCTTCATCAAAATACGGATTAGGGGAGTGCTTAAGGCTGACACCCTTGTTCTTATAAAATTCATGAACAGCCTCATCCGTCTTAATATGAAGGAAGCTGAGAACGTCTTTATATTTCTCTTTATACCAGCCGCAATCAAATACACTCCAGTCCAGCTTCTTATTTTTATCATATGCCGTCATTGAAATTTCCCAGAGCTTTCCATTAGATTCTGACTATATATTTAGACGACGCTCGACAACAAGCCCCGTATCACATGTCAAAATTCTATCACAGGATGGCTTACAGGGAACAGAAAACCTTGAGTAACGCCCACAAGACGCCGCCTGAGTTTTACCTCAACCGGCATGTGATTTCTGGCAGTCTTAATAGAATATTCTGCGTGATGAGCGGCTGATCCGATAGCGCCAGACACCAAACACCCACAGCACGCTGGCCGCATAAAGCCCCCCCATGACAGACATGGATAAAGGCAACCCCGGGACCAGATAAGTAGGAGCATCACAGGGTTTGGATGGCAGAAGCGGCATGGACGCCAGACGTTCAGCCATAGTCGTGCCTGTAATATGAGGAGCAAGGCACCCAGGCAAAGGACTGGGCCACCAGCCCCATTCTACTCCAGCATGGCAAAATGCCAGACCAACAGATGCCAGCAGAGTTGGAACACACAACCACAGCAGAGGCCCCCCTGCCGCTCCGGGCAGCAAGACATCCACCAAACCAATAATAATTAGCACCCGCCAGGGCCAGCGTTCAACCAGACATAACTCACAGGGCATGATGTGCAGAACATGTTCTACCCACCACGCAACACTCAACGCCAGCACACCGGCGAGTGCGAGAAAAAGACCCATTTTCCTGAGAGCAAGTGCGGATTTCACGCTGGACGTGCCTTACTGAGTGCTGTGATAAAATCGCGTGCCCATGTTACTGCCGTTACCCGCCACACATCCGGCTCCAGCTTTTCCCACCGGGTGCGCCGTTCTTCAGCTGGCATGGTCAGGGCTTTATGCAGGGCATCGGCAATAGCATCTGCGTCGTGCGGATTAACCATAAGGGCATCCTCCATCTCCGGCGCGGCCCCGGCAAAATGGGACAAAATCAGCACGCCCGGATCAGCCTTATCCTGTGCGGCAACATACTCCTTGGCCACAAGGTTCATACCGTCCCTCAAAGGAGTGATAAGTGCTGCATCGGCCAGCCGGTAGAAGCTGGCAAGGAGTGAGCGTGCCACCGGATGCGTCAGATACCGAATGGGTGTCCAGTCAAAATCCCCATATGTGCCGTTAATCCGTCCGGCAGCTTCGTCCAGCTCCCGCCGCAAGGCACGATATTCCGGCACGTTGCCACGAGAAACCGGTGTTACCTGAAGGTACACCACTTTCCCCCGATGCTCGGGATAACGGGCCAGAAAGGTTTCGTACCCCCGGAACCGCTCAGGCAGCCCTTTGGAGTAATCCAGCCGGTCCACGCCGATAATAAACGGCTTGCCCTGAAGACTTTCCTTCAGGCGCTGGACTTCGGGGTTACTCAACCCATCTTCAGCCTGCTTAGCAAAGCTGTCCGGATCAATCCCGATCGGGAAGACTTCGGCTTTTGCCTTGACGCCTACAATGGAGAACCCGTCATTCATGTTCCGGGCATCGTCCTCAGTCTGCAACCCGATCACATCATAGGCCTGCATGGATCGTAACAGACTGTCTGCTTCCGGCAGAGCGCGCATCAGACTCCACGGCGGGAATGGAATATGCAGGAAGAACCCGATAGGGGCCGTTACACCCAGGTCCCGTAACGCCTGCCCTAACGGGAACAGATGATAATCATGAATCCAGATCTGGTCACCCGGCTGCAAAAGCGGCAGTAATTTTTGGGCAAAAAGCTTATTAACATCCTGATAGACTGTCTTGTCTTTCCGGCTGTAATCCATGAGGCCCGCACGGTAATGGCAGAGCGGCCACAAGATACCGTTGGAATATTTCTGGTAAAATCCATCATATTCCGCATGCGTCAGGTCGATGGTGGCGTAAGTAACATTCTCCACTTTATCGAGGCTGACCTCCCGGTCATGCACGTTACTTTCCGCAATCTGCTGGCCGGACCAACCAAACCAAAGACAGCGTCCCTCCGTCATTGCCGCACGTAAAGCTACGGCCAGCCCACCAGCCGGCTGTAATCGGTCCCGCGTTGCGGGTACCCGATTAGAAACAACAACTAAGCGCCCCATGGTTCAGTTTCCCCCCTCAACCAACGATGCCAGCCAGTTTCGAAATGCTGTCGGATTAGGGAAGTCCGCTGGAATACGCAGGCCAAGACCTCCGAGGCGCACAGCCGTGGCCATTCCGTCCTCGTCCGTTACGTCATCACCCACAAAAATCGGCTTCCGCCCTGCGAAGGGCACGGATTCCATCAGAAGGCTAACGGCATAGCCTTTGTCCACACCGGCAGGCCGGATTTCCCAAGCCATTTTTGCCGTCTGAACTTCAAAAATTCCTTTGGTGTCTTTCACCCAGTTCTCAGCCGCCTTCCGCAAAGCCTCTCCGGCTTCCGGCACAGCACGATAATGCAAAACAAAGCCACCCGGCTTATGTTCCAGCCGGGCACCAGGCCACGCCGCCACAAGGTTACGCGCCTCGTCAAACCATGCCTGAGGCACCTGCGGAAGAGCAGCCCGCTCAATAGGGCCGCCGGGGCGGTGCCGCACGGCAATACCGTGTTCACCAGCAACAGCGAACGGGACATCCCCCAGGAAATGATCAATCTGGTCAATTGACCTGCCGGAAATAATAGCCAGTGCATCGCCACAGGCCGCACGCAGGTTGCGCAGGGTTTCCAGCAATCCATCGGGCACGACAACAGAATCTGGGGTAGGGGCGATATCAACCAGCGTTCCATCAAAGTCTAATAAGAACGCCGCCTGATCCAGAGAGGGAACCTGAAGGCGAAATTCTTGGCTGGAAGAAGAACGGACCACGTGCACCTCATTTTATTTTGCAACACACCGGATCAGCCGAAACCTATCCTGACCCGGTCATTAGGCTAGACGATGCCTAAGCCTGACTGGCTCCACAACTCCCCTGAACGGCAAGACAGACCGCACATTATAAGGACCCGGCCCGGTTGCCTTAATATTCACCACCAGATTCAGGAGATGCGGGGGGGGCATCTCCCGCAGAAGGCGCGCCAGAACCGGTAGACGGATGACTTCCCACAACACCGGGTACTGCGTCCGCAGGCTGATCAGACCCTGATGGCGCCAGAACCGGAACAGCAGGTACAGGGAGAGCTGGGGCCATGGGGGCAACATCTACCCCCTCACATCGTACCATCCGCACGTCATAAACCGCGCTTTCAAACACACCGAGCCCCGGCTCCGCCGCCAGCATCCAGCCTTTGAATATCGCCCCATCGGGGTGGGTATCATGTAGCTCGAGCCAGCCTGCGGCATCGGGAGACAGCGTTTTAGGCCGCTCCAGACACCGGCCTGCGGTAATATCCAAACTCTTGTAATGAGCGGTGGTTCCCGTCGGGACCGAAATCACTTCCACATGCACGTCCAGCCGGTCCAGCACCCGTACCACGGCCGTGCCTTTGCCCTGCCAGACGCCAGGGCCATACATGGCGGGCGGCGCCAGAGGTGTGCCAACAGCCTGCGCATTTGGTGTGAGCCAGCGCCCCCCAGCCAGAGCCATCAGGCCACCAAGAACAGCCATACGAGACAAGTGCTTCGTGCTCATGCTTTGTTTCCCTGATGCGGAGACTGAAGAGACGCGACCAGATGCGCCAGACGGTCGCGCATCACCTGTTCACTCACGCCCATCAGCACGGCATCCTCAAACGCATCGCGCAGGATATCCTGCACTTCCTGCCAGTTTTCATCCAGCATGCGCAGCTTTTCCTGACAGGAGACGGGCTGACCATCTTCCTGCGGCCATATGTTGGAGCCTTCCATACGGTTTTCGTCCCCTTCAGGCAGTCAGCAGAGCAGACCAGTTCACGGAAGATCGGCCTTGCCAGCATCCCCGGCCGCAGGCGGCGTGCCTCCTGCGGCATCCTTGTTCGCGCGCGTCAGCGTATCCGTCACCGAGAAAATGAATTTGCTGAGCAACTGCTCCAAGCTGATAGAGCCCTGAGTCTCGCTTATGGTGGCATCCGCTGCCATCATGCTGTCATTCCCGCCGGGGGAAAGCGCGATGTATTTCCCGCCCAGCAGGCTGTCACTGGTGATAATGGCAGCACTATCCGTTGGCAGCTTAATGTCTGGCCGCACGGTAAAGGTAACTTCTGCCTGAAAGGTTGCCGGATTGACCCGTTCCGAGACCACCTGCCCAACGGTAATACCGGCAAGCCGCACATCGGAGCCGACACCCAGCCCATCACTATGTGAGAAATCGGCATGCAGTCGGTATCCGGTTGTGTCGGTCTTGCGCCCCTCGCCCACCACAGCGGCGATGAGCATCAGACCCAGCAGAACCAGGACCAGAACACCGGTCAGCAGTTCAATCGAATTACGCCGGGGCTTTACTGCCGTTACTGAAGCCATGTGTCCTGTACACTCCCTGTCCTGAGACTACCCTTAGCAGGGAATGCGTTTCAGATCACGCCTCGGGAGACCAGGACTCGTAATCTCCTGTCGCAGGAGGGTGCTGGCCAGTTTTATAGGAACTGCCGGAGGGCCGATACGCCTGCGCGGTGCCTGTCAGGTTGGGCTGGGATGGCAGCTGCCAGGGCTTACGCTCTTCCTGCGGAATCGGTGCATCCAGCGTATGATGCAGCCAGCCCCACCATTCCGGTGGGACAGCAGAGGGATCTTCCCCTTTCAGGTAGATCACCCAGCGCTCAGGCCGCTCCACACCGCCGCCACGCCGGGCTGGGCCTGTGGATTCGTAATAGCACCGCCCATCACCATCTTTGCCAATCAGGCGACCTTTACGACGGGTGTATAGCCAGGTTCCGAAGTTTGCCATGAGAGGGAGAATAGGCCTCCAGATGCCTCTCGGTCCATATTTTTCGGAAGGGGACGTGATCAACTCCACTCGATCATATTCACATAGTCCACCGGGTAAGCCGAACCCTGAAAAAGTTATCCCCCATATCCTCGTTATACCGGGCATTGTATACCGCAAATGGCAATCCGCACGCCTTCCACCGGGCTTTGGGAAGGGCGTAAGCTCCCCTTATGACAAGAGCCAGACGCCATTGGACCGGCGTGCTTATGAGCACGTTACAGGCCGCAGCAGACCCGGATGCCCCCCTTCGCTCCGTCACGCTGCCCGCTGAGTGGGATGCAGACACAGCATCCGCTCTGGCCCAGCTTGTGCCCGGCACACAGACCGTGGACCTTGCACGCATAGCCTCCCGCTGGGTGGATGCACTGACGCAGGATGAAGCAACCGCCCGCTCTCTGGTGTGGCTGCTGCTCATGCGGCAGGCGGCTCCCACAGAACCTGTATGGTCCTGCGAGTTTGATCGGCCGCCCGGATTTGTAGTGAATCTGGCTGCCTTTGTTTCTCCGGGTGAGGGCTTTGCCGCTGAGACCTTTGTCGCGGCAATACGCCTGCTTTCCTCCGTTCTGCGCAGCGCTGCCCGCACAACAGCAGACCAGCGCAATGGCGAACTGCCTTTGCCTGACCTGTTTGCCCCGGCACCCTCCGCAGAAGCACCCGCCAAACCGGCAGCTAAAAAGAAGGATGATCAGCCTGCGCCACCCGTCATGGCGGGTGACATTTTGCTGACCAATCTGGACGCCTGTCTGGCCGGAGTCGGTCTGGATTATGACAGTGAAGATGGTCGGGCTGCCGCCTGCGCCATCGCTACGCTGGCCACCCTGACAGCCCATTCCGGCACAGGCCCCGAGTCCCTTCCGCTGCCGCCTGTGCGCACGGTTCTGCCCGGCCTGAGCGAAACCCTGCGCGCTGTGTGGCGGGAAGCCGCCGTCGCGACCGATGCGCCTCTGGCCACTGTGGAAACCGGCTTCTCCACCTCCGGCCCGGTTGATGCGCTTCTTGGTGCGGAAGCCTGCGGTCTGGCACCGGTCTTCTCACTCCTCAAGCCTGATGGACGGCTGGCTGCCAGCACGCTCAGCCGTCTGGACGCCCGTGACTTCACAACAGAAACGGCTCTGGCTGCCGCTCTGGCTGGTGAGACCGTTCTGCCGCTGCCCGGCCCGAACGCACATATGGCCATGTATCGCGCCCTGACCGGCTTTATTGACCGGCTCCCAGCCCGGCCTGACCCCGGAGCCCAGCCTCTGGTGCGCCAGCTGGAGCGCGGCATGCGCCGGGCCCTGCCGCAGCGGCATGGTGGCTTTACGCAAAAAACCAGCATTGGCGGCCACCGGCTGTTCCTGCGCACCGGGGAATATGAAGATGGTGCGTTGGGTGAACTGGCGCTAACCCCCACGCGGGAAAGCTCCATGGTCAAAGGCCTGATGGAAAGCTTTGGTGAGGCCGTCAGTATTGGCCTGCAATACGGTGCACCGCTGGATGCCTATGTCAGCAGCTTTGCCTATTCCTGCTTCGGCCCCTCCGGCACGGTGGAAGGAGACCCCGTGGCCTCTTACGCCACCTCCATGCTGGACTACACATTTCGGGCATTGTCCGATGCCTATCTGAACAAAAAGCTGCCCGATGGCCCGCATCAGGACAGCCAGACAGACCCGGACCCGCTCCTGCCGCTTGATTTCCCGACGCAGGAGAGCGACCCTGTTCCCCGCAAACGTGGCAGCCTGCGGCTGGTCAGCTAGCCGGATCTGCCGGAAACCCCTGTCTTAAAAGGACTCGCGTCTCATGAGCACAACGCCCGAAGCCCGCCTGAAAGATCTTGGTATCACGCTGCCCACACCCGCAGCGCCCGTGGCCAATTATGTAGCCTGCGTGCAGACCGGTAACCTGCTGGTTGTCTCCGGCCAGCTTCCGCTGGCTGATGGCAAGCTGTTTGCCACCGGTAAGCTGGGGGGCGCTGTTTCTGTGGACACCGCAGTGGAAGCCGCTCGCTACAGCATGATCAATCTCGTCGCACAGGTGAAAGCCGCTGTAGGTGACCTCAGCCGCGTCAAGCGCGTTGTGCGTCTGGGTGGCTTTATTGCCTGCACGCCGGAATTCACCGCGCACGCCTCTGTCATGAATGGCGCGTCCGATCTGGCAGTTGCAGTATTCGGTGATGCCGGACGTCATGCCCGCTCCACCGTCGGGGTTCCGTCCCTGCCGCTGGATGCTCCTGTTGAAGTTGAAGGCCTGTTTGAAATCGACTGAATGAAGAGAGTAACGTCTTGTCTGATTGGTCTGTCGCTCTGCATGACGGCATTCATGCCATAGACTCTGCCGCGTGGGATGCCTGCGCGGGGGCTGACAATCCGTTTGTCAGCCACGCTTTTCTCTCTGCTCTGGAAGATAGTGATTCTGTTTGCCAGCGCACCGGATGGCTGCCCCGGCATGTCACCTTACACGCCCCTGATGGCACACTTGCTGCTGTCTGCCCGGCCTGGCTGAAGGGCAACTCCTGGGGCGAGTATGTGTTTGATCAGGGCTGGGCACGTGCTTTTGAAGCCGCAGGCGGCCAGTATTACCCCAAACTCCAGATAGCGGTGCCGTTTACACCCGCACCCGGCCCGCGCCTGCTCTGTGCGCCTTCTGCCCCACCTGAAACAGCGGCTGTGCTGGCTGATGCCCTCCGCCAGATCTGTGGCGAAACTGGCTTGTCTTCCGCGCATGTTACCTTCTGCACGGAACAGGAAAGCGATCTGCTGAGCCAGCGCGGCTGGTTGCCACGCCTTGGTGTGCAGTATCACTGGCACAATCACGACTATACGAATTTTGACGATTTTCTGGCGACCCTCGCCTCCCGCAAACGCAAGGTGCTGAAGCGGGAAAGACGGGACGCCAACGCCGCCGGGCTGACGTTTCATACTCTACGCGGCAGTGAGATCACCCCTGCAGACTGGCAGGCGTTCTATACGTTCTATCGCAACACCGTGGATCGCAAATGGGGCAGCGCCTACCTCACACCCGCGTTCTTCCCCCTGCTGTCCGAACGGCTGGGAGACCGCGTAGTGCTGATGGTAGCACGCCACGGAGAAACACCCGTTGCCGCCGCCCTCAACCTGCTGGGCGGTGATACGCTTTATGGCCGCAACTGGGGCTGCACAGGGGACTGGCCCTTCCTGCATTTTGAACTCTGCTATTACCGCGCCATCGACTTCGCGATTGCCCACGGGCTGAAGCGCGTAGAAGCTGGCGCGCAGGGCGAGCACAAAATCCAGCGCGGCTACGTGCCCAGCCTGACCCACTCCGCCCACTGGCTGGAAAATCCATCACTCCGCTCAGCCGTTTCCGCGTTTCTGGCAGAAGAACGACCGGCCATACGCGCCGAAGCGGAAGCCCTCCGCACGCTCTCCCCTTACCGCAAAGATGACCCCCACCTGTCCTGATGCAGCCAATGCCCTGCCAGCCTCGGCAAGATGGCAGCTTTCCGCCCCCTCTACACAGCCCGCATGCAGGGCCTACCATTGTCTGCATCCGTTTTTTTGCGTATGGCAGGCAGGTCTTCCAACCGCCTTTTTCCGGATTGACCGCAGCAGTGACGATGAGCACACACCCCACCCTTCCGTCTGACCATCAGGCCACCCTCATCGACGGCAAAGGCTTTGCCGCCACCCTCCGGCAGCAGATTCGCGAGGATGTGCGCGCGTTTCATGACGAGCATGGCGTTACCCCCGGTCTGGCTGTCATTCTGGTTGGCAATGACCCGGCCAGTGAAGTTTATGTGCGCAACAAAGCCATCCAGACTCACCATGCCGGCATGCGCTCCTTCATGCATATGCTGCCGGAAACAACATCGGAAGATGAACTGCTTGCCCTGATTGAACGGTTGAATAAAGACCCTGAAATTCACGGTATTCTGGTGCAGCTCCCCCTACCAAACGGTCTGGATGCCCGCCGGGTCACCAATACCATTCAGCCGGAAAAAGACGTGGATGGTCTGGGGGAAACCAATGCGGGACGACTGGCCATTGGCCTGCCAAGCCTGATTCCCTGTACCCCGCTAGGTTGCCTGCTGCTGCTGCGTGACCAGCTGGGTGACATGCGCGGCAAGCACGCAGTGGTCATTGGGTGTTCCAATCTGGTAGGCAAACCGCTTGCCCTCCTGCTTCTGGCAGAAGGCTGCACGGTCTCCATCGCGCATATTCACACGCAGGACACTGCGGCGCTGACACGGCAGGGCGATATTCTGGTTGTCGCCACAGGCTGCCGGGAACTGGTGCGGGGTGACTGGATCAAACCCGGTGCGACCGTCATTGACGTTGGCATTACCCGCGTCACCACTGAAACAGGCAAGACCCGTCTGGTCGGAGATGTGGTGTTTGATGAAGCCGTAAAAGTCGCAGGCCGCATCACACCGGTTCCGGGCGGTGTTGGCCCCATGACCATCGCCTGCCTGCTGAAAAACACGCTGACCGCAGCCCGCCTGCTCGTCACGGGACAGTCAGAATGAGCCTCTCCCGCCTCTCCGTTGAACTAATCCCGCGCAGCGAGGAGGCTCTCGCGCAGGATGTGATGAGTGTTAAAACACTGTTCCCCGCAGCGGACACACTGAACATCCCGGATCTGATGCGCTTCCCGCTGCGCAGCTGGGATGCCGCAGCCCTGACCATTCCGCAATTTGGGAATGTCATCCCGCATGTGCGCGCTATTGATATCGCTCCCAGCGCGCCCTTGCCCGGCAGTGCATTGCCGGGGCTTACAGAACTTCTGGTCGTGCACGGGGACCCTCCGGCTGACCTTGCCCACCAGACCTACCCCAACAGCACGGAAAGCATTATCCGACGCTACC
>NZ_CALLXM010000061.1 GCF_937875265.1 uncultured Acetobacter sp. | reverse complement strand
GGCTGAAGTTTTCTGCGGCTCAAAAAAGCTTTTACGGTTCAACTCCAAACGCGAAAATTGTGGTGTGGTCAAACTCTTCCCCTGGTCTGAGCACGGTGGAAGGGAAGTTCTGGTGGTGCGGTGAGTCCGGGAAAAACTGGGTTTCCAGCGCAATGCCGTCTGTCTGGCGGTAGGTCTGGCCGGAAGGTCCGGCGTAGCGGCCATCCAGACTGTTGCCGGTATAAACCTGAAGGCCGGGCTGCGTGGTGAAAACTGACAGGGTGCGGCCTGATGCAGGGTTAGTCAGCGTGGCGGCCAGACGCGGGGCAGGGCCGGTTGGCGCGTTAAGAACCCAGTTATGATCATAGCCCCGAGCGTGGCGCATTTGCCCGAATGTGCTGCGCAGGCGCTCACCAATGCGGTGCGGCGTGCGGAAATCCAGCGGTGTGTTCTCAACTTTGGCAATGTCCCCTGTGGGGATGGAGGCATCATCCGTGGGAGTGTAATGGTCTGCGTTCAGGCTTAGAACATGGTTTTCCACCGTGCCGGAGCCTTCGCCGCCCAGGTTAAAATAGCTGTGGTTGGTCAGGTTCAAAATGGTGGGGCGGTCCGTGCTGGCGCGGTAGCGGATGCTCAGCCGGTTGTCGTCGTCCAGAATGTAGGACACACGCACGGTTAGTGTGCCGGGAAAGCCTTCATCCCCATCGGGGCTGACAAGTGTGAGTTCTGCACCGGCTGCGTTAGTCAGATCAGAAAGTTGTTTGACAGACCATAATTTTTTATCAAACCCATTCACTCCGCCATGCAGCGTGTTCGGTGGCTCTGTGGCGGGGATGTGGTAGGTCGTGCCATCCAGATCAAACGTTGCATTCGCAATGCGGTTGGCATAGCGGCCCACCAGTGCCCCAAAAAACAGACCACCCTGAGCACTGTCCCGCGTGTAGCCTTCCAGAGTGGGAAAGCCGAGAACCACATTGGCCAGCTTTCCGCTTTTATCCGGTGTGGAAATGGCTGTAATCACCCCGCCATAGGACAGAAACTGCACGCTCATGCCTGCTTTATTATGCAGCATGTAACGGCTGACCTTCCTGCCGTCCGCCAGTGTGCCGAAGGGCTCGGCTTCAAACTGCGCGGATGAAGCTGCATGCGCCAGAGATGGACCAATAGCGGACAAGGCTGTCACTCCCAGTGCGAGTGTACGGAAAAGGCGGGTGACCAGACCCTGTGTTCTGGCGAATGGCAGGGTAGAGTGTGGCGTCATGATGTGAAACCGTTCGTGTCAAAACTGAAGAGGTAAAGTTTTGTAAGAGATGGCGAAGAACAGGACGTAATACGTGGTGAGAGTCTTGAACTTTAAGCGTGATACCGCGTTTGTGAGTGCGTGGCAGTAAAAGAAGAGCGCACACTGTGCAAAACAAAGGTTCAGTCTTTTTGTAACGTCATGGGAGTGTGAAAGTTCAAAGAACAGGCAGGTTCTCAGTGTCTACTCCAGCATTCTTGATGTGAAAAAAAGAAAAATCTGTAAAATTTTTCAGAACTCCCTCTATTTATCCAGGTGTATGAAAATTTATTCTTCATTTTAAAAGGATAAAGGTCCTAGTTTGCGTAGTAAGAATTAATTTTTCTTCTTAATTTCTGATGGAAATATCGCAGCGTCAGAATTTTTCTGGAAAAAAATGAATTTATCTTATACGTTCATGTTCCTTCTCTATGATTTCTGACAACAATTGGTTGACCTGAATGACGCCACCATCTTCCCGGCCCAGTGTGCCGTTGCTGATTACGACTGTCCTTGTGGCAGTGCTGGGCCTGTTTCTAACCGGGGGCGGCGTATGGCTCGCTTTTCTGGGCGGGTCCCGCTTTTATGTGCTGTGCGGGCTGGTCCTGCTGGCCACTGCCGTGCTGCTCTGGCGGCGGCGGCAGGAGGCCCTGTGGCTGTATGCCGCGCTGATTTTTGCAACATTGATCTGGTCCGTGGGGGAAGTCGGGTTTGACTTCTGGGCGCTGGCTCCGCGAGGAGACGTCCTGCTGCCGCTCGGCCTGTGGATGCTGCTTCCGTTTGTAACCCGTGGCTTCAAGGCGCAGTCCCGCTGGGCCCGTGCACCACTTGCCGTGGGCGTGCTGGCCGGTGTGGCTGTGTATGGCTTTGCGCTGACGCAGGACCCCCAGGATATTGCTGGCGTGCTGCCCCCCGCCGCACAGCAGGCCGCCGTGCCGGGTGATGCGCAGGACGCGGCAGATGCCGACTGGCCCGCTTATGGCCGCACCCAGTTTGGGGACCGGTATTCTCCGCTCAAGCAGATTACCCCAGCCAACGTAGCCGGGCTGAAAGTGGCATGGGTGTTCCGCACGCATGACCTCAAAACCCCGAATGACCCTGGTGAATTCACGGATGAAGTCACGCCCATCAAGGTGCGTGACACACTGTATCTGTGCTCCCCGCACCAGATCCTGTTCGCACTTGATGCGGCAACGGGTAAAGAGCGGTGGAAGTTTGATCCGAAGCTTCAGTATAACCCGACCTTCCAGCACATGACGTGCCGTGGTGTGTCCTATTCTGAAATGCATCCGGGTGATGTGACGAGCGATGGCACACCGGCCCCGACCGAATGCAGCCGTCGCGTGTTCCTGCCCACCAATGATGGCCGCCTGTTTGCGCTGGATGCGGAAACCGGTGAACGCTGCCACGGGTTTGGCAAGGATGGTGAACTGGACCTGAAAGGCGGCATGCCGATGCATGATGCCGGGTTCTATGAGCCGACATCTCCGCCGGTGGTGACGCATAAGGTTGTTATTGTTTCCGGTGCGGTGACGGATAACTATTCCACGCACGAACCCTCCGGTGTGACGCGTGGGTATGACCTGTATACGGGCCGTCTGGTCTGGGCGTTTGACGCAGGCAACCCGAACCCGAACGAACTGCCGTCCGACACGCATAAATACGTGGCGAACTCTCCTAATTCCTGGATCACGGCGTCTTATGATGCCCGGCTGAACATGGTGTACATCCCCACGGGTGTGGCCACGCCGGATATCTGGGGTGGTCATCGCTCAGAGGATCAGGAGCGGTATGCTTCCGGTATTCTGGCGCTAAACGCTGATACTGGTGAGAAAATCTGGTTCTATCAGACTGTGCATCATGACCTGTGGGACATGGATATTCCGGCCCAGCCCAGCCTTGTCGATATCCGTCAGGATGACGGCACGGTGGTTCCGGCGCTGTATGCTCCGGCCAAAACAGGCAACATTTTTGTGCTGGACCGCCGGAACGGGCATCTGATTGTCCCGGCTCCGGAAACGCCTGTGCCGCAGGGTGCTGCACCGGGTGACCATGTGTCCCCCACGCAGCCGTATTCCGAGCTGACATTCCGCCCGAAAAAGAACCTGACGGATGCAGACATGTGGGGCGGCACGATGCTGGACCAGATGGTGTGCCGCATCATGTTCAAAAAACTGCGCTATGACGGGCCGTTCACGCCGCCGTCCGAGCAGGGCACGCTGGTGTTCCCCGGTAATCTGGGCATGTTTGAATGGGGCGGTCTGGCGGTGGACCCTGTGCGTCAGGTGGCGTTTGCCAATCCCATTGCTATTCCGTTTGTCTCTACGCTGGTGCCGCGCGGGCCGAAAAACCCGGCACAGCCGGACCCGAAGGCCGGGCCGTCTGGTTCAGAAAGTGGTGTGCAGCCGCAATATGGCACGCCCTTTGGTGTGGACCTGCATGCCTTCCTTTCCCCGCTGGGTATTCCGTGCAAGCAGCCGGGCTGGGGTTACGTGGCCGGGATTGATCTGAAGACCAACAAGATCATGTGGATGCACCGTAACGGCACCGTGCGGGACAGCTCTCCGCTGCCGCTGACCTTCAAGGTGGGTATCCCCTCTCTGGGTGGCCCGCTGACCACAGGGGGTGGTGTGGCGTTCCTGACCGCCACGGCGGATTATTACATCCGGGCCTATGACGTCACCACGGGCCGCCAGATCTGGCAGGACCGCCTGCCTGCGGGTGGGCAGTCCACGCCCATGACGTATGAAGCCAATGGCCGCCAGTTTGTGGTGACAGCCGACGGGGGTCACGGCTCCTTCGGCACCAAGCTGGGCGATTACATTGTGGCCTATGCGCTGCCGGATGCTGCTGAAAAGCACTAATCCGCAAGCCAGTTGCCGGACAGCAGTGTTCGGCATGGGGTGACAGAATAGGGGCGAGCCGGGAAACCGGTTCGCCCCTTTTTTTATGGTGAGGCTGTGCCTGTATTTGCGGTCTGCCGGGGTGGAAGCAGGCCTGTTTTTCTGACAGGAAAGAGGCAGGATTCCACGCACAAAAACCTTGGTGCCGGAGAAAAAGAAGGACGCGCGGATGTATGTTGTCATGGGGGCCACGGGCCATGTTGGGGGCAGTGTAGCCCGCGCATTGCTCGCGGCGGGGAAAGCCATAACAGTGGTCACGCGCAGCGCGACAAAAGCTGAGGCATGGCGGAAAAGGGAGCTGATGCTGCTGTGCTGGATGTGCAGGACACAGCGGCTCTGGCTGCGGTGTTTCAGAAAGCCGAGCGCGCCTTTGTGCTTAACCCGCCTGCAAGCCCGGCTTTGAATACCGATGTAGAAGAACGCCGGACCGTTCAGGCCATTCTGAAGGCGTTGCAGGGGGCGGCGCTGGAAAAAATCGTGCTTCAGTCCACCTACGGTGCCCAGCCGGGCGCGCATTGTGGGGATCTGGGCGTTTTGTATGAGTTTGAAGATGCCGCCCGCCAGCTGAAAACCCCGCTCTGTGTGGTGCGGGCCGCATATTACATGAGCAACTGGACGTTTGGTGTAGAGGCCGTGCGGGCGACCGGTGTGCTGGAAACCTTTCTGCCAGCCACGCAGAAAGTGCCGATGGTTGCGTCGGACGATGTGGGAGCTGTGGCGGCGCAG
>NZ_CALLXM010000060.1 GCF_937875265.1 uncultured Acetobacter sp. | reverse complement strand
AAAGCGGTAGCAGATGGTCTGGGGCTGGAAAAACTGCCGGACGCCGCACCGCCTGCACGGGCCGTGGTGGACCTGCCACCCTCACCGGCGTTGAGTATCCTCAAAAACGGGCCGAAGAGCTTTGCAGGCCGCAAGATTGGGGTGCTGGCGACCAACGGTGCGGATAGTGCTTTGCTGGAAGCCCTGCAAAATGCCGCAAAAGCCGAAGGCGCTGAGGTGGAGATTATTGCTCCGCAGATTGGCGGCATCAAGACCTCTGACGGCAAGCATGTTCCGGCAGCCCAGCGCGTGCCGGGTGGACCATCTGTGCTGTTTGATGCTGTGGTTCTGCTGCCCTCCGAAACTGGCGCGAAGCAGCTTGCTCAGGATGCCGATGCACGGGATTTTGTAACGGATGCTTATGCCCACGCCAAATTTATTGGCTATGCGCCAACCGCTCTAGCTCTACTGAAGCGCGCTGGTGTGGTGGATGAGGCCGTAGATGGTGGCGTGGTCGCACTGAAAACTGCCGGGGATGCAGAAGGATTTATAAAGACCTGCCGTGCCCTGCGCTTCTGGTCGCGTGAGGCGTCTGTTCACGCTGTGTGAGGCGTAGCTGTTTTATTCTGACTATTAGTAACGCTAAGAACACTGAACCTATATGAAACGCGACCATGGTTTTTCACTGTGGTCGCGTTTTTTCTATGCACCTTTACTCACGATGACGCGTAAAAATCCTCACACTCTTCAATCTTGATACCCTTATCCCTGCGGAGTGCCGGTAAAAGCGGAACCCGGTTGCACGCCGGGATGAGTGTGCTGCGTCAGGGAAATGCCCTCGGCGGTGGCATCCTGCGACACGGAAAGGCTGCCTTCTACGGAAACATTGCCAGTGATGCTGGTGCTTTGGGCCTCAATGCGGAGTGTGCCCGCAGTTTTAAGCGTAATGCCGTCTTCACTGAACCAGAGATACTCCTGCGGGGTGCCGTTAAGAAAGCCGCCGATATAGAGAGCATCCGCCATGTTCTGCTGCCTGAAGGAGCCGGGAGCGGCGCTGGCGCGAGCGATTTTGACGTTGAAGATATCGCGGTCTGCTACAAGAGCGAGGCCGATATCGCCCTCAGCCGGGTCCAGAATAACGGCGCAACTGCCACCCTGAAGCCGGAAATACGGCACGTTATACAATACGCCATGCGGCATGATCCGCCCGGCAGCGTCCTGCTGATGCACCAGAGGCTGCACATCCACAGAACCGACCGGATTCAGCCCTGTTCCGGAAACCGCCTTTACCTGCACAGGCACAACCGTTCTGCGGCCTGAAAGCAGACGGCTGATAACTGCGTTCAGAGCATTGAAATCTGACGCGGCAGCATCTGCCCGGTTAAAAACCGGGTAGCCGCCGGCTGCATCCTGAGGTGTGCCCTGGGGCGTGTTTTGTGACGGCATTGCAGGCTGGGTCATGCAGTTGGCTCCCGGTAGGCCTGCGCCACGATGTCAGTAAACCATGCGCCGTGAGGCGTTTTTGTTTGCAGGGTGTGGCGCACCTGTGTGGCACACCACAAGCCGCATGGAACTGCGCCCTTTTGCAGCCCCCATCCGGCAGGTTGGTAGCGGCTGTGCAGAGCGATCAGGCTGTTGAAACTGACCTGCGGGTTAAACAGCATCCGCATGGCCAGCCCTCCGGCGGACCATGCCGGGTAGCCGATCAACCCGGTTTCTGCCGAAACAGACAAAGCCTGCGCTGTTGCTATTCCGGATGCCGCGTTCTGACCTGTCGTGCCGGACTGGAGGCCCAGCCCTGCTGCGGTGGGCGGCCAGACGGACAAATGCCCGCGCCCCAGCCCCATGCGCAAAGGCACTGTTTCCAGACACTGGCTCAGCTGCTGGCCGGGGCTGCCGTGAAAATAGGGGTCATGCAGAATGGTGGTCACCCCTTGATTCTGCAAAGTGAGTCCCGCCTTGCTGGCAATAGTGCCCAGCACCTGCCCGGCAGACACAGCCCCCCGGTAACCTGTAGGTGTGGCGGACATGGCGTTGGGGAGAACTGTTGAAAATGCCTGCGCAACAAACGCAACATTAGGGGCCTGCGTGTAATCCACATAGGCCAGCGTCACACCACCCTGAAAAACGAGCACCTTGCCGCCAGCCCCCTCCCCTGCCGTGAGAATAAGTTCGCTCGCACTCTGCCGGGTGGGGTCAGGTGCGGCCATGCTCAGGCGGTTCATGACATCCGGCGTCATGCCTTCAATCCGCACAGTGGCACTTTCTGCCGTGGGAAAGCGGGCCTGTGTCACCTCAGCATGCACGCGCAGGCCGGACAGGGTGACCGTATCTTCCCCATTCGGGCCGAACGCCTGTGACAGTAGGCGGAACGTGACATCCACGGCACGATGCTGGAGCGATGTTTTTGACATGATAAAAGATTTTCCCAAATGGAGGGGATTTTTCAGGCTGGCCAGCCGGGGCGGTAGAGCAGGATGAAGCGGGAACCAATGGCCGTGGCATCCGGGTTTTCCTGCCCCTGAGTGTCTGCAAACAGGAAGTCTCCGGGTAGACCGATTGCTTTGTCCCGCACCAGCCATGTGCGGTCCTGGCACAGCACACCGGACAACAGCCGCGTGGTGCTGGTGTCAAAATCCGCATACAGGCCGGTGCTGCGCTGGCGCAGGGTGATCTGGATAAGAGCGCCGGAGAGCGAGACTTTCAGCGTCTGCGCCGGAAGTGCGGACAGAGGCACCATGAGCAGAGACGCTGCTCTTGAAGTGCTGCTCTGAGAAACCGAAGAAAGCATTGTGGCACCTGTGGAAAGGAAAAACGGACAGCAGGACTGTGGAAATTGCGTACGTAGATGCCCACCGCGTGCTGAAAGCCTGCACTCTGTAAGCCAGCATGAACAATGCCGCACTGATAGACGGCGCGCTGACAGCTAAAGCGCAGTGGCCAGAATACTGCTGGCATCCAGCGCGCCGGAACCCGTGGCCTGGCCTGCGCTGGATTGGGCCGACAAGGCAGAACCGGCTGCCTGAAGAGACTGGGCAGACACCAGACCACTACAAACACTTCGGCTACCCTGAGGGGCCTGTGTTTGTGTGAAACTCTGCGTTCCAGTCAGCCGGACTTCCTGAAGGCTGATTTCCACGACGGGCATGGTAATACCGTGCCGGGCATCCCGTACCCAGCGGTGGCCGGTGATGCTGACAGCATTGTATTTTCGTTCTGGCGTGATGACAGAGTAGAGTGAAAGATCAGCTTCCAGTGCAGCAAGCGTTGTGAAAAATGCTTTACGCACATACAGGGCTTCCGCTCCGGCAAGACGCGTCAGGTCCAACCCCGAAAAAAGCGAGGCGCTTGTGCCGGACTGGCCGGTTTCCGAACCATCACACACCATAAGCACACGATGCTGCCGGGGCGTTTGCACTTTGCTGTAGGACAGAAAGGCCCCGTCTTCCAGCGGAGCGGTGGCAATGGGGCTGCTGCTTGCTGCTGAAACGGACAGCACACGGGCGGCTGAAAGCACGCAGGTTCCGGTTGCGCTGAAGATCCCCCACTGGCCTGCCGCCTGGCTGATCATCAGGTCATCCAGCACTGTGCCTAAACTTACGGAGGCTGAAGCACTTACCCCGGTTGCAACCGGCTGCCCCAGCAAAGCAGGCACACCTGCCGCAACGGGAACATCCCACACCGAAGGCAGGGTGACAGGCACCATTGGCATGGAGA
>NZ_CALLXM010000059.1 GCF_937875265.1 uncultured Acetobacter sp. | reverse complement strand
CGGGCGTTATCAGTGCAACACCGCTCATTGAAGGGCAGGTCTTGCTCAGCGCCGGCTCTTACAGTTCCGGTGGGGTGGTGCATGGCATGACCCAGCAGGGGCTGCTGGACCTTAAAGGGGTTAGCTCGTCTCTGGTGGCCGGAACGCTGGATGATTTTGGCAGCGATGATTCCATTGCCATCGGCGTCACACTGGCTGACCGGGCCGGGCTTTCTATCGGTTCACGCATTACGCTGGTCTCGCCTGATGGTGCCGCGACCGCCTTTGGTACCGTGCCCCGTGTGCGGGCCTATCATGTAGTTGCTATTTTTGATGCGGGCGTGAACGACTACAATTCCAGCTATGTGTTCGTGCCCATGCACGCGGCTCAGATCTATTTCCAGATGCCTGACAAGGTCACCCAGATTCAGGTCATGGTGCAGGATGAGCAGAATATCCGCCCGGTTACGATGCGGATTGTGAATGCCATTGGTGAACCAGGCCTGCGGGTGCTGGACTGGACGAATGCTAACAATGCCCTGTTTGGCGCAGTGCAGGTGGAACAGAATGTGATGTTCCTCATTCTGACCCTGATTATTCTGGTGGCAGCCTTTAACGTCATTTCTTCCCTGATCATGATGGTGAAGGACAAGACGGGCGATATTGCCGTCCTCCGCACCATCGGGGCCAGCCGAGGGGCCATCATGCGCATTTTCCTGATGTGCGGGGCCTCTGTGGGTGTGACGGGGACTGTGGCTGGCACACTGCTGGGCATCGTCTTCTGTGAGAACATCGAGCGTATCCGTCAGGGGCTCCAGAAGCTGACAGGCACCAATCTCTTTAACCCTGAGGTGTATTACCTCGAACATCTCCCGGCCAAGCTGATCTGGGGCCAAGTGGGTGAAGTGATTATCATGGCGCTCGCTCTCTCCCTGCTGGCCACGCTGTATCCGTCATGGCGTGCGGCAAAAACTGATCCTGTGGAGGCTTTGCGTCATGAGTAATGTGGCCCTCAGCCTGCGCGGCGTGAAGAAGACGTATCAAAGCGGGGAAGACAGCACGCTGCCTGTTTTGCAGGGTGTAGACTTCACCCTGCATGCTGGTGAGATTGTGGCTCTTGTGGCCCCTTCAGGCACCGGGAAATCCACTTTGCTGCATCTGGCTGGCCTGCTTGACACCCCTGATGAAGGGGAGATTGAGATCTGTGGTCAGCGGACCTACGGCCTGCCGGAAGTTGGCCGCACGGCGTTGCGGCGGGACCAGATTGGCTTTGTCTATCAGTTTCATCATTTGCTGGCGGAGTTCACCGCGCGTGAAAACGTCATGCTGCCGCAGATGATTGCCGGCGTGCGTAAGGCTGATGCCTGCCAGAGAGCAGAAAAGCTGCTGGAAATGTTTGGTCTGGCTCATCGTGTCAGCCATCTGCCGGGCAAGCTTTCCGGTGGTGAACAGCAGCGCGTGGCTATTGCGCGCGCGCTGGCCAACAAGCCTGCTTTGCTGCTGGCGGATGAACCCACAGGCAATCTGGACGTGCGGACGGCAGACGCCGTGTTTT
>NZ_CALLXM010000058.1 GCF_937875265.1 uncultured Acetobacter sp. | reverse complement strand
CGCCCTGTTCCCGCAAGGCAAAACCATAGACAGCACTGGCACTGTCCATAGCGACGTCCCCCACAAACGGGCGCACCGCAACGCGGGCCGCATGGAGCGCGTCCATGCGGCGGATGACCTCCGCTTCCGCCTGGCGCACGGCCTGCGTGAGAGCGGCATCCATTGTGCTGGCGGGGGCTGTGGTGAGGCCATTTGATGCAGGAGCCAGAGTGGCCTGAGGACCCTGAGCATCTGGAACGGGAGTGGTGTCTGACGTATTAGTCTGAGACACGCCTGAAGCATGAGGAAAACACGTTGGGAGAGGTGCTTCCTGTGCAGGCTGCGTGTTTGAAAGCTGTGGGGAGTTGGGAGAGGTCATGAAGGAAAAATCCCTGTGCGGCGCGGGAGCGGCGTCCCCAATGATGGCGGTTTTCACACGCGGTTGGGTAACGAGGGCAAGGTGGTTGAAAACAATGTCTGTCATGGTCAGGCTGTACGGAATGCCGTCCTGCACGCCGCCTCGCGGAAGAGCGCGGTAGCGGTACCCTGCGGAAACTGCCCTTTGCTGCCCGCTTTCTATGGCGGCAATGGCGGAGTGATCCCACACGGTCAGGCTGCCGATAAGATTGGGGGCGGCAAACTGCACATCACTCCCGACAGCCCCGACCGTGATTTCTTTAGGGTGCTCAGCCGCTGAAACAGGCTGATGCTGCATAAGGATGGGTTTACCAGCCATGCTTGCAGCCGCGTGGGCCAGAGCCTGCGTGTCCCGATACACCTGATACAGGGTGTCCGGCTCCAGCCCGAGCGCTTTGGCCCCCGGAATTTCATGCCCGTAATAGGGGCAGACCGTAGCGGCGGAGAGGATGCAGCGGGCAATATGCAGGTGACCATCACTGTCGGTACGGCGCACGGAGCGGTCCAGTGCCAGAACCACGGCATCCCGGCCTCGGCTGGAGAGCGGGGTTGAAGGCATCTGGCCGTATGACGGGGTGTGACGGGGGAGCGTCATGCTTTGTCCTGTCAGGAGATTTCATGAATTGAGGGCGTGGCGAGATTAACGCTGGCATACTGGCCGTTAGTGTCATGGGCAGCGCGGGTGCGGGCTTCTGTTGGGGTGATGACGCCAGTGCGGATATTCTGGGCATCAATATCAGCGCGGGTTTTCTGAATGGCGGCGCGGGCGGCTTCATCCATCTGCCAGAGGGAGACGAAGGTGAAGTCGATATCGTGGTCAATTTCGCCCCACAGGTTGAGCATGACCATGTGCAGAACGGTGGTCAGGTTCTTACGGTAGAGCGTTTGCTGAAAAGCATGCACACGGTCATAAAAAACCCGAATTTCACCGTCTGCTGACGCGTTCAGGCCACTGGGGGTAATGCCGGTGAACTTGACCAGAGGTTCCTGGGCCACAGCGCACATCTGTTCCTGCGCCTGTGCCTGAAGCCGGTCCAGGCCCGCCAGCGGGGCGGCCAGCAGTTCCAGTTTCTCCCGGTCCTTATCCAGAACAAACGTGCCGCGATTGGAACGGAAGCGGTTAAAGGCATCTACCCGGCTGAGCAGACCTTCCGGGTCCTGCGCGTAGGCCGCCATGTCGGTTGAGAGCGCGACAATGGAAAACGCGTTCAGCAGGTCCGACACGGACTGGCGGGTGCGCAGCCAGTTTTCCACGGCAGGTCTGGCCATTTGCGAAAGGGATAACCCGCCGAAGTTATAAGCCGGTTTGAGAAGATCCGGCACCGGGCGGGACACAAACTGCAACAGCCGTGTGCTGTGCAGCAGGCCACCCTGCACCCACCAGCGCGAGGGCTGGTAAAAGTCCGTGCTGAGGGGGTTGGCCATGTCATACTGGTCCGGGGTGGTCCAGACAGGTTCAATGGGCACAAGAGCGCGAAGCGAGCCTTTGCGAAAGGTTTCCGGCCTGAGCAGCAGCGGGGTTTCCAGCCCGCCGCCGGTGCGGGGCTGGCCGGTATCCACGTAGAGCAGGCCCATGCCGTAATAACCGTCATACTCGGCCATGCGCCGCAGTACGTCCTGCACGTTCAGGCGTGCAAAATCGCGCTCCAGTTCAGCCAGACGCTCCTTTTTGTCCGCCACACCACGCGCCCGGAAAGTGATCCATTCCCGCGTAGCCTCAGCGGCAATAACCTCCACCATATGCCGGTATTCCGCACGCTGGGACATTT
>NZ_CALLXM010000057.1 GCF_937875265.1 uncultured Acetobacter sp. | reverse complement strand
CTTCTGCGTTACTGCCTGTCATCCTGCGTCCTTTTAACTCTCTTGCCCGCTCGGGTTTACCATACCGACCAAAAGCTTGCGGGCCAAAAGCTTAGAAGCCTGAAACGCAAAAAGGCCACCACGGACAAAACCGGGCGGCCTCCTGCTTCGGTCTCCGGCGTTTTGCCAGAGTCCCGCACACCTCAGCCTTTAGCGGAGGAGACAATCACTCCGGCTTCATCAGCCTGTGCGCGCACCAGACCAGCGTCTTCACCCGTCAGGCCTTCATCATCCAGTTCAGCGTCCGTCAGGTCATACACCAGATAGACCGGGTCTGACCCTTCAAGCGATTCTTCACCGCCCAGATCGTAAGAACGAGCGGCCACATATTCGGCCCCGCGCATTTTCTCTTCCGTTTTCTTCACGGCTTCAATCGGGCTGGCAGCCTTCAGAACTTCCAGCAGCACGTTCGGGCCGGGATCAATCACACCGAAGGTCGTAAGCTTGTTCGTTGCACTCATAGTCATGAACTCCTTGGAATCCTGTTCCTCTTGCCTCAGCAAGATAGGGATGATCCGGCTTTGCGAAAACCCATGCCGCGTAGCAGGGCAGCCCCGCCCCCACAACAGGCAGTCATATCATCATGACGTATCCCCGTGGTTTGCGCCACGGCGCGCGCACCAGTAGGGTGCGGCTTTGAACGCTGTCGCCACGGGCAACACCCGCCGGATGCAGGACACAGACACTTTTAAGGATACGGGTTGGGGCATGACATGTCTCTGAACAATCAGAACAGCACGGACACTGCCAGCACGGCCTCCGGGCCAAAAGCAGATACCAACATGCAGTGGGGCGGTCGTTTTGCCGGCGGCCCTTCCCAGATCATGCAGGCCATTAACGCCTCGATCGGGTTTGATAAAGCCATGTGGAAGCAGGATATTGCAGGGTCTCTGGCCCATGCTGCCATGCTGGCCCATACCGGCATTATCTCTGCCGAAGATGAAGCCGCCATCCGTAAAGGACTGACGGCCATCGGTGCAGAAATTGAAGCCGGGCGCTTTGAATTTTCTGAAGCGCTGGAAGATATTCATATGAATATCGAAGCCCGGCTGTCCGAACGGATCGGGGAGCCCGGCAAGCGCCTGCACACCGCCCGTTCGCGCAATGATCAGGTTGCAACGGACTTCCGGCTATGGACGCGCGATGCGCTGGACGGGCTGGACCAGCAGGTCGCCTCCCTCATGCGCGCCCTCGCCCAGCGGGCCGAAGAGCATGCGTCTGACCCCATGCCCGGCTTTACCCACCTGCAAACCGCGCAGCCCGTGACCTTTGGCCACCATCTGATGGCCTATGTGGAAATGCTGGCCCGTGACCGGGGCCGTCTGGCCGACACCCGCAAGCGCCTGAACGAATGCCCGCTGGGTTCAGCTGCCCTTGCGGGCACGTCCTTCCCTATCGACCGGAAGATGACCGCCAGCACGCTGGGTTTTGACCGCCCGACCGCCAACTCGCTCGATTCTGTGTCGGACCGGGACTTCGCGCTGGAATACCTCTCGGC
>NZ_CALLXM010000056.1 GCF_937875265.1 uncultured Acetobacter sp. | reverse complement strand
CGCACAGGTTGTGGGCGGCTTTTTGGGCGCGGTGATTGTCTACACGCTCTTTTCGCCCGTTATCGCGCATTATGCCGCCATCAACCATCTGGACTGGCAGCATGACGGAGCTGCGGCAGGCGTCTTTTTCACCCATCCTGGGGAATTTGTGACCCCGATGCATGCCTTCCTCGATGAAGTCATTCTAACAGCCATGCTGCTGCTTGGGATCTTTGCAGTAACCTGTGAATACAATACGCAGGCCCCTCAGGCGAACTCAGGTGCTCTGATTATTGGCCTTCTGGTGGCAACAATCGGGGCGTCTGCAGGTTATCTGGAGGCATGGGCCATTAATCCAGCACGCGATTTTGGCCCGCGCCTGTTCTGTTACCTTGCCGGCTGGGGGGAGGCTGCATTCCCATCCCCTGGAAATTACTGGTGGGTGCCGGTTGCCGGACCGCTTCTGGGCGGTGTAGTGGGAGCCGGGTTCTATCACGGGCTTGTTAAGCCTTTCATGCCAGCGATGGTCCGGGCCCGGCAGCCTGACATTGCTCAAGATTAATTGCTCCAGCCATAAGGATAACGTGCGATGAGCAAGCAGGATTACGTATTGGCGATTGATCAGGGCACTACGTCTACACGCAGTATTGTGTTCGATCGGAATGCCCAGGAAGTTGCAAGCGCTCGTCAAGAGTTTGCTCAGCACTATCCTCAACCTGGCTGGGTAGAACATTGCCCGGAAGATATCTGGAACGATGCAAAGGCTACGGCCACTGCCGCTCTGGAAAAAGCCGGTGGCACCAGCCGCATTGCCGGAATCGGAATTACCAATCAGCGTGAAACCATTGTGGTCTGGGATCGCACGACTGGTAAACCTATCCATCGCGCCATTGTCTGGCAGGATCGCCGGACGGCGGCTGTATGCCAGAAGCTGCGCGATGAGGGTGCGGAAGCTCTGGTACGTGAACGTACCGGCCTGCTGCTGGACCCATATTTTTCCGCAACCAAACTCGCATGGCTGCTTGATAATGTGGCCGATGCACGGACCCGGGCCGAAAAGGGCGAACTGGCTTTTGGAACTATTGATTCCTTCCTGCTCTGGCGTCTGACTGGCGGCAAGGTACACGCAACAGACATCACCAATGCGGCCCGGACGCTCCTGTTTGATATCCACAAGCAGCAGTGGGACGATGAACTTCTGCGCCTGTTCCGTATCCCGGCAGCTCTCCTGCCTGAAGTCAAAGATAACAGCACCATTTTTGGTGAGACCGATCCGGCTCTGTTTGGTCGCGCCATTCCCATTGCCGGCATGGCAGGGGACCAGCAGGCAGCTGTTGTCGGGCAGGCCTGTTTTTCACAGGGCATGGCAAAAGCGACCTATGGCACGGGCTGCTTTGTGCTGCTGAATACGGGCGAGAAGCCTGTCACATCCAAAAACCGGATGCTGACGACTATCGCCTATCGGATTAACGGGAAAACCTCTTACGCACTGGAAGGCTCCATCTTTGTGGCGGGTGCTGCCATCAAGTGGCTGCGTGACGGGCTGCATCTTATCACCCATGCTTCCCAGACGGATGACATGGCAACTCGCGTGCCGCACAGCCATGGCGTTTACATGGTGCCGGGGTTTGTAGGGCTTGGAGCCCCGCACTGGGACCCGGATGCGCGCGGCTTGATCTGTGGCCTGACACTTGACGCCACTGCTGCACATATTGCGCGTGCTGCGTTGGAATCCGTCGCGTATCAGACTCTGGATCTTGTCACGGCCATGACGCAGGACGGGGCAGGGACGACTGAGGCCCTTCGTGTTGATGGCGGGATGGCCGCTAATGACTGGTTCTGTCAGTTTCTGGCAGATATGTTGCAGGTCAACGTTGAGCGCCCAAGCAACATTGAGACGACGGCTCTGGGGGCAGGCTTCCTTGCCGGGCTGGCAACAGGCGTCTGGGAAAATGAAACCACTCTGGCATCTGAGTGGTCCCGTGGCTCTCTCTTCAAACCCTCAATGCAGAATGAACAGCGCAAGACGATGATCGCGGGTTGGCATCAGGCTGTTAAACGGACGCTAACTCACCCTATGTCAGTTTAATAGTCTCCTCATTCCCATCTGGCCATTCTAACAATGATCAGATGGGAAGAGAGCCTAACTTCAGTCCGCTGGTCGGATCTGATTTAATGTAACATTTACACCTTTGGATGACCCACCAAGAAACGTGAATGTAAACGGTATGCTCTGGCCAGGATGAATGGCCGCGCCTATATCCAGACACAACAAGTGGTAGCCACCACGCGGAAAGACTAGCGTAGTGTGGGCTGGCACAGAGAGATGCGTAAAAAGGGTAAGTGTTCCAGGCGTGCTTTCCTGATCAGAATGGTGCCCCACCAGTGTGCGGCAGGCAGTAGACCTGACATCGGTAATGAGATGGGCATTCGCACCATCATTCCTTATTGTAAAATAAACGCTTGCTATATGGCCTTCACCTTGAATGAGTTGCATACTGGCATCGGTAATGGTGATATCTTTTTGAGCGTCAGCCTGCCCGGGAAGAGCTTTATTCGGGTCTCTGTCTTCTGCCAGAACAGGCCCGGAAAGAGCAACGCCAGCCAGCATTGCCAACACAAAGCCAGCACGAAAACGAAATTTCATCGTAACTCCAGTTTTTTATAGCCCGGAACCGGTATAAACTGGTGGGGCAAAAGAATTTTATTGCGGACAGTATACCGCAATATCTCGCCAGAAGAACAAGCTTGAAAAAGCAATCGCTCTTTCTGTGCAGAGTTAAGAAAGGCTCAGGTCACGATGCGTTGCCCTTTTTGTGGGAACCCGGATAGCCAGGTTAAGGACAGTCGTCCCAACGAGGAAGGCTCGGCCATTCGGCGGCGCAGAGCCTGCCTGTCCTGCGGCCAACGTTTTACAACAGTCGAGCGCGTACAATTGCGGGATTTGATCGTTGTAAAGGCCGATGGTCGGCGTGCGCCGTTCGAGCGGGAAAAAATTACGCGCTCCATCCGGATCGCTCTGCGCAAGCGCCCTGTGCCGGAAAGCAGAATCGAACAGATTGTTACAGGTCTGGTGCGTCAGCTTGAAGCAACAGGAGAAACAGAAGTGCCTTCTGCCCGCATCGGAGAGCTGGCAATGGACGGACTGCGAGAGGTTGATACCGTCGGATATGTCCGGTTTGCCAGCGTCTACAGAGACTTCACAGAAGGCCGGGATTTTTCGGAAATCCTGACGTCCATGGATTCGCCTGAGCCTGATCCGCAGGAAAAGACTGGACCTCGTGGCATAAAGAAGTCATGAAACCCCGCTCCCTCTTACGGGCAGGCAGGAGATAGGGATGACTGAGCTGCAGGATCAATCAGAACTCAAAGGTGCGCAACGGCCCCGTACGGCTGCCCGCGTTGCGGCCATTCAGGCTCTTTTTCAAATTGAGCAGAATGAAGATCGCCCGGAAAGCGTTATTGAACAGTTTCTGATGCATCGTTTTGGCACTACGCTGGACAATGCATCTTATGAAGAAGGGTTTGTTCCCGAACCGGACACGCGCCTTTTCTCCACAATTGTCAGACGAGGTGTTGCTGAACGTGACGTCGTTCTGGAGCAGCTGACGCAGACACTGCCAGCCACATGGCCGGTGGCACGTCTGGACCCTGTTCTGCGCGCTCTGTTTCAGGCTGCACTGGGTGAAGCACTTGAAGGCACGGTACCAGCGCGCGTGCTGATTAATGAATATATGGACATTGCACACGGGTTCTTCTCGGGTGATGAACCAAAGCTGGTCAATGGTGTGCTCGACACCATCATGAAACGACTGGCAAGCGTCCCGTCAGAAGAAGAAGGTGGTCACGCTGACTGAACTGCCGCAGGAATTCAGCTTCATTCACCGGCATTTTTCTGAACTTGCCGGTCCGGCTGCGCTGGGCCTGAAAGATGATGCGGCTGTTTTTATGCCTCCGGCAGGCAAGGAACTGGTTATTGCCGCCGATGCGATGGTGGAAAACGTTCATTTTCTGCCAGATGATCCTCCTGAAACCATCGGTCGTAAGCTCCTCCGCTGTAACTTGTCTGACCTTGCCGCTATGGGCGCCAGTCCTGAAGCATGGCTTCTGACGCTGGCCCGCCCTTCAGGTCTGGACGATGCATGGTTTGCGGCCTTTTGCAGCGGGCTGAAGGCTGATCAGACTTTTTTTGGGCTCAGCCTGCTTGGTGGAGACACAACGTCCACACAGGGGCCTCTCGTCCTCTCCCTGACCATTCTGGGTTC
>NZ_CALLXM010000055.1 GCF_937875265.1 uncultured Acetobacter sp. | reverse complement strand
CTGCCATCTGGACCCCGCAACAGCGGCAGTGACATCATTTGAAGCAACGCCCCTCACAAGCTCTGCGCAAGCCCCCGCCTGTCAGGCCAACCATCTGAATATGGCGCTGGATGACCGTAACGGCGCGTTTGATGGCATGTCGCAGTCTGGCACGGTGGTCACGCTGAAAAACACAGGCTCTGAAGCCTGCACCATGCCTTCTGTCCCTACTGTGCAGTTTGCGGATGATAAGGGCCATCTGCTGTCTGTTTTCAGGCGCACAACCGTTCAGGCCCGCAGGCCGGGGCCGCATGGAAGCAAGCCCATGCAGCATGTTGTGCCTGTAGTGCTGGAACCCGGCGCAGTGCGTGAAGTCACTTTGCACTGGGTGTCTGGTGATGTGTTTGATGACAGCCATCATTGCGTGCGGCCTGCGCGGCTTGTGCTCAAGGTCGGGCAGGGAGAGATATGGGAGACATTTAAGGGGCAGATCTGTGCGCCAGCCCGGTCTTCTCAGGTTTTTGACCAGAGTCCGTTAGAAGCGCATACGGATGCGCAATAAACGTTTTAAAGACCCGACGGTGCGAGGTATGCGGTGTTTCTGCGGCAACTGACTTATCTGATCGCGCTGGACCGGTGCCGTCATTTCTCCCGTGCAGCTGAAAGCTGTGGGGTGTCCCAGCCCGCGCTTTCTGCCGGTGTGCGCCAGCTTGAAAACGAGCTGGGCATTACCATTATCCAGCGGAACCGGCGCTTTTACGGCCTGACGGAAGAAGGCAAGCGGGTGCTGCTGTGGGCACGGCAGACACTGGCGGCACTGGACGGGCTGAAGCAGGAAGCAGCTTTTGCACAGGACATTGCCGGAGGGTCACTCTCCATTGGTGTCATGCCGCCTGCCATACAGGTTGTCCCTCTGCTACTGGAAAGTTTCCGGGCAGCGGTTCCAGCCCTGCATGTTGAGGTGAAGGTTTATTCCAGCACGGAAATCACGCAGATGCTCAGGGAGCATCATCTGCAACTAGGCATCATGTACCTAGACCAGTTGCCGGGGGATGGTGTGTTCGAGGCTCAGGCCTTGTATGCAGAGCAGCATGTTCTGGCCGCCGCGGCCTCGGTCCAGCTGCCCGCAGCTAAACACTGTTCCTGGGCGGAGATAGCGTCACTTCCGCTCTGCCTGCTGAGCCGGAACATGCGTAGCAGGCAGCTGGTGGATGCCGGGTTCAGGGAAGCGGGTGTTACGCCAACCGTAATGCTGGAAACCGATGCGCTGGAACTTCTGCATGCAGAACTGCTCGGCGGCCGTCTGGCCAGTATTCTGCCTGTGGCGGCTCTGCCGGAGCGGGTTGGGCTTTCAGGCCTTCAGGTCCGGCGGATTAACGGGTGTGCCTCGCCCGATGTCGGGCTGGTGCGGTTGACGCAGCCCAATACCAGCATGCTGGTAACCCGCTTGTGGGATGTGGCGCAGACGCTCCGCATGGCCGACATTTATACAGTCTGATAAGCAGCACTTATCAACTGATCATCATAAACGTTTGGACGAGTGACATCAGTTTTTCGCATTGTCCCGCTTCGTGCAGGAGGGGATGCCATGCGCCGGGATAATGTCATGACAGGTCAGCGCATGGTCGGGCCTGATGGGGGCTGGCTGGGCAGGCTGTTTACGGGTGGACCCCGTGCGTCGCTGCGCAGCAAGCTGAACTGGCTCCTTGAACCCTCGGCCATGGATGTGGTCTTCGCGGTCAGGTCGTCTCTCGCCGCTATTCTGTCTTTGCTGATCGCTATGGGCATGGAGCTGGATAGCCCGCAATGGGCGCCTCTCACGGTCTGGGTGGTGGCGCAATCCTCGCGTGGGGAAAGTCTGGCCAAGGCCCGTTGGCGTATTGCCGGAACGGTGCTGGGCTGCTGCATTGGTGTTGCGCTGATTGCAGCCTTCCCACAGGCATCGGGCCTGTTTTTCTGCTGCCTTGCCGTGTGGATTGGCCTGTGCTGTGGCGGCGCAACGTTTCTGGAAAGCTATCGGGCCTATAGTCTGGTGCTGACAGGCTTTACCTCAGCCATTGTTGCAACCGGTGCAATTGCGCAGC
Organism: uncultured Acetobacter sp.; assembly: GCF_937875265.1. GTDB lineage: Bacteria > Pseudomonadota > Alphaproteobacteria > Acetobacterales > Acetobacteraceae > Acetobacter. Next base: position 4,102 of record NZ_CALLXM010000055.1, on the reverse strand, counting down.
CGGATGAGGTGTTTGATATCGCCATAGCGCGCGGCACGTACATTATTCTGGGTGTGGTGTGTGAAGCCCTTCTGGCCGTGCTCTTTATGCCTACCTTGCAGACGCAGGCCCGCAAACGCCTGCTTGACCGGCTGAACGGGGCCTTTCGAACCGTCAGGCATGTCGTGTCTGATCTGGTTAGCGGGCGGGCCGATGCTCAGGCACAAGGGCAGGTGCTGACGGACCTGATGGCTGCTAATGCCCGAATTGAGTTTGATGCGCTGGAAATGGGGCCACGCACCCATGCGGCGGACCATGCTCATGCCGCACTGGCCGCAATGATCATGGTGCTGGCCCGTGCGCGGGGTGTGGCGTTGCTGGAGCAGAAAGGGCAGGCCAAACAGGAGGAGAGTGTTCCGCTCCCGGCGTCTCTCTATGCAGATTATGACATCGCCCGGCAGCACATTCAGGCCTGTGAGTATCCAAAGCGGGGAGACCGCTTTCGTTTTAAAATGACATCCCGCCGCCATGCGCTGGAAGCTGTTGAAAACGGCATCCGGTCCTGCATGGGTATTCTGGCAGGCTGGCTGGTGTGGGAGGTGACAGGCTGGCCAGCCGGGGCGACCTTCATTTCCTTTATTGCACTGGTCTATGGCCTGCTGGCCACGCGGGAAAACCCTATTGTGGCGTCCACCCCTTTTCTGAAAGGGGCATTATGGTGTGCTGTTGCCGCAGCCATCTATGTGTTCTGGGTCATGCCCGCAGTCACTGCGCCCGAGCTGCTGATTGTTGTGTTGATGGTCGCCATGACAATTGGCGGGCTGGCGGCCCGCAAGCCCGCAACCGCAGGCTACGCGTTTTCCTTCAACATGTTTCTGCCGGTTCTGATAGGGCCGGGTAACCAGTCCCGCTTTCCGGAAGATGCCTTTTTTAACAACGCCATGGCATTTCTGGCTGCTGTGACGTTTGTGGGCTGGACGTATCGTGTGGTGTTGCCGTTCCGGGTGGACTCTCACATGCAGCGCACGGCCCGTTGGGTGGAGCGCAGGCTGAAGGCATTGGCCGTGCCATCCAGCCGGGTGACGGTGCATCAGTGGCTTTCAGAAAGTGCTTCCAGCCTTGTGCGTATTTTGCGCAATGCGCAGGGCGTGCCGCAACCTGTGAAGCTGGCCTATATGCAGCAGCAGTTTTGCGCCATGACCATGGGCATGCACATCATTTTTCTGCGGGATGCCGCGAAGGACCCAATTTTACCGCTGAACGCACGGCGAGGCATTCAGGTCTTTTTGCGTAAATGGACGCAGACTGGCGCGGAAGCGACCACATGGGCGGGTATGACAGAAGGATGGCTGTTGCGGCAGGCCAGCACCATGCCGTTTGAAGTGCAGGAAACACTTCAGAAGGCCGCAACCAGCCTGCGCATTCTGGCAGCAGAACGACCGGAAGATGTGTTGCCCTGAAGCCGAGTGCTGTCCTCTGTTCTCAGCGGAGAAAAGTCTCTTTTGTTGCAGGAAGTTTTTGTAAAAAGGCAAACCGGGTGTAATTTGCTTGCGTTACGCAGCCCGCAGGCAAAATTGGAGAACCCCGTGATCCTCAGAAAACTCGGTAAAAAAGGCCTGATATGTAAAGTGCTGGCTGGACTGGAAGTCGCTTCGGTGATGCTGGGAATTGCAGCGGTATCCGAAAATTTTGTGGCGCATTCTGCGGCGGCAAGCACATTGAGTATTCCACTTGTGCCCGCAGGTCGGGTTCAAAAATTAAGCGCGACCTATACGTGCTCCGGCTCCAAAGAGCTGCTGGATAAGCTTGCAAAACCTTCAGTGTCCGTAACCTATCTCAATGCCGGGGCAGTCAGCCTTGCTGTGATGACTGTGGAAGGGCAGACGCAGGTTTTTTCAAACGTCATTGCGGCCTCTGGTGCCCGGTATACGGCCAACCGTTTTGAATGGTGGAGCAAAGGTGACACCGCCTTTTTCTCGGAATTTGGTGCGGATGATACAGCGCGGCTGACGTGTCAGGTGACGCACAAGGCAACTCAGCATAAGGCCCGCTGAAGGATGCCGGGTACAAAGAGGCCTCTGGTCAGTCGTTCCCTTGCGTTAATCGTTCTGCGCTGAACGATGCTTTTTCTTGAAAAAGGAAGCCGCAGTTTTCTGCATGACAGACAGCTGGGCTGCTCGCTGGCGTTTGTCGCCGGAGCAGTCAACGTGGCTGGATTTCTGAGTGTTGGGTCTTATTGTGCGAACATGACGGGCAATGTCACAGCCTTTGCAATCAACCTGCAAAAGGCGCAGGCGGCGGTGGCGTTTTCCAGCATTGCCCTCATCGTCAGCTTCTTTCTGGGGGCGATGATGTGCACTTTTCTGGTCAATGGTGGCCGCCGGCGCGGGCAGAAGGCGATTTATGCCTACAGTATTTTACTGGAAGGGCTGTTACTGGCTGCGATTGATCTGGTGCAGATTTTCTGGCTCCCCCCGGCAGGGCATAATATTCTGCCGCCTCTGGGGTTGAGCTTTTTGATGGGGCTGCAAAACGCCACCGTGACCCGGATTTCTGGTTCAGTCGTGCGCACAACCCATGTGACCGGGATGATTACGGATCTGGGTATTGAACTGGCAGACTGGCTGGACGCATTCAGGCACCCCATTGAGCCAGAAAAGCAAACGCAAACAACATTGCGTCTGCGCTTGCACAGCAAGATTATCGGCTGTTTTATTGGGGGTGGCGTTATTGGGGCCTTTGGCTACACTACATGGCCCCGCTTTTTCCTGATGAGCGTTGCCTGTGTGATCATAGCCCTTGCGCTGCCCGGTATTCTGGCAAACGCTTTTCCTGCAGCTTCCGTGGAAGCAGAGCGGGACACAGAAGCCCCGCCATCTGCCTGATAGGGCTTGAGAAGGAAAGCATGTAACGAGACGGCTGATATTCGGAACAGCCCTCTTGCACTCAAAGAAAGTCTTCAGATTACTTCAGAAAACCAACGATTTTTTCGGCTTCAGACACAATGGGTTCCGCAATGGCTTGCGCGCGCTGTGCGCCAGAGCGCAGCACGTTGGCCAGATGGGTTTCATCCTGCATCAGGCGCGTGGTTTCCTGCGCAATCGGCGCAATAGCGCTCACAACAACCTCTGTCAGCGCCTTTTTGAACGGGCCAAACCCTTCGCCCTGATGGCGGGCCAGAACCTCTTCAACGCTCATATCGGCAAGGGCTGCGTAAATGGTCACCAGATTGCGGGCTTCCGGACGGTCTGCCAGTCCGGCAGGTTCGGCGGGGAGCACATCGGTGTCTGTTTTGGCGCGGCGCAGCTTGAGGGCAATGGTATCAGCATCATCGGTCAGCTCAATACGGCTCTGGGCAGACGGGTCAGACTTGGACATTTTCTTGGTGCCATCGCGCAGGCTCATAACACGTGCGGCAGCAGGGGGGATCAGCGCCTCAACTTCGGGGAAGAACTCCACGCCGTAATCATGGTTGAACTTCTGGGCGATGTCATTGGCCAGTTCCAGATGCTGTTTCTGGTCTTCCCCTACCGGCACGCGGGTGGCCTTGTAAGCCAGAATGTCAGCCGCCATCAGGCTTGGGTATACGTACAGGCCCGCTGAATGGTTTTCCCGGTCCTTGCCGGCTTTGTCCTTGAACTGCGTCATGCGGTTCAGCCAGCCCAGACGGGTCACACAGTTAAAAAGCCACGCCAGCCGCGCATGGGCGGACACGGCGGACTGGTTAAACAGGATATGCTTGTCCGTATCAATTCCGGCAGCCAGCAGAATGGCGGCCTGTGTCAGTGTCTGGTTGCGCAGTTTTTCCGGGTCCTGCCACACCGTAATGGCGTGCATGTCCACCAGGCAGAAAACGCACTCATGGTCGGCTTGCAGGTTCACCCAGTTGCGGATTGCGCCCAGATAATTGCCAAGCTGCGGAATGCCGGAAGGCTGAATGCCGGAAAAAATACGTTGCATAAGAATACCAGTGCCTGCGTCAGGAAAAGGAAGGATCAGGGAATAAGGGCTTTATGGTCCAGCTCTTCGCGTTCCACAGCAACCATGCCAGCCGATTTCCGGGTGGCTCGGGCTTCTGCAATATCTGCTGCGGTAATTTGCGGGGCAGGGCTGGTCTGCCCAC
>NZ_CALLXM010000054.1 GCF_937875265.1 uncultured Acetobacter sp. | reverse complement strand
ATGTGCCTCTGATCTGACGCCGCTTCATGATGGTCTTCCTTTTACCTTAAATTCATGGTGGAAATTGCGTATACGAAACGCTATAAAAACAACTGCTATGTGCGTTTAATTTTAATGTCAACATTACGTTGTTGTTATTGTTTAATAACTAATTTATATCGTTGTTTTGTGGTGCACTAATCCTGCCAGACCTTAACGCTGGCATCTGACGGGGCATAACCCACCGAGGCTGCCCGTGGTGCTCATGGTGCTCATGGTGCTCATGGTGCTCATGGTGCTGCGTATACCTTGGATCACTGGGAAAGAAGATCCGCTCTGCCGCGCACGCCCCTTTCCCGCATCACGGAATGGAAGCTACCGGGAGGCCGAGCCTGCTTCAGTCTTCTGAGGCCGCATACCCAGAGCAGGAAACAAGCGCTGGAACATTGTCCTCATTCCGCGCTCGGCAGGGTATGACAAAAGCCGATCAACCCCATACCCCAGCAGCCACGCGCCCCCCAGCGCCACGGGAAAACACAGCCATGAAGACTGCTCTGAAAAACCGGCGGCCTGATAAGCCTGCACAAGAAACGTCACGACAAACATGTGGGTTAAGTAGATCTCGTAGCTCATGATGCCGAAGGATCTGACCCAGGCAAAAGCGCTACGGCGCAACACCGCGCCCCACCCTTTTGAAAACGCAATGAGCAAAGCTGCAACGCTCAGGGTAAGGCCCACCATCAGGACATCCGCCACAAGCGGAGTCATGCAAAATGACAGAATGCCTGTCAGGACAAGACCAAAAGCCCCTGACCACCCAAGAACAGAAATCCAGAAAGATTTTGTGTGCTCATCCCGGGCGAGAAGTGCCGCTGCCACTCCGGCAGACAGTGCGGCCGCCCCCGGCAGGTAGGCCTTATGCCGCCACATAAGCGGCGCTCCTGACATTGCCAGCATAATGAACGGCAAAGACAATGCAGCAAACCCGAAGATGATGATTTGCTTTTTTGTCAGGCTGGGCAAGCACAGACAGAGAAGTGGAAAGGCTAAATAAAAGACTTCCTCAATCGATAAAGACCAGAGAACGTCCCAGTTCGCAGGAAGATATCCTGTAAAACATTCATACCAGTTCAAATACATTCCCAAGGCTGAGCAAAGTGCGCCACTTAAGGAGTGATGTGTTCTGTCAATTATGAAGCCCTTTACGCTCAGCGCATCGAGCAGGGAAAGAACCCCCAGCAACACAAGCAAGCATGGAACAATACGGGAAAAGCGACGCGTATAAAAAAACAGGAGCTGAATACGCCCCAGAGCGCCATACCGCCGGAGGATATTGGTGGTAATCAGAAAGCCTGAAATAACAAAAAACATAAAAACGCTATGGTGGCCCTGATGGGTCAGGAACCGTAGAACACCAGCCGGCACAACTGTTGCCAGACCTGTTTTTGCCAGCGGCATTCTGATCGAGACATGGTCAAGCAGAA
>NZ_CALLXM010000053.1 GCF_937875265.1 uncultured Acetobacter sp. | reverse complement strand
CTGACCCCGTGCAGAATTTCACGGTCCGGGCCGTAGCCAAACCGAACATCGCGGAACTCAACCTCTGCCGGAGCAGACTCCGAAAGACGAGTGGCAATCGGCAGCGGATTTACCGGGTCTGCCACTTCCACATTCTCTTCAATCAGGCTGAACATCTGCTCCAGATCCACCATGGCTGTACGAATGGCGGAATAAACAGACCCCAGAAAATTCAGTGGCCCGTAGAGCTGAAGAAGATACGTATTGATCATGACAAACTGACCAACACTAATCCGCCCGGTCTCAACATCCCGGCCTGCCAGCAGCATGATCAGCGTCAGAGCCAGCGCAATAATAGCCGCCTGCCCGAAGTTGAGCAGCCCCAGAGAATACTGTGTTTTCCGGGCGGCCTGCTCGTAACGAGCCTGAGCATTGTCATACCGGGTCGCCTCATGAGCCTCGTTGCCAAAATATTTGACCGTCTCGTAGTTCAGCAGGCTGTCCAGCGCCTTGCCACTTGCCTCGGTATTGGTCTCATTCATCCGCCGCCGGATCCCCAGCCGCCACGAGGTGAACATGACCGTAAAGCCGATATAGGCAGCAATCATCAGCACCATCAGGCTGACGTAGCGCCAGTCAAACACCCGCCAGATAACCACCACGACCAGCAGAGTCTGCAAGATGGTTGGTGAGATGGACATCCCCATCCGCAGCAGGGTTTCAACCCCCTCCGTGCCGCGCTCTATAGCCCGTGTGACGCCCCCCGTCCGGCGGTCCAGATGGAAGCGGAGCGAGAGCTTGTGCATATGCTCAAAGCTACGGAAAGCAGCCTGCCGCGCCACCCGGAACCGCACGGGCGCGAACAGAGAATCCCGCAAATTGGTCAGGGCAGCAGAAATCAGGCGCATCAGCCCATAGCCCAGAATAAGGGCTACAGGGGCCATGGCCAGACTGCCTGGATGAGAAAGACGATCAACCACCCGGCTATACGCCATTGGCACGGCCAGAGTAGCGAGCTCTCCCCCCACCAGCACCAGCAGAACCAGCACGACGCGCCACCTCAGCTCGCTGTTTTCACGCGGCCAGAGATAGGGAAGAAGACGGGAAAGCGTGACCGAGGCTGACTGTTGCAGCGCCCCGGACGGAGAACGATTACGTGGTGACATACATTCGGATGTGACATGCCTCCACAATTTTGCAACCCCGAAGCACCTTGCCTCTCCTCTGCATACGCCGGATAAATACCCGTGTCTTACGCACTTATGGTCTCATTCAAGCACGACTGGATTTCCGATGCCTTCGGACGGTACGCCTTTTCTTCGTCACCTCAGGCAATGCAACACTGCCGTCGTGCCCGGCACGCGCTTTCCATTTTCTCTGGGCGGCAAAGCTGCGGGATGGATTGCCCCAGACCTGACTGACGCTCTGGAACAGCGCGGCCTTGGCTCACGCACGCAGGGCTTTGCCTTGTCCTGCCCGACAGATCTGGAACCGTTGGGGGAAGAGCTGGCTCGGGAGGACTTCTATCGCTCACATCATGAATTGTTTGATGTGATGCCGGATGTTGATCAGCCCGTGCTGGGCCGAATTGACCGTGGTGCCCTGCCCTTGTTCGGGCTGGTGGCAGCCGGCGTGCATCTGAACGGTCTGGTGCGCAAAGCAGATGGGCTTCATCTGTGGACGGGGCGCCGGGCTGCCAACAAACGGCTGGATCCAGGCAAGCTGGACCACTTGGTGGCAGGCGGTGTTCCGGCTGGTCATACGCCGCAGGAAGCCCTGCTGAAGGAAGCTGCCGAAGAGGCCAGCATTCAGGAAGACCTCGCTACGCAGGCGCAGCAGGTAGGCCGTATTGTCTACGCGCTGGACCGGCCTGAAGGGCTGCGCCGTGACATTCTGTATTGTTACGACCTGTTCCTGCCGGAAAGTTTCACCCCCATCGCTGCGGATGGTGAGGTGGAATCCTTCCACCTGATGCCGCTTGAAGACGTTTACAAGCTGGTGCGGGATACGGACGAGTTCAAATTCAATGTCAATCTTGTGCTGATCGACCTGTTTTTACGCAACGGCCTGATTGACCCGAACTCTGCCGAAGGCCGCCAGTTGCGGAGCGGGCTGACAAACGGCCTCTCCCCTGCCAGCCCCGGCTATAAACCCGCCATGACACCAGCCACTTCTCTCTAAGGAAAAGCGGCTGACACCGTCCGCATTCCGGCCTCAGGCTGAAATGCGGGCGTCCAGCAGGGCTTTTGCTTCGGCTTCGGCCTCTTTCATGCCCGTCAGCAGACGTTCACGAATTTCTTCCAGCCGTTTTTTATCGGTAATTTTCAGGCCGAAAAGATCCTTCACGTAGAACACGTCAACAGCCCGCACCCCGTAGGTGGTGATATGGGCAGAGGCGATCTGAAGGTTTTCTTCGCTCATGGCCGCCGTCACGTCATGCAGCAGGCCGGGCCGATCCCGCCCGTTGATCTCAATGACCGTGTAGGTATTGGACGCACCATTATCAATCACCACACGCGGCGGTACATGAATGGCTCGCATCCGCATGGGCATGTGCCCAAAACCAGCCTGTGCAATTTCCGCCCCGATATCAATCTGGCCGCTTAGGGCCTGCTCTATCAGGGAACACAGCCGCGCCAGACGATGCGTTTCTTCATACGCGCTGCCAGCCGTATCCTGAATCCAGAACGTATCCAGCGCCATGCCATGCATCATGGTGTGAATCCGGGCATCCACAATGGACGCCCCGGCCAACGCCAGCGCCCCGGCTATTTTGGAGAACAGGCCCGGCACGTCGACCGTATAGACCGTGACCTCCGTCACCCCACGGGCTGGCAGAGGCAACACTTCCACCGTCAGCGGAGCATCACGCCCGTCTGCATCCCGGATCAGCCGTGCATGGCGCTTATGGGTTTCATGGTCAAAGGAGAGCCAGTATCCCGCATAGCCCAGCCCCAGAAACCGCTCGATATCCTGAGGAAGAACGCCATCTTCCTCCAGAATTTCGGCTGTAATTTCCTTAGCATGACGGACACGCACATCGCGCTCCGTGGTGGCCAGACCACCCGCCAGAACTTCCGCTACGCGCACATACAACTCACGCAGCAGCGTGGCCTTCCATGCGTTCCACACGCGGGAACTAACGGCCCGCATATCCACAATGGTCAGCAGAAGCAGCAAACGCAGGCGCTCGGGCGACTGAACGATATCGGCTACGTCCAGAATAGTTTTGGGGTCATCAATATCGCGCTGGAATGCCGTGTGGCTTAGCAACAGATGGTGCAGCACCAGCCAGGAAACAGTTTCCGTCTCCTCACCTGACATCCCGAGTTTGGGGCACAGATCGGCTGCAATTTCGGACCCGATTTCGGAGTGATCGCCTCCGCGGCCCTTGGCAATATCGTGCAGCAGCACCGACATATACAACGCCCGGCGGGAATGCAGGCCTTTGACAAGTTCATAGGCCACCGGAATTTCATCCGCCATACGGCCCGCTGTCACTTCGTCCATGATGCGAATGGCTTCGATCGTATGCTCATCCACCGTGAACACATGATAGGTATCAAACTGCATCTGACCGACGATGCGAGCCCAGTCCGGAATTAACCGCCCGAAAATACCGGTCTCATTGAGAATATGTAACCAGTGGGCGTGGCCCGGAGGGGTCTGCTGTTCATAGGCAGCATCCCGCAGGAGAGGCGCTGCTGCCTCATCCCCTGTCACGCTCGCCTCACGCCGCCTGCGCGGCGGCAGATCCTGCGGTTCCGTTTCCCCACAGAGCAGATCAAGGAAAATACGGGCAGCTTCCGGGTTCTCACGCAGACTTATGGCCCGGCGTTCCCATCGGATAAGCTGATGCCGCCCCAGCGGATGCAAAGGCCGGCGGCGTAGACGCGCCCAGTCCAGCAGCTGCATCATTTTGATGGGTTCCTGATCAAAGGAGATCCCGCGCTCTGGCAGAATCTGCCCGTCAATCAGTGTAAATCCGGCTTCGCGCATGGCCTCGTCGGGCTTAGCCGCTGTGGCTACCGGGCCCTGCGCCTGCCGCAGCACGGCAGGTTCCAGCACATGCGTCAGGCGCATCACCTCACGCGCGGTCAGGAAGTAGTGGCGCATGAAGCGTTCCACACCATTCTGACGGCCATGCCGGGTATACCCCATGCGGGCACCGATAACCGGCTGCATATCGAAGGTCAGCCGTTCTTCCGCACGGCCTGCCACGTAGTGAAGATGCAGGCGCACCGTCCACAAAAAATCCCATGACCGGCGGGCGCGCGCAGCTTCCTGCTCTGTCAGCAGGCCCATCCAGATAAATTCCGGGGCCAGAAGGTCCATCACATGGCGGGTGCCAAATGTGTTGCGGCACATCCAGTAAAGCGTCTGCAAATCCCGCAGGCCGCCACGGCCTTCCTTGATATTGGGCTCCACAAGATAAGGGCTATCCCCAAACCGGCGATGCCGCTCCAGCCGTTCGCGCCGCTTATCCTGAATGAAGCCGGGCGCTCCGGCCTGCACACAGGCAACAATGTAGCGAGCCTCGAACATGGCAAACAGGGCAGCATCCCCGGCCAGCAGGCGCGCATCAAGCAGCGCTGTGCGGACAGTGGTGTCCTTCCGGGCTTCCTCAATACATTCGTTAATAGTGCGGGTGGCATGCCCGACTTTCAGGCCCAGATCCCACAGAAAATAGAGCACATACTCCACCAGACGATGCGCGCTCTGAACGTTTTCTTCCTCGGTCAGGAACAGCAGATCAATGTCACTGAACGGTGCCAGCAGGCCGCGCCCGTAACCACCCGTTGCAGCCACAACCAGCCGCCCGACAGAAGGATTTCCCTCCCCTATCGGCCCGGTGCCATCCACCGTGCCGGTTGCCCGTAACGCCAGATCAACAATGCCGCGCAGCATGACATCCGTGAACGCAGCAATCTGTTTGGCCGCCTTGGCCCCTTTAATGATATGCGTTTCAAACCGACTGCGCACATCCGACTGATACCGTCCAAGATGACGGCGGAAAATGGCCACAGCCTCGTCCCGCTCCGGGATGGTGGCGTCTTCCGGTGTCGCGTCCCTCAGCTCCCGCGCAAGGCAGACGGCAAGCGCCTCCGGGGTGAGTGACGCAAGGGCGGTAACATCGGGCTGCTCGGACGCAGCATGTACGGGGGAAGTCGACATTGCGTTCGGAATCTGCTCCTGAGGGTCTATTATTTAATAACCCGGTTTTAACTCTGGGCCGGACATCCGTCTTCCCGCACAGCTTCCTTATGAAGCTCGTACAAGATGTCCAGCGCCGCACGCGGTGTCAGGGTATCCGGATCTACCTCTAACAGTCGCTTTCTTAACGTATTTTCGTCTTCTTGCGGTAATATCTTCTGCGTGTCGAACAGGGGGAGAGGCTTAGGCCCCGTTGCATGATCCCGCTCCAGCTCACGCAGCAGACGCCCCGCCCGATCCACGACTGAGGGGGGCACACCAGCCAGTTTGGCAACATGTACACCCCAGCTTTTTTTGGCGGAACCCGCCAGCACTTCGTGCAAAAAGACAATCTGCCCACGCCATTCCCGCACCGCCATGGTGTGGGGAGAAAGGCGCGGCAAAGTATCAACCAGCCCTGCCAGTTCATGAAAGTGCGTTGCAAAAATTGCACGGCAGCGCACCGTTGAATGCAAGGCCTCCAGCACCGACCAGGCAATGGCCAGACCATCCAGCGTAGCTGTCCCACGCCCGATTTCATCCACCACGACCAGAGAACGCGGACCAGCCTGATTGAGAATGGCGGCGGTTTCCGTCATTTCCACCATGAAGGTGGAACGGCCCCGCGCCAGATCATCTGAAGCTCCCACACGGGAAAACAGCTGATCGACAATACCGATATGCGCTTTTTCGGCTGAAACAGGGAACCCGCCCTGCGCCAGCAGCACGGCCAGTGCCGTTTGCCGCAGGAAGGTGGATTTCCCCGCCATGTTCGGCCCGGTGAGCAGCATGACCCGCCGGTTGCCCGACAAATCACACCCGTTGGGCGTAAAGCGCGTGCCTTTGGGAAGGGCGGCTTCCACCACCGGATGACGGCAGCCTTCCAGCACAAAAGCGGCATCATCTGTTACCTCGGGCCGGCACCAGTTTCCGCCTGCGGCCAGCATGGCGCAGGATTGCAGCACGTCCAGCACAGCCAGAGCACGGGCCAGAACCGGCAGTGTGTCTTCCGCCAGAATCTGTGCAACCAGCGCTGCAAACACAGCTTTTTCGCGTGATGCACCCCGTTCTGCGGCCTCGGCAATCCGGGAATCCAGCGATGACAGTTCTTCTGTAGAGAACCGGGCATTACTGGCCGTGCCCTGCCGGAACATCAGGTCATCCCGGTCCTTGATCCGGGCACTGGCCGCCACGGGCACTTCAATTACATAACCAAGCTGAGCGTGATGCTTGATTTTCAGGCTCGCCACACCGAATCGGGCGGCATAGTCCGTCTGCAATCCGGCCACGATGCGGCGGGAATTGTCCCGCAGGCTGCGGTAGCCATCCAGTTCACCATCGTAGCCAGCAGCAATCACCCCGCCATCATCCAGCCGTGCGGGGAGATCTTCCGCTACGGCCTTCACCAGTTCAGCTTCCAGTTCAGGTGCGGCACCAAGGCTGGCCGCAGCGCGGGCCAGATAAGGCGGCAACACTGAGAGATCATTCCCCAGAGCCGCAGCGGCAGCACGGGCCGCGTGAAGGCCGTCCCGCACGGCAGCCAGATCACGCGGTTGCCCGCGCCCCAGAGAAAGGCGGCCCAGCGCACGGGCGATATCCGGCGCGCGTTTCAGCGCATCCCGCAAGGTTGCACAGCAACCGGGCGATTCGCGCAGCCAGCACCATCCGTCCTGACGAGCCGCAATACGACCGGCATCCGTCAGCGGGGCCGCCAGCCATTCAGCCACCATCCGTGCGCCAGCAGACGTCACAGTCTGGTTCATGGCGGAAAACAGCGTGTGCTCGGTGCCGCCATCACGCGCTCGCAAAATATCCAGACTGGCACGGGTTGCAGGGTCAATCCCCAGAATACCGCCCTGCATCTGCGGGCTGGGATGAGCCAGACGCGGCAGCTTTCCGGCCTGACTCCGCTGCACATACTCAACCGCCACAGCGGCAGCCACGGCCTCTTCATCCGTAAAGGTGCCAAATGCATCAACGCTGGCTACCTCGAACGCTGCAGCCAGACGCTGACGTGCGGCTTCCACATTCGGGGTCAGAACATCCGGCGCACGCGCAGTCTCATGCTCGCCCAGCGGCAAGCCTGCCGGAGCCAGAATTTCCGCAGGGTCCAGACGCCCCAGCAGCGCGGCCAGAGAAACCTGTGTGACACACGCGGTTTCAAACAGACCTGTGGAGACATCAATCCACGCAGCCCCGATTATGGCTGAAGCTTCAGCTGCTTTGCTTTTCCGACCACGCCCGCCGCCTGCCTCTTCCGCCAGAGCCAGCAGCAGATTGGAGCGCCCCGGCTCCAGCAATTCATCTTCCGTCAGGGTGCCCGGCGTGACGACGCGCCCCACAGCACGAGCCAGCGGACCTTTTGCCGCCCCTTTGCCTTTACGCGCGGCTTCAGTCTGCTCCGCCACCGCCACGCGAAACCCTCGGCGGATCAACCGGGCGAGATAAGCAGAAGCAGCCCCCACCGGCACACCACACATGGGAATGGGGTCACCCGCATGGTTGCCACGGGCCGTCAGCGCAATATCAAGCGCTGCCGCTGCCGCCGTGGCGTCATCAAAAAACAGTTCGTAAAAATCGCCCATGCGAAAAAACAGCAGGGCTTCAGGATTTTCAGCCTTCAGCGCGAACCATTGCGCCATGGCGGGGGTGGCACCCTCAGGGGAATAACGCGTCATTCCCTTATCATACGAGCGTCATCCACCGGGGCAACAGGCGTTGCGGTTACATCTTAACAAGTTTGTGCAAAGCCTCAGCCACAGCCTTCACAGGTTTTTCCCACGGGCTTGCGCCCTCACCGGGGGCGGGCTGAGAAAACAGACGGAGACTCGGGTACCACAGGTTCTCCACCCGTCCATCAGCCAGATGCCGGGTTGACCCCTCCGCCCAGCGCCAGTCCCCGCCAAACCGGTTGAGCAGCCAGACAGGTTTCCCCATCACCCCTGCAAGATGCGCAATGACGGTATCCACCGTAATCACCACATCTAGCCCGGCCATCAGGCATGCTGTGCTCAGCATATCGCCCTCTGGTAAAGGGGCGAGAGACAGAGGCAGGGCCTCACCCGCATGGTCGCGTTGAAGGGACTGAAACACGACCCCCGGCACCTCAGCCAGCGGCGC
>NZ_CALLXM010000052.1 GCF_937875265.1 uncultured Acetobacter sp. | reverse complement strand
CGGCCCTGAAAGCCCGCGTGGCCGATGTTAAACGCCTGCGCGCAGCAGGCCGCCCGACTGTGCCTTCCACCCTTGGGGAAGAACGGGCGACCAACCCGTTCCTGCGCGCACCAGATGTTGCAACCCTCGCCAGACTCAGGAGCGAGAAAGATACATTTTAAACCAGCGGTTTTTTGGAGTTTTTCACACTGAGGGAATAAGGACGACCTTGCCGGAAAAGCTGCGATCCTCAAGGCGTTGATGGGCGTCTCTGCCGTCAGCCAGTGCAAAGGTCTCGATGGGTGGGACCTGCACAATACCGCTCGACAATGCTGCAAACAGCAGCGTACTACGCCGCGTCCGCTCGGCAGCACTCTCCAGATAATCCCAAAGCTCAGCTCCCCGCAGTGCCTTTGATGTTTGCATCAAGGTCAGAGGATCGACCGGGCCAGGAGGTGCGTCGGACATGCCGTAGCTGACAATCACGCCACGAGGGCGAGCGGCCTGAATGCTTTTATCCAGTGTTGATCCAACAGCATCATACACCACATTGGCCCCGCCGTTCGTCATGGTGCGCACTGCTGCCACCCAGCCCTCATCATAACTGAGCGCAATTTCTGCCCCCAGATCCTGAGCGATTTGTCGTTTTTCCGGGGAGGACGCCATAGCAATAACGCGCGCACCTTTTGCTTTACAGAAGCGGACCAGATGCCGCCCCACGCCACCAGCCGCTGAGTGCACAAGCACCCAATCCCCCTGAGCAATAACGGCGCTGTCTTCACACAAATATTGGGCCGTCAGGCCTTGCAGGAGAATGGCCGCGGCAGTCTCGTAACCCACATTATCAGGAAGCGGTATTGCGCGGTCAGCTGGTACATTCAGCTTGCTGACATTGGCGCGTGCAACATCCACAAAACCGATACGGTCACCAATGCTGATCCCGCTCACACCGTCGCCCACTGCCGAAACAACGCCTGCGCCTTCATAGCCATTAATATAAGGCGCTTCACCCAGTTCTCTGTACTTCCCACGCCGCCTGTAAATATCAGCGAAGTTCACACCGGCTGCTTTGACGTCAACAAGCACATGACCCGGAAGAACGGCGGGATCCGGGCGCTCTACGTAGTGCAAGACCTCTGCCCCGCCGAATGTTTCAAACGAAAGTACAAACATGCGTCTTTCCACCCCTGGCTGTTTTCAGTCCCCCACTATGCCCTGAGATCACATAAGCGCAACGATCGCTTTGTCTGTATTACTGGTGGTCAGGCCGTAAGATTTTCAAACCCTCTTTGAAAGATAAGGGGTGAAAGGCGTCATCCTTTCGTTTCTTAATAGGAATTAAGGTGCTCCGGCACCAGATACCGAGACCCCATGCAGGGTTGCCAGCAAAGACAGGAGCGAAATACCGCCCAGCTGCACAGCACTGTCCCGAACCTGCAAAGGCACCGTCAGCGGACCTTCTGTACCACGCGTGCTCTGCTCAAGCTGTTCCGTCAGTCTGGCCAGCAGAGCGGTTTGAGCCGGGGTGAGGGTCTGGTCCTGTTGCAGGCGCGCCAGAAAAAGCCGCCAGTTGTTCAGGGTCAGCCAGGTATCACCCAGCGGCGCACCCCCAGCAGCCATGACCAGTCGCCCGGACCATGAAAGCCCCAATCCGCGCCAGCGACCGCTCATATGCTGCACCAGAAATTCCGCATAACCGGGTGACGCTACAGATACCCCCTGCCCTGCCGACGAGTTTTCTGAAGACACAGGATCGGAAGCTGTCACGTCATCCTGCGGCCACAGTGCAGAAAGTCGCGCCATTGGGCCGGGAATGGATACCGCACCGCTTACATCGTCCACGCTTTCCGCCCAAGGGGCCACGATGGCGCGTTGCGCGGTAAAAGAAAAACCGAGAGCACTGGCCTGTGCATCAGCGTGGCGATTCCACACCAGCTTTCCTGTTGCATTCCGCGCTGTGACCGGATGCGCCTCCGCTGCACCGCTCTGCGGGACCAGATGGAGGAACTCTGTGCGAAATGTCAGTGCACCAGCATCTGCCACACGCAGCGGCAGGAAAACCTGCACCGGAGCACCTTCTATTTTGAGCAACACCGGTTTGTGCAATACGGGACTTTGCACCACGGCATCCCCGGAACTATGCGTCGCCAAAGCCAGAACCTGCCCGCCTTCCAGCGTGCCCCGCACCGTAAGCGGATGCCACGGGGCCAGATCCAGTGTGGCATGAGGCACACCGTAAGACAGGCGACCATTTTCAGAAGACGCGCCACACGTGATCTGCACCCCCTCCAGCGACAACCGGGCCTGAAAAGGCCAGCCCCCACGCGTCTTATGCTGAACGCTTACCGGGCATCCGGCTGACCGGGGCG
>NZ_CALLXM010000051.1 GCF_937875265.1 uncultured Acetobacter sp. | reverse complement strand
GCATCAACCCACACCCGGCGGCCATCCTGATAACGCTCACACTTCCAGAATGGTGCGCCGGTCTTGAGCCGATCAATCAGGAAATTTGTGCCCGCCAGCGCTTCCGCCCGATGCGCAGAAGAGGTGCCTACAAACACGATCGGTGCACCAACCACAAGCGTGCCTACCCGATGAATGAGCGTACAGCCCATCAGGCTGAACCGCTTTACTGCCTCTGCGGCCAGTTGGGTCAGTACTTTTTCGGTCATCCCAGGGTAGTGTTCCAGCGTCAGGCTTTCCAGCCCTTCCGGGCCATCCCGCACCTGCCCCATAAAAACGCTGATGCCGCCAATCCCCTGTGAGCCAGCAGAAAGGCGGTCCATCTCCGCCCCCATATCAAACAACTCAGTTTGGACAAGAACCCGCAACACCGGCTTATCCACCCGTCATAGGTGGGAAAAATGCCAGTTCGTCTCCGGGTTTCACTATGTCCTGAAATGTCGCGAGGGTCTGATTAATGGCCACCCTAAGGCGAGGCGAATCTGCAAAGACCTCATTCAGGCTTGCATCCGTCTGGCGCAGGCCCTGTATTAAGGATTCTACCGTTATGGGCTGCGCAGGCAGGCTGACAGTCTCCCTCTCCCGCCCCATTTGCTCACGCAATGCGGCGAAATAGAAAATCGTGACGTCCTGCGCCATACTTGGTTCCTTAATCGTTTGCTCTGCGGCCAGCGCTTACCCGCGATACCCTTACCCGCTTAGGGATGGGAAACATCTGGCGATGCGTTTTTCTTCGCCTGTGTCGTGGTAACAGACCCATCTGGATGGATAAGTGTTACAGTCCCATCCCCGTTAGGGATTTCAATTGTAGAAGCCGATCCACGCTGCGCACCGAATCTGGAAGCTGCATCAGGCTCTGCATCCGGTAGTTTACCTGTTATCGACTGAGACGTATCTTCCGCTGGAAGCCCTTCTGGCTCCCCAACCTTCATTTCCCCACCATCCTGCAACTGCGGGCCATTCACGCTGGGCGCACCGCCGAGAACAGTACCAGAACGATCTTTCTCAACATCTTCAAGCGTTGGCAACGGCGCCGGTGGCCCCGGCCAGATATCACCACCAGATGGCAGCAAAGGTGTTTCTGCCGTGGAGTAGCCACGCACACGACGCATGTTGAGATTGTCCCCGGATGGGGCATTCGGGTTTGCACCGGGGAGCGTTGCTGTATCAGACACAAACTTCCCGAACCCGGAACATCCGCTCACAACCAAACACAACCCGACAAGAGCGGCTTTCCGCATCACCTGACTCCGCTAACCATGACACCATGCAGGCGAATCAGAGATGCCTGCTTCCGGCAAAGCATACCGCCTAAAGCCTAAATAACGGTTTGCGGGGGGGATACAAGCCGATGAGAAGCATTTGAGACCAAACAGACACAGCCTCTGTGCTTTTAATACGATAGTTCACGATAGATTAACATGACGGAGACCTGTCGTCAGATAATCCCAGCCTGTAATCAGGGTCAGAACAGCGGCAATCCATAAGAGAACAGCCCCAATAAGTGCAACAGGCAGCCACGGCATACCCAGCAAAATACCAGTGCCATCTCCCGCCAGCAGGAAGCCTATGGCTGTCATCTGGAAGCCGGTTTTCCATTTTGCCAGACGTGTGACCGGCAGGCTGGCCCGGCGTTCAGCCAGATATTCCCGCATTCCAGACACCAGAATTTCCCGGCACAGAATAATAATGGCGGGCCACAGGCTGAAATAGGGCATACGCCCCAGCCCGGCCAGCACCATCAGGCAGGCTCCTACGAGCAGTTTATCGGCAATGGAATCAAACATTCGACCGAAATCGGACATCTGATGGCGGGAGCGGGCCAGCTTGCCATCAAAATAGTCTGTCACCCCTGCCAGAATGAACAGCAGACACGCCAGCGCATCTGTTTGCGGAGATCCCCATGCGGCAAAAAGCACCACGATCGGGATCGCCACGATACGCGATATGGTCAGAACATTCGGCAGGTCTGTCAACATTGGCGGGATGCTAGCCTATTTCCGGCAGAGCCGAAATGGTTTCTGGCTGCCACTTTAAGCCACTCACCCAGAAGTTCACTGCAGGGCTGAAAACCGGGGCTATCCCGGCCTCCAGTCTGGATGAAAATGACCATACACAGCCCGTGCAGTCTCCCGGTTGATCCCCGGTGCCGATTCGAGCTCCACCAGCCCCGCCTGTTTAACCGCTCTGGCTGAGCCAAATGTATTGAGCAGCATCTTTTTGCGCGCAGGCCCGACACCCGGAATTTCATCCAGCTCAGATGTTACCAGGGTTTTAGAGCGCCCGGCCCGGTGGGTGGTAATGGCAAAACGATGCGCCTCATCTCGCAGCCGTTGCAGGTAATACAAAACGGGGTCCCGGGGTTCGAGCTGGAACGGCGGCGCCTCCCCCGTATAAAACCATTCACGCCCGGCATCCCGGTCCGGCCCCTTGGCAATACCCACCAGTTTGACGCCTGTAACCCCAAGGTCATCCAACACACCGCGCACGGCGGAATATTGCCCTGCCCCGCCATCAATCAGCAGCACATCCGGCCAGTTTGACATGTCTCCTTCAGCGGCCTCTTTCAAAGCGCGCCCGAAGCGGCGCTCCAGCACTTCCCGCATCATGCCAAAGTCATCCCCCGGTGTGACCGGGCCTTTGATCAAAAACTTACGGTAAGACCGGCGGTCAAACCCTTCCGGGCCACCCACAATCATCACGCCATAGGCATGTGAGCCCATGATGTGACTGTTATCATAGACCTCAATCCGCTCAGGCGGCGCATCCAGTTCCAACACGCGAGCCACACCCTCAAGCAATTTGGCCTGACCGGCACTCTCTGCCAGCTTCCGCCGCAGGGCATCGCGCGCGTTGGCCACGGCATGGTCCAGCACCTGTTTTTTCTCGCCCCGCAGGGGGTGGAGAATTTCCACCTTCCGCTCCCGCCGCAGCGTCAGGGCTTCTGCCAGCAGAGCCTCTTCTGGCAGATCATGGTTCACCAGCACCTGTGCGGGGCACGGTTTGTCATCATAAAACTGCGCGATAAAGGCCGCCAGAATCTCACCGTCTTCCTGCTCATGCGTATGAGCCGGGAAAAATGACCGGTTGCCGTTGTTACGCCCACCCCGAATGAAAAAGATCTGAATGCAGGCCTGCCCGGCTTCCTGCCAGATGCCAAACACATCTGCATTCTGCAAAGAGGCCGGATTGATCACGCTGGACTCCTGCATCTGCGCAAGCGCGCGGATACGGTCCCGCATGGTGGCGGCCCGTTCAAAGTCCAGCCCTTCAGCGGCCCGATGCATTTCAGCACTCATTTCTTCCCGCAAGGCGTGGTCCTTGCCGGACAGGAACTCCCGCGCCTGATCCACCAGCTTTGCGTAGGACGCCTGATCAATGCGGTCCACACACGGGCCGGAGCAGCGTTTGATTTGATAGAGCAGGCACGGGCGGGAGCGGCTGTTGAACACAGAATCAGCACACGAACGCAGCAGAAAAACCCGCTGAAGCAGATTAAGAGTCTGGTTAACCGCCCAGGCTGACGCAAACGGCCCCCACAGACTGGCGCCTTTCACCGGCTTGCCACGATGCTTGGCAACCTGGGGAAACGGGTGCCCATCCGTCAGCATCAGCCACGGGTAGCTCTTGTCATCACGCAGCAGAATGTTGAAGCGCGGCTTCATGCGCTTGATGTAGTTGGCCTCAAGCAGCAGGGCCTCGGCCTCGGTATGGGTGGTGACAATCTCCATAGAGACTGTTTGAGACACCATACGGCGCAGGCGTTCGGGCAGGCGGTTTACCTGCGTGTAGGACGTCACCCGCTTTCTCAGCGCCAGCGCTTTGCCGACGTAAAGGACATCCCCCTTCTCACCCAGCATGCGATAGACGCCGGGTGAGAGCGGCATGGTTTTGAGCGCCTCCCGAATAACCTCCACCCCTTTCAGCGGGGCAAATGCAGCCTCTGCCCCCTCCTCAGGCGGCGGATTGTTTGAAGAATTTTCAGCTGTCATCAGGCGCTCTTTCGAGAAAACAATTTCATCCACCGATTTTGTGGATAAGTCTGTGGAACAGCCGGGCTTGACACCCCGAAATCCGCAGATTTCCAGTGCTCTTGACGCATTGCATAATTTTTAGCCAACCAGAGCAACCAATTGATTTAAAACGATTTTATATATCGCGTTTCGTAACAGCCAGACAGACCATGAAGACTTTATTGAAAATAAAGTCTGTCAAGAGAGGAAGTGGACAAACGCCATAAAAATCTGGCTGCGCTTTTCAGCCAATAGTCCCTCTTTGTTCCGCCACAGCTTCCGCTCGCGCCAGCAAACGCATGAAATTTCCACCCCAGAATGCGGCAATCTCACCTGCGTCATACCCTCGGCGCAAAAGCTCTGCCGTTACGTTCACGCCCTGCGTGGCATTCTGCCAGTCAGCCAGCGCGCCACCGCCATCAAAGTCTGATGAAATTCCGACATGCTCAGCACCAATGCGCCGCACGACGTAATCAATATGATCCACAAAATCTGAAACACCGGCAGAACGCGGAGCATCGCCATCCCGCGGCTTAAGGAAGGCTGGCATGGCAGTAATCTGAATGACGCCGCCGCTTTCCTTCAGCGCGTCCAGCTGCTCATCGTCCAGATTGCGCGGGTGGTCACACAGCGTTCGCACGCAGGAATGGCTAGCCACCACTGGCACGGCAGACGCCGCGACGGCCTGCATCATGGTCTTTTTGGACGCATGGGACACATCCACCAGCAGACCCAGACGGTTCATTTCCTGCACCGCCTCGCGCCCCAAAGCAGACAGTCCGCCATGATTTTCCGGCTTGTCACCCAGACTGGGGCGATGCACCGCTGCATCCGCAAGGGCATTATGGCCATTATGCGTAAGCGTTACATAGCGCGCACCTTTGGCCCGAAACTGCGCCAGAAGGGCCAGATCATCCCCCATGGCGTAACCATTTTCCACGGCGGGAATCACTGCCAGCACCCCGGCTTCATGCGCCGCATTAATTTCCGCCACCGTGGAGCAGACACGCGCCGTCACACCATTATGGGTGCCCTGCATGTTATTGATCACATCCAGCATGGCCAGACACTGGGCCTGCGCCTGTGCGTGGCCTTCAGCATCCACTTTGGCCTGCCCGATATAGGCCACAAAACACCCGGCTGACATGCCGCCCTTCTGCATTTTGGGCAGATCAACCCGGCGCGCATCCGTCTCTTCAAACGCATCACCCTGATCTGGCCACGGGATATCAATATGGCTGTCCAGAGTGAACAGGGCACGATGCAGCGCCTCAGCACTGGAGGAAGAAAGAGCAGGATTCTGGCTCGGCTGAGCCTGTGGGGAAGACGTCATGAGAGAAAAATGGTCCTGTCGATAAAGATTACAAGGCGCATGCCCTGCTGTGCCTTTTCTTATGTGACTGTTTTTTCTTGCCCCGCAAACCTGGATGCGCAATGGCTCAGCTCATGCGACTTGTAACCTGGAATATCAATTCCCTCCGCCTGCGCCTGCCCCGGCTCGAAAATCTGGCAACCGAACTCGCGCCGGATGTAATCTGCTTGCAGGAAACCAAGGTGCCAGATCCGCTCTTTCCGGCAGACGCCTTACGCGCTCTGGGCTTTGAGCACCTGCATTACAAAGGCATGAAGGGCTATAATGGCGTGGCCATTCTTTCCCGCCACCCCATCACGCCGCTGGAAAGCCTGCCCGACTGGTATGGCAAGGAAGATTGCCGCCATGTCGGCGCTGTAATCACCACGCCCTCCGGCCCGGTTGAGTTGCATGATTTTTACGTGCCCGCTGGCGGAGACATTCCAGACCCGGACGCCAACCCCAAATTTGCCCACAAACTGGCCTTTGTTGAGGAAGTGACCGAATGGTTTGCGGCCCGCAAACCGCAACGGGCCATTCTGGTGGGAGACCTCAACATTGCCCCGCTGGAGCATGATGTGTGGAGCCACAAACAGTTGCTCAAAATTGTTAGCCACACGCCTCCGGAAACCGAACGGCTGAACCGCTGGATGGAAACAGGCTTTGTGGACGCCATGCGGCATTTTGTTCCGCCGCAGGAAAAACTGTACACATGGTGGTCCTACCGCAACCGGGACTGGAAAAAATCCAACCGGGGCCGCCGTCTGGACCATGTGTGGGTCACGCCTGACCTGATCCCGAATCTGACGGGCATGACCGTGGTGCGGGAAGCCCGTGACTGGACCAGCCCCTCCGACCACGTTCCTGTGGTGGCAGATTTCCAGCTGTAAGCGTCGGCGTCACGCGCCCTCAGCCAGCTTATGTTCCGGCACTGAACGCGCATCAGGCCGGGACATTGTGCTGACCAGTTCCTTCAGAACCCGCCGCACAGTCTTCCTTAGTAATCCCCTTAGTAACGATACTGCCAGAGAAGGCCCACGCTGCTGCCCGGATCATTTTCAGGCGTGGTAAAGCCGGTCACGTTACCGCCTGTCCCGACCGTGGTGTTCAGCTTGAGGTGCTTGGTCAGATCAACCTGCACCTGTGCCTGTGTGCCCGAGCCTGATGTGGCCTGTTTGGCCCCCACATACACCCCCCGCATCACATACTTCCCAGCTTCCACTGTAGTGCCACCATTCCCTACGCCTGAACCGCCGCCCACTGCCAGCCGGTCCAGATGCAGGGTTTTACGCAGGGTGCCCATTGGGTCAAAAGACGT
>NZ_CALLXM010000050.1 GCF_937875265.1 uncultured Acetobacter sp. | reverse complement strand
GCTGCCAGAACTTTGAAAAACCAGTTTTTACTACTGAATGTCTGACCAGATGCACTCATGATGGCTCCTGCCCCCAGCGCGCAAGTGCCACACATAAAGGCAGCAGGGACCAGACACTCATCAATACCACCGCCAGAGAAAATACGGCGGTAAATGCCCCCACGACCTGGCAGAACAGCCCCAGAGCCACTCCGGCCAGAACTGCCGCCAGACCAAGCCCTGCCCCTACAGGCACAGCCTTACGCAACAGCAACTGGCGCGGGGCCGCCAGATAAGCACTTACCCCCGCCGCCATGCTGCACACCACTGCCAGAGAGCAGAGAGCCGAACTGAAAAGAACAGAAATCACCAGCGATATTCCAGACGCCCGATAACACTCCGCCCCTGCCCGTAATAGCAGGCGGATACCGCCGTGCAGGTGGATACAAAGCGTTTATTGGCAATATTACGCATGTTGACAGAGAAGGTCAGCCCCTTCCACTGGGGGCGGGCCGCCGCAAAATCATACCGCAGGAACATGTCAAACACCGTATAGCCGGGGATGGAAAGCGTATTGGCGGTATCACCATAGCTGTGGCCTGTATAGCGCACACCGCCGCCAGCCCCTACCCCCTGCAACACACCGGAACGGAAGCGCTTATCCACAAACAGGGAGGCCATCCATTTAGGAGCCTGCGGCAGATAATTGCCCACCTGTGCCCCATAGTTGGAGCGGGTAATTTTGGCATCACTGCGCGTGCCGGTGAAGATAACAGATGTATCCCACACAAGGTTTGCGCGCCCTTCCAGTTCCAGCCCGCGCACCCGGCCTTTACCTGTCTGCACAAGGCAGGTGCTGGTGCCGCATAGTGTGCCGTCCGGGTCCGGCGTGGTCATGTTGGTCTGGGTAATCTGGTAACCGCCAAAGGTAATATAGATGCTTTTGCCGTACTGGTAGCGCAGCCCGGCCTCATACTGGTCACCCTTGGTGGGTTTGAACGGTGTACCGTCCCGCGCGCTGGAAGGGTCAGACACCTGCGGCTGGAAGGACTGCGCGTAACTGAAATACGGGGCCAGCCCGTTATCAAACAGATACACAGCCCCTGCGCGCCATGTGAACGCGTTGGATTTTGTCACATAGCGTTTTTTGTTCAGGATGTTCAGCGTATCATCCCGCGCCCAGTCCTGCCGCCCGCCAAGGGTGACGCGCAGGCGGTCAAACTTGAGCTGATCCTGAAAATAGATGCCATTCTGGCGGCTTTCCGTGGAGGTATAAACCTGCGGAGAAAGCGCGTTTCCATACCCTGCTGACCCACGGGCCTGCGGGTCAAAAATATTCAGAACAGGCAGCACAAGGGAGGAGTTAACCAGATCGCGGTCATGGTTCCAGTCGGTATAAAAGTAGTCTGTACCTGCAAGAAGCAGATGCCTGACCGGGCCTGTCATCACATGGCCTTCAATCTGCGTATCCGTTGCCACACCCTGTGAGCGCCCACGGCCTTCCACGGCACGGCGGTTCACGGTCTCACCCGCCACACAACCCGGTATGGTGGCAGGGCATTTAGCCAGCGTATCGCCTGAAAGCACGGTGGCGCGGTAGAGCGTGTCCAGATAGGTGTAACGGGTGTTGTTCCGCACCGTCAGATACTTGCTGAACTTATGCTCCAGGAAGGAGCCGATCAGCGCCTGATTGCGGTCAAACGTATCCCACTTCGGTTCACCAATATTCGCATCGTTCTTGATATAGCGGCCATGAGACGGATACAGCGTGCCGGTGGCTGGCAGAAACTGGAAGGTGGACCCACCCTGATCCCGCTGATACTGGGCCAGCAGCGTCCATTTTGTGTTGACCGTAGGCTGCCATGTCAGGCTGGGAGAGATGTAATAGCGCCCGGTATTCACGCTGTTCACCTGCGTGCCGCCATACCGCGCCAATGCCACCACGCGGCCCATAACCGTGCCGCTCTTGTTCAGCTTACCTGAAACGTCGCCCGAACCCTGCCCCTGCCCGTTATTGAGGTTGGTAAAACCGGAGCCTTGCAGGAAGAACTCGCCCTCACTCTTGGCGGTGGGGCGTTTTGTCACAAGATTGACCACCCCGCCCGGTGCCGTCTGGCCATACAGCGCGCCAGAGGGGCCTTTGAGCACCTCAATCTGTTCCAGCGCAAACGGGTCAAACGAGGTCCGGGTCCATTGCCCGCCTGAAGGCAGGCGCAGGCCATCCACAAAGTTGTTGTTGGAGGAAAATCCGCCTGCGCCAAAGCCACGCACGGACACTTCATCAACACGGCTGTCAATTCCGGACGGTTCGGCCTGCACACCGGCTGTGTAGGACAGAGCATCGGCCACTGTGGGGGAGGCCCGCAATTCCATTTCTTCCCGGCTGACAATGGAAATTGTCTGAGGGGATTCAATAATCGGTGTGCGGGTTTTGGTGGATGCTGAGGCACTGGAACGGCCCGTGGCGGTGACAATCACCACCTCCGGCTTTGCTTCAGCCTTACGGGTTTTGGTCTTTTCAGCCGTTTTTTCCGTATCGGACGGCGTTTCCGACACAGGCAGCGTTTCCGCTACTGCGCCCGACGATGTAGCGACCCCCGCCAGCAAAAGCACCGGGAGTACACCCTTCACAGAGCGCGAAATTCTCATAGCTACCTTGTTACCCACACATACGTTACCGATATGCGCCGCTTACGTGATAATGAGAATTATTGTCAAGTAGAACAAACAGCTTTCCTCTGAGTGGGGGTTTTCTGCCACATCTCAGAACACTGAACGGTTTTCAGACCTCGTTGATCGTATCAGGGGCTTTCTGGGCAAGTCGCTCTGGCTGCACCGCCTGCCACTGCATCCAGCCAAACGCGGCCAGCGCCACAAAAACGGCATACAGCCCCGCCGTAAGGTAGAGTTCGCGCACCAGAAACAGGCCGGTATAGAGCACATCCACCCCCAGCCAGATCAGCCAGCAGGCCAGATAGCGCCGGGCCATCCACACCTGCCCTAGAATACTGAACACGCTCAGCACTGCATCCAGCAGCGGGTTGGGGTCATCCGTCCATTCCTGCAGGCCAGCGCCCAGCAACACGCCCACAACGCCGCTTAGCAACACACCGCGCACCAGCACACCGCGCGGGGGGCGAACCACCTGCACCGCGCCAGCATCCTGCACACCGCGCAGCCAGCCCCACCAGCCATAAACCGAGAGAGCCGCAAACACGCCCTGCAACGCCGTATCTGCATACAGATGCGCCCGTAAAAACACCGCGCCATACAGCACGGATGCCACCAGCATAACCGGCCAGCACAGCACGGCCCTCCGGCCCGTCAGCCACACCCCCGCAGCGCTGAACAGCACCGCGAGGAGTTCAAGCAGGCTCATGGGCTGGCAGCCGGAACACGCGCAAGTTCAGTGGGGAGCCAGTCCAGCAGGCCCCGCCCTTCACGCGAAGTAAACCATCGCGCATGGCCTAGCAGATAGTCCGTATACGCTACCTCAGCCGAGGCGGCGTCTTTCAGCAACGTGCCGAAATATGCGACTTCCGAAAACGCAAACTCCACGTGCACCAGTGGTAAAATAGCGACCAGCAAGGTCCGTTCCGCCTCACTCAGCGGCCGCACACTCTGGTAGCCTTGCAGCAGTGCTTCCATCTGCCGATACACCACCACACCGGAGGCTGGCAGTTCCAGCCACTTCACACCACTGCGTTCCAGAGCGACGGCCAGATCAAACACCGCGCAGGTGCGGTCTGCCATGCCAAAATCCAGAATACTGGTAATGGCGGCCTCATACCCCGCGGCCCAGAGCAGGTTGGACCCGTGCCAGTCCCCATGCCCCCAGCACGGCTTTATGTCGGGCAGCAGCGGGCGCAGTTTAGCGTGGAACGGTTCCAGCACCGTTTGCACATCCTGCTCCCACGGGCGGCCAGCAAGCTGCGAGGCCAGCCCCGGCTGACGCGCCACCCATGCCCGCAATGCTGGCAAAAGATCCACCTGCCCCACCGCCACCATGCTGGAGACCAGCGGGCAGGCCTCACCCCGTGCAGGGGCGGCAAACCCTTCCGCTGCTTTATGCAGGCGCGCCAGTTCCGCCCCCGCAGTTTTTGCGTGATCTGCTGACTGATAAGGCTGCCAGGACATGGTGTCCCGATACACATCCTGCCCCTGTGCGGGCAGAAAGACCTCATAGGTCCACGTATCCTGCGCAACTGCGGTGGCCCCGCTGCCGGTGCTCAGCACCGTGCTGACCGGAATATCCCGCTCGCGCAGATGCTGCATGAAGGCGTGCTCCACCTCCAGCGCTGCCAGCGTGCGCAGATGCGCGTGGTGCCGTTTAACCACAACCGTTTTGGGGCCAACGCCTTTCAGCAGCACAATCCCCGCGGCGGAAAAAGGCCGCATGCTGTGCCAGAGAATGGCGGTAACAGGTGGCAGAGTCGGATAATGCGCCAGAACGGACGCCACTTCCGCATCGGTCAACGGGGGCCAGTCGCGCTTATCCTGCACGCCATGCACCCCAAACTGGCCGGGCATGCCGCTCAAAACCCGGTTGAGGCGGTAAACAGGGCTGCAAACCCTCCGCCCACGTAATAATCCGGCGCACTGCCAGCGATGGTTGTGCCGTAGCGGCCTGTGGTGTCCTTCGCGTTCAGCGTCGGGTCTGCCACGCCGGACAGATAATGCTGGTTACTGATATTGATAAAGTTCATACGGAATTCCGGTTTGTGGAGCATGGCCACATCAGAAAGCCGGTAGCCGACGGCCAGATTGCCCGTCACATGATCGGACATCCGTTCATCATTCATGAACGTGGCATATTGGTGGCCAGTATATTTGAGCGTTGCCATGCCAAAAAAGTGCCCGTCATCATATGTCAGGCCCGCAGCGGCCTGAAGTGTCGGGCTGCGCACGGCGGTTTTGCCGCGTGTGGGCAGAAGGTCTCCGTTGGCGGCAATGTCATTATCAATGGTGGCGTGCAGATACTCGCCCGACACATACGGGCTGAAGTGGTGCCAGGGCCGCAGCCCGAATTCCACATCCACACCCCGGCTGGTCTGCCCGCCTGCGTTCAGGGTAGACTGCACGAAGGACCCGTTTTCTGAAATCAGTGTGGCCACCTGCCTGTTTGTAAAATTGTAGTTGAACAGCGTGACGCTGCCTACAAACCTGTCATCCGCATACCGATAGCCCAGCTCTTCCGAGATGGAATATTCGTTTTTAACGTGTGTGGTGCCCTTGCTTTCCGTCTGGCCGGATGTGGGGTCAAACACATCATACAGCGCGGTTTCCGCAGGTGTGCGGAAGTTGGTGGTGGCACTAAAAAACACCTGATGATGCGGCGTGATCTGGAACCGTGCCGCCAGACGCGGCAGCGGCACCGCACTGTTGGTATTGGCATGGTATGCTGCACCGGGCATGGCGTTGGTGCCGGTGCGCGTCATCATCACTTCCTTGAAGCCTGCCGTCAGCAAAAGCCGGTCATGCAGCAGGGAAAGCCGATCCCCCAGAAATAACGCATTGGTCTGGGTAACGGTGTGATTATTGGTGCCCAGCAGCAAAGACCCATCGGAGAGGTGAATACCACTATCCCCGCCATTGCCCCAGATATTGGACGCATATCCGCCATCTGAAACAGCGGTGAACTGCTGCTTTTCCGTATCATCGGAATAATCATACCAGTAGCCCAGAACCAGATCATTCACGCCGCGCTTCCACTCCATTGCGGTGGTAAAGCCGGAACGATAGCTGCGCTGTGTGTAGTCTGCCCGCACGGTGGCCCAGCCCTCCTGCGTGCTGGGCAGCGTCAGTTCATCCGCCAGAGGCTGCGTGCCGTTATACAGGCCCGATGTCGGGATTTGCGTACCACCGGGCGCGTTTCCGTAAGCCCCCTGCGCGTAGGGCGTGGCCTTCAGCGTCAGGCCATGCGCCATGTGCAGTTGTACGGGTGCGGCCAGATACAGGGTCCGTTCGGGCTGCCGATACAGCCGCCAGTAATCCGTGCCTGCTGCCTCATTCCCTACACTATACTGCTTGGCCAGATTATTCGCGCCGTGGATGCCATCCTGCGCCCAGGCTTGTTTGGAAACCTGAGGATAATAGCTGTCTATTGCCTGATTCCATGACCCAAGCAGGGAGGCCGTGTTGCCATGCCCCCAGTCTTTTTGCAGCTTGAAGTCCACATGCTGGCGCACATCGCGCCCCGGCCCGCGCCAGTTATCGGTCGCCCCATGCGAGTAGGACACAAAGCCCCGTACCCCGGTTTTGCCAATCTCGCCGCTATCCAGCCGGATAAATTCGCGGTTGGTATTATAAGAACCGTAGGAAATGTTCACCGTCCCTCCGGCTTTTTCCGCCGGGGTGCGCAGGCGCAGGCTCATCAGGCCGCCCGCAGCATTCAGAACCGGGCTGTCCAGATCCGCCGCCCCTTGCTGGAGAGAAATGCTGTCATAATTCTCGCTATCAGCAAACTGGCTGGGATAGCCGGTGTAATAGGCAATGTCGTTCAGGGGCATGCCTTCCATGACATAGCCAATGGCATCCCCATTCAAACCGCGTACGGAAATATTGGTCTGCGGAGAAAAGCCCAGTGGGTCAGAGGACGCCACATTGGCTCCGGGCAGCAGGGCCACCAGATCAAACGCCGTGGCGGATGGTGCCTGCCGTGCAATAAAGTCCGACCCCACAACGCTCACGGCCTTCGGCTCATCCTGCGGCCGCAACAGCCCGCCGCCCGCATGCAACGCCACCGG
>NZ_CALLXM010000049.1 GCF_937875265.1 uncultured Acetobacter sp. | reverse complement strand
AAATTCCACCGCCATGACAGATAGGTGGTGATAAAGCCGCCCACCACTGGCCCCATCAGCGGGCCAAGTGTGGCGGGGAGCATCATCCACGTCATGGTGCGCACCAGATCTTCCCGTGCGGTGCCGCGCAGCACAACCAGACGTCCCACCGGCACCATCAGCGCACCGCCAATGCCTTGCAAAGTACGCATACAAGCCAGAAAAATCAGGTTGGTAGCGGATGCGCACAGCACCGAGCACGCCACGAACATGATGATGGCCCCGGTCAGCACCGTGCGGCTGCCCAGCCTGTCTGCCAGAGCGCCGGAAGCCGGGATAAATATGGCTAAACCTATAATATAGGACGTGAGTGCAACGGAGGTGGATACCGTATCCACATGCAGGCTGTTCGCAATGGAGGGGAGGGCGGTGGCGAGGATGGTGCCATCCAGCTGCTCCATGAAGAACATGGAGGCGACAATAAGGGCGATCAGATGGGGGCGGCTAACAAACGGCATGCTAGCCAGAGACGAGTTTTTGCGGTCTGATGCAACAGAAGACCGTGTTCAGACGCTTATTTATGGCGACCGATTATTAATCCGGAACGGTCTAAAAAAGGAGAAAGTCCATGGCTGACGATAAACTCAAAAACCTCGGCACAAAACTTGAAGGCGCAGCTGATGAAGTCAAGGGGCGCGTGAAAGATGCCGCTGGTGGTCTGACGGGTGACCTGGGTCTGCAGGCTGAAGGCAAGTACGATCAGTTCTCCGGCATGGCTCAGCAGGAATTTGCTGACCTGTATGAGGAAGGTGAAGGCGTGGTGGAAAAAGCCGTGACCTTCGTGCGCGATAAGCCCTTGCTTTCACTGGGTATTGTGTCCTTCCTGGGTATCCTGATCGGCTGGCTGGTGTTCCCGCGTTCCAAGCGTTCCTGAAAAATCATTTCACCGGGACTCTTGCGCGTTCCGGTGAAAAGTGATTCTCCTCTTTCTACGGAGTCGCAATTGGTGCGACTCGGTTATTTTAACCGAGTCCTGCCAAATGAGTAGAAAGAGGGGTCATGCCGGATTTTACACGGGAAAAGCAGCACGGCGGACGCGTTGCCGGTGTTGATGAAGTCGGGCGTGGTCCGCTGGCTGGTCCCGTGGTGGCCGCGGCTGTGGTGTTCGGTGCCGGTGTGCCGGATGACCTCGCCGCCATTATTGATGATTCCAAAAAATTAAAACCAGCTGTGCGTGAGGCCATTGCGGCCCGCCTGCCTGATGTGCCCGGCATTGAAATTGGTCTGGGCGCCGCCTCTGCTTACGAAATTGATACGCTTAACATTCACCATGCCTCCCATCTGGCCATGCAGCGTGCTGTCGCGCGTCTGCCGCACCAGCCGGACCATGTGCTGGTGGATGGTAACAAGCTGCCGTCTTTCGGGTGCAGTGCTGAAGCCGTTGTAGGCGGTGACAGACTGAGTCTTTCCATTGCAGCAGCATCCATCATGGCCAAAGTGGTGCGGGATCGCATCATGGCGCGTCTGGATGTGCGCTGGCCCGCTTATGGCTGGGAGCGCAATGCCGGATACGGCACCGTGATCCATCGTCAGGCTCTGAACAGCGTGGGGGTTACCCCGCATCACCGTAAAACATTCGGCACAGTGCGCCGGCAAATTGAACATCTTGCTATGGAGGGCCGGGCATGAGCGGCGCAAAATCAATCAGTATGGAACTTCCTCTTGATCAGATTCTGCGTGGCGAATGCGTGGAAACTATGCGCACGCTGCCGTCTGGTTCTGTGGATTGTGTGTTTGCTGACCCGCCGTATAACCTCCAGCTGCGCGGAGAGCTGCGTCGCCCGGATGATTCCCTCGTCGATGGCGTGGATGATGACTGGGACAAGTTTTCCGATCTGGCTGAGTATGACCGCTTTACCCGGGCGTGGCTGACGGAAGCGCGCCGCGTTCTGCACAAGGATGGCACCATCTGGGTGATCGGCTCCTACCACAACATCTTCCGCATCGGCGCGATCCTTCAGGACCTTGGGTTCTGGATCCTGAATGATATCGTCTGGCGCAAATCCAACCCGATGCCCAATTTCCGTGGTCGCCGGTTTACTAACGCGCATGAGACCATGATCTGGGCCGCGCGTAGCGAAGACAGCCGCTATCGCTTCAACTATCAGGCCATGAAGGCTCTGAATGATGATGTGCAGATGCGCTCCGACTGGTATCTGCCGCTGTGCACGGGCAATGAGCGCCTGCGTAATGAACACGGCCTGAAGCTGCACCCGACGCAGAAGCCGGAAAGCCTGCTGCACCGTGTTCTGCTGGCCTCCACATCTGTTGATGACGTCGTTCTGGACCCCTTTACCGGCACGGGCACCACGCCTGCGATGGCGAAGCGGCTGCGTCGCCGATATATCGGGATTGAGCGTCACCCTGATTATGTAGAGGCCGCGATGGGCCGCGTGGCCCGTGAAGAGCCTCTGGCGGACGATGCCGTGATGACCACGCAGGATAAACGGGAAGCTCCGCGTGTGCCGTTTGGTAGTCTGGTTGAGCAGGGCTTTCTGGTGCCCGGTGTTATTCTGTCAGACAAAAAGCAGCGGGTGCATGCCACAGTATCCCCCGATGGCACGCTGGTGAGCGGGTCCAAGCGTGGGTCTATTCACAAGATCGGTGCGGTGCTGACCAATGCCCCATCCTGCAACGGCTGGACCTTCTGGCACTTTGAGCGGGACGGCGTGTGGCTGCCGCTGGACGTGCTGCGGCAGGAAAGTCTGGCTCAGTCAGGCCTTGGTGCCAGTAACGTTATTTCTGTCTGAGTATGGAACGGGGCAAGGGCTATGCAGGTTCCAGTCCCGCGCGGCACAAGGCAGGCACCCAATAAAAAAGCCGCCTGTTAAGGGCGGCTTTTTTATTGGGTCAGACTGTTCGGATCAGCTTCCGCCAAATCCGAGGAAGCCAACATCAGGACGAGCCACGCCACCGCTGGCATCGTAGCGGCTGCTGGTGGTGGCAGATTTGCCGCCGTGCCGTCCGGCTGTGCCGCCAATGGTCAGATGGCCAGCGTCGTCTTCCGTATCCATTTCACGCGTTTGCGTAGCGACATCGGTGCGGGGCCGGTCATCACTGCCGCGCATGGAGAGCAGCAGAAAGATGATGGGATTTCGGTTCAGGTCAATCGCCATATCAAGCGGGGTCTGACCCAGCATGTTACGGTGTTCAAGGTCTGCGCCACGGTTCACGGATTCTTTGGCGGAGGTCAGGCTGCCACGGTTGATGGCGTCAAACAGGGCTGCTGTCGGTTCCATATCCGCGTTTGAGCGCTCGTTTCCGTCTTCATCCTCTTCCGAGGCACCGGGGATGGATGCCGGAGGAGCCGCACGCCTCATAGCCTTGGCGGCTTCCGCTTTCTGGGCAGCTTCTTCCGCAGCCGACTGCGCTTCCGCCTCACGGGCGCTTTGAGCCCAGACGGGCGTGGCACAGGCGAAAAGAAGACTGCCACCAACCATGAGAGCAGCCGGAGTAAAGCGCAAGAAACGGGTCATGATCTGTCCATAAGTGGAGCTTGATTTTTTATTATCACACCGGCGTGCAGGCGGAAAGGAAAACGGTATTCAGCGCCGTCCTTCCCGCCACCAGCCAGCAAACAATAGGCTGAGGGACAGGCCCAGCATCAGCCACGCAGGCAGCAGCGGTGTTGCACTTTT
>NZ_CALLXM010000048.1 GCF_937875265.1 uncultured Acetobacter sp. | reverse complement strand
GCCTCAGCGGCAATAACCTCCACCATATGCCGGTATTCCGCACGCTGGGACATTTCGGCCAGACGCGGATAGCCCGGAAAAACCACGCCCTCCGCCACGGCCTGCCGCAACCAGCCGAGCAGGCCGGGATTGGCGGAAGACGCGCTATCCATAGCCAGATGGGTGCGGCCATCCCCCCGCACGCCTTTGGGCGGCTGATAGGGCTGAAACACATCCGCCTGTGCAGGCAGGCTTTGCACACGCAGGGTTTCCGCCATGTCTCGCGGGCCTATGCCCGCGGGAGTAGGAGCTGGGGATGCCGGTGGAGTGGAACGGGTCAGGCGGGGTTCCCGACGGGACAGAAAGGACGAGCATGGCACTGGAAAATCTCTCCGGAACAGAGGGCGTGCGGCAAGGCAGGCTGAACATCCGCAGCGGCGTGCTGGCATGATATTGCCAAAATGACCGTGTGCGCGGGGAACCCGAAGCCTGCGTGGCTGTTACGAGTGACGGACTGTCAGGATTTTAAGGAGCACCCGTTATGACAACAGGTATGACAAAATGGTTGGCAGCAGGGCTGTTGCTGGGCGTCATGGCCTCCCCGCTTGCACGCGCGGCGGAGACGGCATCCGGCACGCTGGTGGGCACGGATGGCGCGCAGGTTGGCACTGTCACGGTCACAAATACGCCAAGAGGCGTTTTGCTGCGCGTGAACGCACGCACCCTCTCACCAGGGTGGCATGGCATGCATTTTCATGAAAAAGGCAGCTGTGAAGCCCCGAAATTTACCAGTGCAGGCCCGCATGTGCACACCACAACCCCGGTGGTGCATGGGCTTTTAAACGAGCAGGCCAATGATAACGGGGATTTACCCAACTTGTTTGTCGGCCCGGATGGTCAGGCAACGGTGGAGTTGTATTCCACGCTGGTGTCCCTCAAGCCCGGCGGCACACGGCCTGCCTTGCTGAACAATGGCGGTGCTGCGCTGGTGATCCATGCTCACCCTGATGATTACACCACGCAGCCGATTGGCGGCTCCGGGGACCGGGTAGCCTGTGCGGTGCTTAAAGCGGGGTCATAACCCCTGAAACAGAAACAGGGAGGCCCGGTTGAGCCCCCCTGTTCCTTTTACCTGAAAAATCAGGCTTTCTCTTCAGTCTCTTCTTCTGCGTCGTCATCGTCTTCAAAGACCAGTTCAACCGTGATGGTTGCGCTGTCACCTTCCTGAAGAGCTTTGGCATCCGCGTTGGCTTCGTCCTCGTTTTCGTAGAACTTGCCTTCGTTGGGGTCTTCCTGCCACTCGTTCGTCGGGTCCCAGAAACTTACGTCGCCGTCCTTGTCTTCACGCTGCACAAGGTAGCCGACGATCACATCGTTTTCGTCGCTCATGATTTCGTCGCTCATAGTCTTTGATCCTTTAACTGACCGGTCACCTATGCAGCATGGGCAGAAAAAAGGAAGAGCCTCAAGTGACGTTTCTGCTCAGAGGCCGTTTGAAAAATCAGACTCATGGGACTGACCCGCACTTTTTATAGCCAAACACCGCGCTCTGGCCGCCCTGCGGGAATGGTGGTTTCCGGCCCGGGGCTGTGCCACTGTGCGGCATCTGCCGCCAAGATAACATTCGGAGTTGCCTGATGACTCGTGCCCTGCCCTTCTCCCGCTCCCGTCCGCTCACAGGCTTGCGCCGCCTTGCGCGGCTTGCACTGCTGACCCCGATGCTGGCTGCCCCCGCTGCGCTGCTGCCGGGCGTGATGACGCCTCCGGCACTGGCCGCTCTGGCTGACGGAACCACCGCCCCGGATTTTACTCTGGAGGGGGCTCTGGGCGGGAAAGCACTGACGTTCTCGCTGAAAGAGCAGCTCCGCAAGGGGCCGGTGGTGCTCTATTTCTTTCCCGCAGCCTTTACCAGTGGCTGCACGCTGGAAGCCCATGCCTTTGCTGAAGCCACACCAACCTTCCGTAAGCTGGGTGCAGCCGTGGTGGGTGTAACGGCTGGGAACAGTGAGCGCGTGGCCGAATTTTCCAAAGAGGAATGCCGCAGCCAGTTTACCGTGCTGGCTGACCCCGGTGCAAAAGTGGCCGGGCTGTATGACAGCCAGAAAACGCAGGGGTCCTTCACGCTTTCCACCCGCACATCCTTTGTGATCACGCCGGAAGGCCGGGTTGTGCTGAGCTATACCTCAAGCGACCCGCAGAGCCACGTGCAGAAAACGCTGGAAGCCGTGCAGGCCTGGCGGGCGGCGCATTAAGCGCCCCTTGTCCTGCACCGGGGTGGAGGAGTAAGTCTGGCAGGCTGATTTCATCCTGATTGCGGCAGGGGGTGTGTGCTGGCTGGCATACTGAAGGCCCGGACTGGTCTGCAATCTCACTCTGGAATGGTTGTTGCCGTGACTGATACCTCTTTGCCAATCTGCGTTGCTGCGCTGTATCGCTTTACGCCGTTTGAAAACTTTGCCGACCTGCGAGGCCCCTTGCAGGCGGCATGTGATAAAAACGGTGTGCAGGGCACATTACTGCTGGCGCATGAGGGCATTAACGGCACCATTGCGGGCAGTGATGCCGGGATTGAGGCGGTGCTGAAGCATATCCGCGCCATGCCCGGCTGTGCAGCCATTGAGGTCAAATTCTCCCGCGCCCCCAGCATGCCGTTCCTGCGCATGAAGGTACGGCTGAAGAAAGAAATTGTGACCATGGGCGTGCCGGGGCTCGACCCGCGTTCTGACGTAGGCCATTACGTGGCCGCTGAAGAGTGGAACGCGTTGCTGGAAGACCCGGACACCATTCTGATTGATACCCGCAACGACTATGAAGTGGCGGCCGGAACGTTTGAGGGCGCGATTGACCCGAAAACCAAAACCTTCCGTGAATTTCCGGGCTGGTTCCGCGAACATCGGGCAGCCTTGCTGGCCGAGGGCCGCACACCCCGCATTGCCATGTTCTGCACAGGCGGCATCCGCTGTGAAAAAGCAACCGCATTTGTCAAAGCCGAAGGGCTGGACGATGTGTACCACTTGCAGGGTGGCATTCTGAAATATCTGGAAAACATTCCCGAAGAAAAAAGCCTGTGGCGTGGCGAATGTTTTGTGTTTGACCAGCGCGTGACCGTAAAGCACGGGCTGGAGCCCGGATCACTCGACCAGTGCCATGCCTGCCGCATGCCGCTGACA
>NZ_CALLXM010000047.1 GCF_937875265.1 uncultured Acetobacter sp. | reverse complement strand
GCGGAAGAGTTCGGGATTGGCACAGCAAGTCTTGTTGCCATGGGCTGCATCATGGTGCGCCAGTGTCATTCAAACACCTGCCCGGTGGGTGTGTGCTCGCAGGATGAGGCGATGCGCAAAAAGTTTGAAGGCACGCCGGAGAAGGTGATCAACCTATTCTCCTTTATTGCGGAAGATGTGCGCAATATTCTGGCGTCTCTTGGCTTCAGAACCCTGAATGAGGTGATCGGTCGGACTGATCTGCTGCATCAGGTTTCTCGTGGCGCGGATTATCTGGATGATCTGGACCTCAACTCCCTGCTGTCACAGGCAGATCCCGGCCCGTTTGCACGCTATTGCACGCTGGAAGGCCGGAACGAGGTGCCTGATACGCTCGATGCGCAGATGATCAGCGATGCAAAGCCGCTGTTTGACCACGGTGAGAAAATGCAGCTGCATTACAACGTGCAGAACACGCAGCGCGCCATTGGCACCCGCATGTCCTCACTTATTGTGCGGAAGTTTGGCATGACCACACTGGCACCGGGGCATTTGACCGTGCGCCTGCGTGGGTCTGCCGGGCAGTCTCTGGGGGCTTTTGCCGTACAGGGGCTCAAGCTGGAAGTGCTGGGCGATGCCAACGATTATGTGGGCAAGGGCCTTTCCGGCGCGACCATTACAGTCCGGCCTTCACCTTCTTCCCGTCTTGTCAGTAACCACAACGCCATTATTGGCAATACGGTGCTGTATGGCGCAACCGCAGGTGAACTTTATGCTGCCGGGCAGGCGGGTGAACGCTTTGCTGTGCGTAACTCCGGTGCCGTGGCTGTGGTGGAAGGCTGCGGGTCTAACGCCTGTGAATATATGACAGGCGGAACCGTGGTTGTTCTGGGCGAAATTGGGGACAATTTCGGTGCAGGCTTTACCGGTGGCATGGCATTTGTGCTTGATGATGACAATGCCTTTGAAAAGCGCGTTAACCCGGAAACCCTGTTCTGGACGCGGGTAACGGATGAGCGCTGGGCACAGGAACTGCGGCGTCTGGTCGAGCGGCATGTGGAGGAAACCGGCTCCCCTTATGCCACAACACTGCTGCATAAATGGGCCGATGTTCTGCCGCGCTTCTGGCAGATTGTGCCGAAAGACTATGCCCGGATTATTGGGTTTACCTTGCCGGAAAAAGAACTGGCCAAGTCTGCCTGAGCTGGCGTTTGTCTGAAGGCAGCATCTCCCCGAAAGACCGTCTCTTGTTTTATCAGTGTGTGAAATAAGAGGGTCTTTCGGGGGATGCCGATTTATACGTCGGTTGGCACCAAGGCCCTGCCCCGCAGTGCTGCGTTCTATGACGCAATTTTTGCAATGCCGGGGCAGCCCCGCTTATCCATCGGCGCGAAGGCCTGAGCGTTTAAGGCTGTCTGACCTGCACTGTATGTGAACCCCATTTGCGCTCACATGTACTCGCCTCATGCCAAATTGCACGGTAGGATGCTGGCATGGAACATACAGCGCACTTTCTCCGTTCATCTTCGCTTCCGGCCTTGGCCGTAGACGCAGGTACAGTGGCCGCAACCAGTCCCGCGCAGGGGCAGGGGATTTCCGCCCTTCCGCGCTGGGACCTTTCGGCTCTTTATAATAGTATGGAAGATCCCGCGATCCATCAGGATCTGGATCAGGCTGAGCAGCAGGCCAAAGCATTTGCCAGCCGCTATCAGGGCAAGCTGGCGGAGCTGTCCGGCGCGGAGGTTGCGGAGGCTATCCGCACCTGTGAGGCGATTGAGGAAACGCTGGGCAAGGCCGGGTCCTACGCCTCGCTGCTGTTTGCAGCCAATTCATCAGATTCGGCCATTAGCCGCTTCAGCCAGTCCATCAGCGAAAAGCTGACGGATATTTCCACGCACCTGCTGTTTTTTACGCTGGAACTGAACCGCCTGGATGATGCAGATCTGGCGCAGAAAATGCAGGACCCGGCGCTGGCTCACTGGAAACCGTTTCTGGACGATACCCGCCTGTTCCGCCCGCATCAGCTTTCTGATGACGTTGAGAAGGTGCTGCTGGAAAAATCTGTAACCGGGGCTCAGTCTTGGTGCCGCCTGTTTGATGAGACCATTGCCGCCCTGCGCGTCACGCTGGATGGTAAGGAAATGCCGGTAGGGGATGCGCTGAACCGCCTTTCCGATTCGGACCGCTCCGTGCGCGAAAAAGCCGGGAAAGCCGTTGGTCAGGTGTTTGGGCAGAATGTGCGACTGTTCGCCCTCATCACCAATACGCTGGCCAAGGATAAGGCAATTTCTGACGGGCTGCGCCATTACGCCCGCCCCACATCCTCACGTAACCTGTCCAACATGGTGGAAGATGATGTGGTGGATGCGCTGGTGTCCGCTGTGCGGGAAGACTATCCGCGCCTTGCCCATCGCTATTATGCCCTTAAGGCCAAATGGATGGGGCTGGATAAGCTGGAGCATTGGGACCGCAACGCCCCGCTGCCCGGCTGTGAAGACCGCAAAATTCCGTGGGATGAAGCCAAGCAGATTGTGCAGAAGGCCTATGATGGCTTTGACCCGCGCATGGGCAAAGTGATCGATACGTTTCTGACGCATCCGTGGATCGACGTGCCGCCTGCTCCGGGCAAATCTCCGGGGGCTTTTGCGCATCCCACAGTGCCGTCCGCGCATCCCTTTATTCTGCTGAACTATCATGGCCGCACGCGCGATGTGATGACGCTGGCGCATGAACTGGGCCACGGCGTGCATCAGGTTCTGGCTGCAAAACAGGGATACTTCCTGTCCAACACGCCGCTGACACTGGCAGAAACAGCCAGTGTGTTTGGTGAAATGCTGACCTTCCAGTCCCTGCTGGATGCCGAGACCGATCCGGCCCGCAAGCGCACCCTGCTGGCGGGCAAGGTGGAAGACATGCTCAACACCGTGGTGCGCCAGATTGCGTTCTACGAATTTGAGACCCGTGTGCATGATGAGCGGAAATCAGGGGAGCTTCTGCCCGAGCGGATTGGGGAAATCTGGCAGCAGGTGCAGACAGAAAGCCTCGGTCCGGCCTTCAACTTCACGCCGGATTATGATGTGTACTGGGCCTATATCCCGCACTTCATCCACTCACCGTTCTATGTGTATGCGTATGCCTTTGGGGATTGTCTGGTGAACGCGCTGTATGGTGTGTTCAGTGAAGGCGCACCCGGTTTTCAGGATAAATACATTGCCATGCTGGAAGCTGGCGGCACCAAGCGCCACAAGGAGCTTCTGGCTCCGTTCGGGTTGGATGCGTCTGACCCCGGCTTCTGGCGCAAGGGGCTGGACGTCATCTCCGGCTTTATAGACCAGCTGGAGCAGGCGTAACATGGCCGAACGAGACTTGGACAACACCGGCGTTTTTGGTGAACTGCGCCGTATGGTCCAGACAACCGGCACCGTAGGCGGCATTGCCGCCCGCCTTGCAGGACACAAGATGGGGCTGCGCTCAGGCGGGGCTGCACATGCGGAAGACCTGAAATCCATTCTCGGTGGCCTGAAAGGGCCGCTGATGAAGGCCGCCCAGCTTCTTTCTACTATTCCCGGTGCCCTGCCGGATGAATATGCGGAAGAACTGGCCCAGTTGCAGGCCAATGCACCGCCTATGGGCTGGAACTTTGTGCGTCGGCGGATGACGGCAGAGCTTGGGGCCGGATGGGAACGGAATTTTCGCTCCTTCGGGCGGGACGCTGCGGCGGCTGCCAGCCTTGGGCAGGTGCATAAAGCCGTGCTGGCTGATGGTCAGCAGGTAGCGTGCAAGCTGCAATACCCGGATATGAATGCAGCCGTGGAAGCGGATTTACGCCAGTTCCGTATGGCCATTGGGGTGTATCACCGGCTGGATAATGCCATCCGTCAGGATGACGTGGTGGAGGAGCTGACTGAGCGCCTGCATGAAGAGCTGGATTACCTGCGTGAGGCCGCCAATATGCGGCTGTATAGCAGCGTTCTGGAAAGCTGCCCGGAAGTAACGGTGCCTGCACCGGTGGACGCGTTCTGCACCCGACGGTTGCTGACCATGGAATGGGTCAATGGTCGTGGCCTGAACGCCGTTATTCAGGCTGGCCTGACTGAAGAGCAGAAGCAGAAAATTGCCCGCACGCTTTTCCGTGCCTGGTATGTGCCGCTCTATCAGTACGGTGTGGTGCATGGGGACCCGCATATGGGGAACTTCACCGTGCGGGATGATTACGGGCTGAACCTGCTGGACTTCGGGGCAATCCGTATTTTCAAGCCGTCCTTTATCAAAGGAAATATCGACCTCTATCGGGCTTTGCAGACCAAGGACAACGATCTGGCGACGCAAGCCTATGCGGCATGGGGCTTCACGGATCTGACCCCGGAAAAGATCGAGGTGCTGAACGAGTGGGCCGGGTTCCTGTATGAACCGCTGATGGATAACCGCGTGCGGTATATTCAGGAGGGTAACAACCCCAATCAGGGCCGTGAAATTCTCTCCAGAGTGCATGAAGGCCTGCAACGCACCGGTGGCGTGCGCCTGCCGCGTGAATTTGTGCTGGTGGACCGCTCTGCCGTGGGGCTTGGGTCTGTTTTCATGCGTTTGAAAGTGAAGATGAACTGGTACGAACTCTTCCATGAGATCGTGCAGGAATTCGATGAAGCGGCGGTGGCTGCCCGCCAGAAGGCTGCTGTAGAGGCAGCGCGCTTCCCGGCAACACCTGCCAGTTAAACTTCAGAGTAAGCCCTGTGTGCCTGCTTCTCTTTGCCCCACAGGGTAAAAAGAAGCAGGTAATGCAGCCTTCAGTCAGGCATCAATATGCCTGATAATCCACTTTTTTCAGATGCGTCTCGTTATAGTCCAGCTGTTCTTTTGTCAGCTGGAAGCCCACCTCGAACCGGTAATCCGAATCCGTATTTTTGGGCGCAATGGGCAGGTCTACCGTAATCACCTTGCTATCGCTGGTAATGCTGGAGAGGTTGGCCGGGAACTGGAACGTGTGTTTGAATACGTGCTTGTTCACAATCCGGTCTCCATGCAGCACAGCAACAAACCAGGGCAGGGTAACGGTGCTGCCAGCAACCGCAGGCCCGTGGCTGACCACAAAGCGCAAAGCGATTCGGGTTTTCAGATCTTTCGGCCCGGCCCCCAGGCAGTCTCCCTGTAATTTCAGAATGCTCGCACGCGTTATCAGATGCGGGAAGGTCGCG
This sequence comes from uncultured Acetobacter sp., assembly GCF_937875265.1. Taxonomy (GTDB): domain Bacteria; phylum Pseudomonadota; class Alphaproteobacteria; order Acetobacterales; family Acetobacteraceae; genus Acetobacter. Next base: position 4,898 of record NZ_CALLXM010000047.1, on the reverse strand, counting down.
GTTTTACCATCATACAGATAGTAATCCGCAGCTTCCGGCGGGATGTGCGTCATCGGGCAGGTGGGAGCAAAGGCTATGGAGGCATTTTCCTCATCCCCGCAGCCGCCAAGGATGGTCAGCAGGCCAAGCGCCGCAAGGCCTGACACCGCAAAGCGGGGCAGCAGGCGGCATGGATGAGAAAGGTCTTGGGACATGTGCAAATCCGGAATTATCGGTTAGAGGGGGTTGAACAGATGAAAAGTGAGCAAAACATAGACATCAAGCGGGGCTGTGCTGGCTACAATGCCGGAAAACGGGTTGCATCACCATCTCGCTTTGCGTAGGCCATGGCCACGGTGACCGTGACCGTCTCTGGGTTTCGGGCATAGCCTACCTTACTTATGCTTCTTTATATCTGTTTTTTCTATACCGTCCGCCGCAAGTTTGGGGAACACCATGCCCGATCAAACTCCCGCCCTTGCCACACAGGAGCCTGCGCAGGCTCCCCACGGCAAGTCTCTCAAAGTTCTTCTCGCTGGTCCGCGTGGGTTCTGCGCCGGGGTAGACCGCGCAATCCGCGTGGTAGAGGAAGCTATTCGCCGCTACGGCGCACCGGTTTATGTGCGTCATGAAATTGTCCATAACCGGACAGTGGTGGAAGCTCTGGAAGCTCAGGGTGCCATTTTCGTCGAGGAACTGGATGAAGTTCCGCCCGATGGCCACGTTGTGTTTTCTGCCCATGGTGTGCCCAAAACAGTTCCGGCTGAGGCTGAACGCCGCAACCTGCTCTATCTGGATGCAACCTGCCCGCTGGTGTCCAAAGTGCACCGTGAGGCTGAGCGCCATTTTGCCGGAGGTGGCCCTGAAAGCCGCCATATCCTGATGATCGGCCATGCCGGGCATCCGGAAGTGGTGGGCACCATGGGCCAGCTGCCGGTTGGTGCTGTCACGCTGATCAATGATGCGGAAGAAGCCCGCACCGTGCAGCCGGCAGACCCTGCTCGTCTGGCCTTCATTACGCAGACCACGCTTTCCGTTGATGATACGGCGGAAATTGTGGACATCCTGCGTGAGCGCTTCCCGCTGATTGAAGGGCCGAAGCGCGAGGATATCTGCTACGCCACCACCAACCGTCAGGAAGCTGTGAAGGCCATTGCGCCGGAATGTGACCTGGTGATCGTGATCGGTTCCCCCAACTCCTCCAATTCCCAGCGCCTGCGGGAAGTGGCTGAGCGTTCCGGTGCGACGCGTGCCCTGCTGGTGCAGCGTCTGGATGCGCTGGACTGGTCCGTGCTGGACGGCGTGAATACGCTGGGCATCACGGCCGGGGCTTCAGCTCCGGAAGCGCTGGTGCAGGAAATGGTGACCGAAATGGCCAAGCGTTACACGCTGTGCATCGATGAACGCACAGTGAAGGAAGAAAACGTGATCTTCCGCCTTCCTGCTCCTCTGGGCTGAAGGCAGCGCAAAGGCATGGCCGTTTATACGGATGTGAGTGATGAGGCGCTTGAGGCGTTTCTAAGCGAATACGCCATTGGCAATCTGGTGGCGTTTCGTGGCATTGCCGAGGGTGTGGAAAACAGCAATTTCCAGCTGCGTACCACCGAGGGCGATTTTATCCTCACACTGTATGAAAAGCGGGTGAATGCGCAGGAACTCCCGTGGTTTCTGGGCCTGATGCAGCATCTGGCCGGGCAGGGCGTGTCCTGCCCGCAGCCTGTTGCGAGCAAAAGCGGGCAGACGCTCGGCATACTCGCAGGGCGGCCTGCAGCGATCACAACATTTCTCCCCGGTGTCTGGCCGCGTAAAATCCGGCTGGAACATTGTCGCCCGCTGGGGCAGGCCCTTGCTCAGTTGCATGAGGCCGGGCGCAGCTATACGCCTGTGCGGGCCAATGCTTTGGGGCCAGATTCCTGGCAGCCGCTTCTGGCGTCCTGCCGTGCCGGGGCGGATGCCGTGCATCCGGGCCTGCTGGCAGAACTGGATGCGGCGTTTACGCATATTTTGCCACACTGGCCGGGGCAGAGCGCAAACCCTGCGCTGCCTAGCGGGCAGATCCATGCTGATCTGTTCCCTGATAACGTTTTCTTTCTGCGGAAAAACCTGTCCGGCCTGATTGATTTCTATTTTGCCTGCACGGATTTTCTGGCCTACGACATCGCCATCTGCCTCAATGCCTGGTGCTTTGAAGGGGATGGGTCGTTCAATGTCACATTCGGTCGTCAGCTCCTGCAAGGGTATGAGTCTGTGCGCCGGCTAAGCGTGGAAGAACAGCAGGCCCTGCCTGTTCTGGCCCGTGGTGCAGCCATGCGCTTTTTGCTGACGCGGCTGTATGACTGGATCAACACACCGCCGGATGCGCTGGTAACCCCAAAAGACCCTCTGGATTACCTCAAGCGCCTGCGCTTCCATCTGGCGACGGAGACTGTTGATGGCTACGGATTCTGAAACCAGCCCCGCACCGGCACCGGAACAGGTGCCGGAAGAGCAGATAATTGAAATCTGGACGGATGGCGGATGCCGCCCTAATCCCGGCCCCGGTGGCTGGGGCGTGCTGCTGCGCTTTAAAGGGGTGGAGCGTGAACTTTCCGGTGGGGAAGAAGCGACCACTAATAACCGTATGGAGCTGACAGCAGCAGCAGAGGCGCTGGAAGCCCTCAAGCGGCCCTGCACGGTGCGCCTGCATACGGACAGTGAGTATGTGCGCAACGGCATTACGCGCTGGCACACAGGCTGGGTGCGGCGTAACTGGCGCAATGCCTCGGGTGACCCGGTGGCCAATATGGATTTATGGCGGCGCCTGCTGGATGCCGCCAAGCAGCATGATGTGTCATGGCTGTGGGTGAAAGGCCATTCCGGCGTGCCGGAAAATGAACGGGTGGACGAACTGGCGACTGAAGCCCGGAAAACCGTAGAAGAGGCTATGAAAACCCCAAGCTGACTGGGGCTGTGACCGGAGCAGAAGATGCCTGATTTGTCTTCAAGACAATACGTGATTGTTCATGGCTACACAGCCAACCCTGATGCGCACTGGTTTCCGTGGCTGAAAAAGCAGCTGGAGCTGTCAGGGGCCACGGTCCGTGTGCCTGCTCTGCCGTCTTCTCAGGCACCGGAGCCTGACGCGTGGGCGGAAACGCTCAATACGCTTTTACCGCATCTGAACAACCAGACGTTTCTGATCGGCCATAGCCTTGGCTGCGTGACCCTCCTGCGCCATCTGATGTCTCGCCCCAAAGGGGAGACGGTTGGGGGGTATGTGCTGGTTTCAGGGTTTGACCAACATCTTCAAACCCTGCCGCAACTGGACGCCTTTACAGATAGCCCTCTGAACTATGAAGACTTGCAAAGCCGGAGTGCGTTTCGGGCCTCTGTTTTCTCCGACAATGATGGGATTGTGGACCCTGGCCTGTCCCGCACTCTTGCAGCCTCCCTGCACACCACAACGCTGGACGTGCCTGGAGGCGGGCATTTTCTGGGGCGCGAAGGGTATGAGCAGTTTCCTGAACTGCTTGAACTTCTAAAGCAGGCCTGACAGCCGCTCATGTTCCACTTTGCTACAGTCAGAGCGACCGCCTGATATGACAATTTGCCCGATTGTTCGTTTTCCCGACCAGCGTTTGCGGCAGGTGGCAGCACCTGTGACGGTTTTTGACGACACTCTGTCCGCTCTGGCGCGAGATATTCTGGACAGCATGCGGGCTGCACCGGGCGTGGGCATGACCGGTCCGCATATTGGCGTGGCGCAACGTGTGGTGGTTCTGGAGCTTCCGGATGTGGCCCAGCCCCAGACTTACGTGAATCCCGAAATTGTCTGGATGTCAGAAGAGACGTTTCGGCAGGAAGAGGGCAGCGTTTCCATGCCCGGTGTGACGGAGCAGATTGAGCGGGCAGCCAAAGTCCGGGTGCAGTATCAGGATCTGAACGGCGCTTGCCACATTGAAGAGGCAGAGGGCCTGCGGGCTGCCTGCCATCAGCATGAACTTGATCAGTTGAACGGCATGTTCTGGATCTATCGGCTTTCTGGCCTGCGGCGTAATCGCCTGATAGCCCGCTATGAGAAATTGATCCGCCTTCAGCGGTAAGACGGCAGTAATTCCGAAATAAAAAGCAGGCAACAGAGTAACCCGGCGCTCAAGAAACGCAGTGAGAGAGGGCCGGCAGAAAGCGTGATTTAAAAAATCTATGAGGGTGTGCTGATTGACTTTTAAGGGGACTGCCGGAAGTCTGCGCATTGGACTTTAAAGGCGTAGAGACCTCACGGAACCGGTGTCTCAGGGCTGCGTAATTTTTCCGGTTCCTGTTTTTCAAGAGGTCTGGTGTGCCTGTACCCTTCAAGAAAACGTGGAAGGTAATCCTCGGGTACCTGGCAGCTTTCGTGGTGCTGTCTGCTTTTTACATGTCTCTGGCGGCAACTTTACCGGTCAATTCGGACAGTGTTTCGGCTCTGCTGGAAGCGCAGGATATCCTGCGTGGCAATGTTTTGCTGCACCATTGGGACCTTTCAACAGAACCCTATTACGTAACGGAAATTCTGCCTTACGTGGTGGCCGCGGGTCTGGCGGGCTGGCATCTGTCTTTTTACTATCTGGTGCCGGGCATGTTGCTGGCAGCTGTGGTGTTGCTGGCCTTCAGGCTGTGTCGGGAAATGGCTCCTGCCGGGGCATGGTTTTTCCTGGTGCTGGTGGCCGCGCCCACGGCTTTTGGCGTTCAGGTCATGCTGATCCCCTGTATTCATATGGGGGCGTATGTTGGGGTTCTGGCCTGCTGGTTACTGATTTTTGTTCAGAAAAACCGTGAAAGACCGGCTGTGTGGGGCGTGTTTGTTGCCTTGCTGGGTCTGTGTCTCGCCAGTGATGACATTATAAAATACTGTTTTGTTCTGCCGGTTCTGGGCGCTGTGGCTGTGCTGAGTGTGCAGA
>NZ_CALLXM010000046.1 GCF_937875265.1 uncultured Acetobacter sp. | reverse complement strand
CCAAAAACACCAGAGGCCGGATACAGCGCACGAATGCGCTCCCGCTGGGCCTTATTTTCCAGCGTAGTACAAATGCCTTCCAGCATACCCAGTTCAAGCAGCCCGCGTTCTGAGAAAGAACGGGAGATCTGAGCGCTGAGAGTCTGAATGCGGTTCGTCAGAGAAAGGTGAAAGCTTTTGCCGGGTTGCGGCAGAAGAGAGCGAAAAATACTCATCCGAGCGTTTCCTGGAGGTGCACCCGGCACAATTGCCGGCCCAGCTCCTGAGCGCTCCATAATCCAGAATCCCAACCCTTGCATAGAACGATTTTGCACGACAGGAGAGATGCCAGAACAGGGGTCGTGAAGTGTGTAACTTTTATGACACCGGTTGTTTTTCCTACGCTGCCCAGCTTATCCTTCGCGCCGAATCGCTATGGGGTGCTCATGACTCACAATGCAAGCGTTCTCGTCGTTGAGGATGACCCGGCACTCTCCCGGCTGATCTGCTATAATCTGGAAAAGCAGGGCTATGATGTGCGTCTGGCCGGGGATGGCCATACTGCTCTGGATCAGATTAGCCGCCGTGCGCCTGATCTGGTTCTGCTGGACTGGATGCTTCCCGGTATTTCAGGCTTGGAAGTGTGCCGGCAGCTAAGGGAACAGCCCAAAACACGCACTATTCCCATCATCATGCTCAGTGCGCGCGGGCAGGAAACTGACAGTGTGCGCGGGCTGGAAATTGGTGCGGATGATTATCTGATCAAACCGTTTGGCATGGAAACACTGTTTGCCCGGGTGAAGGCCATGCTGCGGCGGCTGCCGCCTTCAGGCAACGTGCTGAAATTCGATTCGCTGGTGCTGGACCGTGTGGCCCACAAGGTGGAGCGTAACGGGAGGCATCTGCCTTTGGGGCCGACGGAATACCGGCTTCTGGAATTCCTGATGGCGCATCCGGGTCAGGTTTTCTCGCGTGAAGAACTACTGGATCAGGCTTGGGAGCGTAGCTCCTGCGTGGAACTGCGCACAGTGGATGTGCATATCAGAAGGCTGCGGCAAACCCTGAATGCCGGGGATGAGAAAGACCTCATCAGAACCGTTCGCGCCCGGGGTTATGCGCTTGATATGCCACAGGACTGAGGCAGTCATTGGCTGGCGGAGTGCCTGATGATGCATGAGGCACTTGTTGCAGTGGCAGGTGTGCTGGTGGGTAGCGGGCTGACGGCCAGTCTGCTTGCCGCGCGGCTGCGGCCTGAAAAAGTGGTGATCCCCAGCTATCATCAGGAAGATAATCAATCTTCTTTCAGAACCTCCGTGCCTTTGGTGGTTGAGCAGGTGGTAGCCTGTCTGCCTGCCGCAATATTGGTGCTGGATGATGAGCGGCGGCTGCATTATGCGTCGCCGGAAGCGCATCGGGTTTTTGAAGATAATCTGGGCAGCATCAAACGCCATCCCGCTTTTCAGACAGCGTTGGACCGCCTGGTAGAAAAAGGCCTGAAAACACCTACCTGGACGGAAACAGCTCGTATTGTACTGGATGTGCCGCACCACAGGGTCATTCGGGCCTGTTTTGAGCAGCACGTTCTGCCTGCAACCCTTTTTTCCGACTCCCGTAGTTGGAGTGCTTCTTCAGAACGCCCACAACACGCGCTGGTGTTTGTGGCGCTGCATGATGAAACGGAAGCGGACAATACCGAGCGCCAGCACACGGATTTTGTGGCCTATGCCAGCCACGAACTGCGGACACCGCTTGCTGCCCTGATGGGGTTTGTAGAAACACTGCAAGGCCCGGCAGCGGATGACCCGGAAGCCCAGCAGGAGTTTCTCGGGATTATGGCGGCGCAGGGCAAGCGGATGCAGCATCTGCTGGATGATCTGCTCTATCTTTCCCGTGTGCAGCGCATAGAGCATCAGCGGCCTCGTGGCACTGTGGTGCTGACAGAGCTGTTTGACCGCTTAAAAGCCGAGTCCGCAGCCTTGTTCCGTCTGAAAAAAGCAAAACTGACTATCCAGCCGGTTGCAGATCCAACCTTATGCGTGGCAGCAGATACCGGCCAGCTTGTGCAGGTGTTGATCAATCTGGTTGAAAATGCCTTTAAATACGGCACATTAGCGGATAATGTGGGAGAAACTCCCCCTTTGCAGGTGACGGTTTCCTGCAAGGTTGCTCAGCCTGACACACACTGGCCTGCCGTACCGGGTGTGGTGCTGAGTGTTGTGGATAACGGACCCGGGATTGCCGCACGGCATCTGCCCCGATTGACGGAGCATTTCTATCGTGTGCCTAAAACAGCAGCCAGTGTGCAGGGGAGCGGGCTGGGACTGGCTATTGTTCAGCATGTGGTTACCCGGCATGGCGGTCGTTTTATAGTGGAAAGCACGGTCGGTGAGGGTACAACCTGCAAAATCTGGCTGCCTCGTGTGGTTGCAGCCTCTGTCATAAAATCTTCATAAAACAGTCTTCAACATGTCATCCCCCAGTGGGAACAAACCCGTTATGGGTTGTCCCCGACGTGGCGATTTGCGTCAGTTATTTATGATGTCCAGGGATAAAACCGAAATGCGTCTTTCCTTCAGGCCTGCTCTGTGTCTGCTTGCTGCAACGTGTTTGACCGCTGCACTGCCGAGCGCCTCCCGGGCCGAAAGCGTCACTGGCGCGGGTTCCAGCTTTGCCGCCCCGATTTACGAAGCCTGGGGTGAAACAGCTAAGACCGCCGCTGGCGTTACGGTAAACTATCAGAGCGTTGGCTCCAGCGCCGGGCAGAATCAGGTTCTGGCAGGTACGGTTGATTTCGGTGCATCCGATGCGCCGATGGATGCAAAAAAAATTGAAGCCGCCAGTCTCTTTCAGTTCCCGACCGTGATGGGCGGCATTGTGCCCGTCGTGAATATTCCGGGCATGAAAGCGGACACGCTGCGCCTGAGCGGTGCTGTGCTGGCTGGTATTTATGCTGGTGAAATCACGGAATGGAATGACCCGAAAATCGCTGCGCTGAACCCAGGCGTAAAACTGCCGGACATGCCGGTGGCTCCGGTGCATCGTGCAGACGGTTCTGGCACGACCTTCGTGTTTACATCCTATCTGGCAGGATCTTCTGCCTCCTGGCACGATTCTCTGGGCGCAAGCACGTCTATTTCCTGGCCCGGTGGCCTGGGTGCGCGTGGGAATGATGGTGTGGCCGCAACCGTGCAGAACACGGAAGGCGCTATTGGTTATGTTGAATACGCTTATGCCAGCCGCAACCACCTGACCACCGTTAAGCTGCACAACCGTGCTGGTGAAGACGTTGCTGCAAACCAGACCAGCTTTGCGCATGCCGCAGAAGCCGCCGATTGGCAGCATGCCTCTCATTTTGCTGTCAATCTGCTTGATACGGCAGGCAAAGGTGCATGGCCGATCGTGTCTGCCACATACGTGCTGACTCCGATTGCTCCGAAAAACGCTGCACGCGGTGAAGCCGTTCGCTCGTTCTTTACCTGGGCGTTTGAAAAGGGTGATGCCACGGCACAGAAGCTGGACTATGTGGCTCTGCCGCAGTCTGTAAAAACCAGCATTCTTTCTGCATGGAAAAGTGCAAAATAAGAATCGCTTTATTTTATAAAAACTTTTCAGAAGTCTTTTTAAGAATCCTTTCTTAAAAAAGTCTTTTTATAAGTGAGGCGGGCTGAGTCATTCAGCCCGCCTTTTTTGTCACATAACTGTAACGAAAGCATCACGAAACCATCACGCACAAAAAGCGTTCGGCAGGATATTCAGCGTTCATCTTCTCTCCTCTGGAATGGCAATGATGCGCTGTAAACCGGTTATTTCGTCTTTTGCGTTCGCTTCTTTTTTGATGGGTGGTGCGGCACCTGTCGCAATGGCATCTTCCTCTGATGATGCCCAGATCCGCGCTCTCCGTCTTGAAATGGCGGAAATGCGGAAAGAGATGCAGGGGCAGATCAGCACTCTTAAAACGCGTCTGGCCCGGACCGAAACCACGTCCCACAAACAGGATCGTATGAGCAGCGCATCAGCTCATGGCGGCCGTGCTACCTCACACCGTGATATTGCTTCCGGACCGGTTGACCCGAGTGTGCAGTTCAATGAACCTGCAACGTCCTCTAACAGAATTCACCTGTCAAACTCGGGCACCCCGACGTCTGACCGTGGAGATGTCACTTCTTGGAAAGCTTTCCGCGCAGCCACGAAGAGCGATGAAAACGTGCACGTTGGCGGCATGATTGTCGGCTTCCCTAAAGGCCGCTTTACCGTTGCGTCTGAAGATGGTGCCTATGGCCTGTCCATCGGTCTGGCCTTCCATGAAGATTTCGGTGGGTTCTTTGGTTCCGGGCCGCGTAAGGGCGAAGGCCGTGGGGCGTTCAACAGCTTCACAAGCAACATGCGCCGCCTGCGTGTTCCGTTTACCTTCCGCTACAAAAACTGGGTTGCAGCTGTAACTCCTGACTTCGGCGCCAACCATAACGATGGTTATGTCGGTCTGTATGAAGGCAACCTGAACTACACCGGCCTGCACAACACCATCCTGACGGTTGGTTACTTCCAGCCGCGCGTGACGGAAGAAGATTCCGAAAGCTCGAACGACTTCTTCACACTCGAACGTCCGAGCATCACCGACCTGGTGCGTAACATTGCTGCTGGTGATGCACGCTTCAGCGTAGGTGGTCTCCATTACGAAAAACGCTGGTGGATTGCAGGTTACTTCACGGGTCAGGAGTGGGGTCACCGCAACGCATCGGATAGCAGCTCCACCTATTACGGCGGCGGCAGCGGCACCACCATGGATAGCCAGACGGGTGCGACCCTGCGTGTTGCTGGTCGTCCGGTTGCCACGAAAGACTGGGATGTCCACATGGGCGCCTCCGGTATTTCCGCTTTCCGTCTGGCGTGTAACGCAGCAACCTCCAACTCCGGTTCTGCAACCACCTGCTCTCGTTCCACATCTTTCGGGCAGCGTCCTGAGTTTGATATCGGTGAAGCCAACCTGGCAGCGACCGGCGGTATCAGCAACGCAGCACAGGTCTGGGCCGCTGGTCCGGAACTGGGTGTCCGCTGGAAACGCCTGATTGTGAAGGGCGAATACTATCATGTTGGTGTTCAGCGTGATGCGCCTGGCCTGAAGTCTGCTGGTTTCCAGGGCTGGTATGGCTCAGCGGCTTACACGCTCTTCGGCAACCCGCGTATGTATAACGAAAAAGAAGGTGCGTTTGGTGCACCGGGCGTTTCTGAAAGCCAGGAATTCGATCCCGCTCGCAATCACTGGGGTGCGCTGGAAGTTGTTGGTCATTATAGCGTGATCGACCTGAACAGCCGCCTGAACGATGCAAACGCCAAGAACGTGGTTCGTGGTGGTCAGCAGACAGTCTGGACCGGTGGTCTGAACTGGTATCCTAACCGTCACTTCCGCCTCATGCTTGATTACAGCCACTTCATTGTGTCTCGCAGCGAACAGGCGACCAACATTTATGGTCGCACAGGCAACTCCGTTGCTGCGCGTATTCAGGCTGGTTTCTAACCTTTCCTGACGTGACACTAAGAGAGGCCTGAAAGGGCTTCTTTTAGTGCAACTCTCGTGGTGAGACCAAAAAACCCCCTTCAGGGCAGCCTGAAGGGGGTTTTTTGTTGGTCATGAAATCCGGGTATCATGCCGGGCACAGAGGAAAATATATTGGTAGAATAAAGAAATTTAGCCAACAGATCCTGTAAATAGAAACTGTGAAGACCGTCGGGCAAGTGCCACAATAGTCAGGCCAGCCTGTTCAGCCAGATGCAGGGCGCGCGCTGTGGGGGCGGAAATTGCAACCAGTGTGGAAAAGCCAGCCATAATGGCTTTTTGTACCATCTCGTAGGAACAGCGGCTGGTAATCAGGCAAAATCCTTCTGCAAAGCAGACATTTTGACGTAAGCCTGCCCCGATCAATTTATCCAGCGCGTTATGGCGGCCCACATCTTCCCGTATTATCCTAATGCTGCCATTTGACCCGCACCACGCCGCACCGTGTACCATATGCACCTGAGCATTCAGTGTCTGATGGTCCGCCAGATCATTCATAGCCTGACGGATGGCAGAAAGAGGCACGGGGGGCATGGCAGGTACGGGAGGCAGGGCAGTGTGAAGGCTTTTCAGGTCTTCGCTGCCACAAACGCCACAGCCTGTCCGGCCTGTCATGGCGCGGCGGGACTGAAGCAGCCGCCGAAAATCCTCCCCGGCAATATCAAGGGAGAGGGTTACACCGTCTTCTCCAACCTCAGTCTTTACAGAGCGGATGGAGGCTGCATTTGAAACAAGACGCTCGGTAATGGAAAACCCATAGGCATAATCTTCAAGGTCCTGAAGAGTGCCCATCATTACGGCATAAGGCACACTGTTATAGACAAAGCCGATGGGGGTTTCCTCGGCAATGTTCAGAGTGGCGGGCTCTGCGTCCATGTCGGTCAAACGCTGCACGGGCCAGCGGGTCATGACAGAATTAGGCATGTGTCAGCCCCTCACGGACCAGTTTACGGGCATAAGCATACTCATCCGGTGTGTTGATATTGAAAAACAGATCAGGTGTCTGCTCAGGAAACACCACGTCGCGCACACCCAGTGTTGCGGCAAAACAGCGAATGCGGCGTTTATTTTTATGCTCGGGCTGCTTTAGCCACGCTTGTAATGCGGGCCGACACGCAGTTGGCCAGCTGGCGACCAGATGATGCTGCCGATGCCCTGAAACAGCTACAGCCGGAGCCGGAAGCAGCTGCTGCGGCAAACCTGCCGGGATAAACGGCGTATCTCCGGGAACGGTGATCAGAACCGAGCAGTCCTGCGTTTCTGCCCACAGCAATCCTTCCAGAATACCCGCCAGAGGCCCGATGTCGGCCTGCGTGTCGGGCAGAACAGGCAGGTTCCATGTGACAAAGCGCGAGGCATCACCGTTGGCACTTATGGCAAGCGCAGCGCAGTGGGGGCGGAGGGCTGCCAGCACAAAGTCCAGCACGACCTGAGTCTCGGAAAGGGGGAGAAGCGGTTTATCTTCCCCACCCATGCGGATGCCGGTACCACCTGCCAGCACAAGGGCAGCAATACGGGGGGAAGAAGGGAAGGCACTCATGGAGCGGAGCATCTGCTTCCTGCCTGTGTGTGGCAAGAGCTTTTATGCAATGAGACCGGGGGCAACCTGGAGGTTTCTACAAAAAAGTGGCCCGACAAAGCGGGCCACCAAAACGCACAAATAAGCGGGGCGTTTGCCAGTGTTATCTGGCAGGCAGGACGTTTTTGTAAGCAACCATGCACTGAACGTAGGCATTGTTGTACTGGGTCTGAATACCGCCCTGCTGGCTGTTGGAATAGGCACCGCCACCCAGCGCGCCGCCCAGAGCGCCTGCACCAGCACCAATGCCAGCGCCTGCACCGCCACCAGCCGCAGCGCCAAGACCAGCGCCCAGAGCTGTTGCAGCCAGACCGCCATAAAGTGCTTTACGGTTCTGGCTTCCTGCCTGCCCTTGCACGGCAGCCCCAGCCTGTGAGCGGCAGAAGTTCTGTTCCTGCTGGAAGGTGGCGTAATCCTTGCCCGGGCCGGGCAGAACCATGGCTGTGGGGCCCATAGGAGTTTCTGCGCAGGCAGCCAGCAGAAGCGCCGGAAGAAGGAAGAGAGACGCTTTTTTGAAGCTCATGGAAAAAATACTCTTGTTGCGATTGAACAATAATTAAGCAGT
>NZ_CALLXM010000045.1 GCF_937875265.1 uncultured Acetobacter sp. | reverse complement strand
TGGCCATGCTGGCCTGTGAAAACAGTCTGGCAGGTCGTGTGCCTGATATTCACACGCTGCTGCCAGCCTCTGGCTTACATATTGTTGGCGAACATTTTCAGCGGATCGAGCATTGTCTACTGGGCGTGCCCGGAGCCAGACTTGAAGATATCCAGCGCGTGCACACGCATCCTGTTGCCATGGGACAGATCTGCAATCTGCTCCGTGACCGTGGGCTGACGCCGGTTACAGAGTTTGATACTGCGGGTGCCGCTGAACTGGTCGCGTTATGGGGCAAAAAAGAAGAAGCCGCCGTTGCGTCCGAACTGGCGGCCCAGCTGAATGGGCTGGAAATTCTCCTGAAAAACGTGGAAGATGCAAAGCACAATACCACGCGTTTCTACATTGCATCCCGCACAGCAGAAGCACCGGCCTGTAATACCCCGCATGTGATGACGACGCTGATTTTTAACGTCAAAAACATTCCAGGCGCGCTTTATAAGGTCTTGGGGGGCTTTGCCACCAACGGCCTGAACATGACCCGGCTGGAAAGCTACATGACAGGCGGCAGCTTTGCCGCAACACGCTTCCTGATGGATGTAGAAGGCCACCCGGAAGAAGACAGGCTTAGCAAAGCTTTGTCAGAACTTGAATTTTTTGCCGAGAACGCCGAAATTCTGGGCGTATACACGCAGTCGCCTTTCCGGCGGCACATGACCGGCGCTCCCCCTGAAGACCAGACTTCAGGGCCTGTAGACGCCATTTCGGGATAGACGACAGCTCATGTCAGACACACGCTTTACTGGCTCCATTACCGCTATGATTACCCCTATGAACCGGGATGGCAGCCTGGACTTCACGTCCTTTGAACATCTGGTGAACTGGCAGATTGAAGAAGGCACGTCAGCACTCTGCGCCATGGGAACAACCGGAGAAAGTCCAACCCTGTCGCATCAAGAGCATCACGCCGTTATTGAGCGCACTATAAAAGTCTCTGCTGGTCGCGTTCCTGTTATTGCTGGTGCAGGCTCAAACAGCACGACTGAAGCGGTTGATCTGGCGCGGCATGCTGAAAAAGCCGGTGCTTCTGCGGTGCTGGTGGTAACGCCTTATTATAACAAGCCGACGCAGGAAGGTCTGTATCGGCACTTCATGGCAGTGGCAGACGCAATTTCCATTCCGGTCATGCTGTATAACATTCCGGGCCGCTCGGTCATTGAGATCAGTGTGGAAACAACCGCTCGTCTGGCCCATCATGCCAATATCATTGGCGTGAAAGATGCAACAGCCAACCTGCTACGTCCCCTTCAGGTCCGTCGGGCCGTGAGCAAGCCCTTTAATCAGGTGTCAGGCGAAGATGGCACGGCTGTTTCCTTCCTCGCTGCCGGTGGCGATGGCTGCATCAGCGTAACATCCAATGTTGCGCCCGCTCTGTGCGCCCGTGTTCAGGCTGACTGGCAAGCTGGCCGCACAGCAGAAGCCATTGCTGTGCAGGACAAACTCCTGCCGCTGCATGATGCGCTGTTTTGTGAAAGCAATCCGGCTCCGGTCAAATATGCCGCCAGCCTTCTGGGGCTGGCAGGGGAAACCTGCCGCCTGCCGCTGGCTCCAATCTCGGAGCAGTCACGCCAGCTTGTAAAAGCGGCGCTGGTTGATGTTGGGCTGTTAAACTGAACCATGGCAAAAAAACCAGCAAAGCCGACCATGATTTCTCATGGTATTGCGGCACAAAACCGCAAAGCCCGCTTCAACTACACCATCACAGAAACCATTGAAGCTGGCCTGGTCCTTAAAGGGGCCGAAGTAAAAAGCCTGCGTCTGGGCCGAGCAACCATTGCCGAAGCCTTTGCGGCGGAACGCAATGGGGAGCTCTGGCTACTTAACAGCTACATTCCGGAATATCAGGGTGGCGTTCTGTCACGCTTTGATACCCGCGCCCCCCGCAAGCTGTTGCTGCATAGCAAACAGATTGAAAAATATCTTGGTGCCATCGCGCGGGATGGGGCGACGCTCGTCCCGCTCGATATTCACTTCAATGCTCGTGGTTGCGCAAAAGTCACACTTGGGCTGGGTGAGGGCAAACGAAGCGTGGACAAACGCCACGCCATTGCAGACCGCGACTGGCAGAGAGATAAAGCCAGATTGCTCCGCAATAAAGGCGGCGGGGACTACTAACTTCCGCCCTCTTTCCGAGAGGTTTTTTAGAAATTTACTAAACAGCAGGCATAAAAAAAACCCCGCACAAGGCGGGGTTTTCTCGTTTTATACGATTAGGTATAAAACTCAGTCTTCGTTGATTGCAGCGGCTTCCGGGCCTTTCTGACCCTGAACAACCTTTACATTCGTAACCTGACCTTCGTTGAGGCTTGCCAGACCGGAGCGTTCCAGAGCAGAGGCATGAACGAAAATGTCTTTGCCGCCGCCATCAGGCGTGATGAAGCCAAAGCCCTTGGTCGCATTGTACCATTTAACGGTACCACGCACTTCTTCAGCAGAAGACAGGTCAGGGGCAGGGCGCGGAGCACGACCGCCACCAAAACCACCACCAGCAGGGCGCGGCGCACCACCAAAACCACCAGGAGCGCGAGGGCGTTCCGGCTGAGCTGTGCTTTCGTCAACGGAAATGACTTCTGCGACCTGACGACCCTTCGGACCCTGACCAATACGAACGGACAGAGTTGCACCGGGGCTTACGCCATCGTGGCCAGCCTGAGACAGAGCATTGGCATGCAGGAAAACATCGCCAGAACCGTCAGACAGTTCAACGAAGCCGAAGCCTTTTTCGCTATTGAACCATTTGACAGTCGCTCCGATTTCCGGACCGGATGCGATAACCTGCGGGCCGCCAGCACCACCTCCAGCGGGTCTACGGGGAGCGGCGTATCCGCCACGATCACCACCACCAAAAGCGGGGCGTTCGCCATAGGAGGGAGTTGACATGAAATCATCGTCAAATCCGCCGCGGCGCGGAGAACGAGAGCTGCGGTCGGTCCTGTTACTTCTCAACGGTCTTGATCCTGGAGCATGGAGAAGACTTTTGCTTCTCCAGATATTGAAAAATGGGCAGATTGCTCTGCAACCACACCCAGCTATTGGCTTACCATACCGACTGTAGTGCCGCTATAGAAAAGCATGAAATCAAGCTGGGTTTCATCTCTTTTCCTGCGTATAACATTTTTGTGAATATAAATATTAAATGCTATGTGCTGTGGAGATACCCGCAGGCCGGACTGCCAGAAATCAGGGTTTCTTGTTGCGGCGTAATCAATTAAAGAAAATAAAACTGCATCTGCATTGGCAGAACGAGAGGAAAGCTATGTCCGCCGTCATGAAATTGCCCCGTGTGAGGTATATTGCTGCTGCAACCCTTATGCTGGCAGGCAGCGCTCTTGCCTCCCGTTCTGTTGCCCATGCAACTCCGTTGCAGGACAAACAGGGCACATGGACTCTGCAGGGTGAGAACGATGCAGTGTCCACCCTTAAAGGCACGTCTGATCAGTATTATACCAGTGGCCTGCGCCTGAACTGGACATCCGGCACCGATACGCTACCCACTCCCATTGCCGCTATTAACAAAGCAATCTGGGGGGAAGGAGTGCAGCGCATCAGCATGGGAATCCAGCAGCTGATCTTTACTCCTCGTGATACCCAGACACCCAGCCCGTGGGCACCCGGCCAGCAGCAGACAAGCCTTCTACGAGATCGTCCTTATTCCAGCCTCCTGCTGGGCACGATCAATCTGATTAATGATACCGACACGTCACGCAGCGTGCTTGGCATTCAGGTGGGCATCATGGGACCAGCGGGCCTTGGACGTCAGCTCCAGAACGGTTTCCATGGTGCTATTGGCGATACCAAAAATCAGGGCTGGAGCCATCAGCTGCAAAATCAGCCTATTTTTCAGGTTCAGGGTGGCCGCACATGGAGGCTGCCAATTGCGCAGCTGGGGCCGATTGAATTCGACATGCTGCCCTCAGCCGCCGCCGCAATCGGCGATTACCAGATTTACGGCAAAATTGGCGACATGATCCGCATCGGGCAGGGGCTCGGGAGTGATTTTGGTGTGCCAACCATTCAGGCGGCCGGAACCGATGGCACAGATGCTTATAAAGCGACACGCCCCTTCGCCTGGTACTTCTTTGGTGGCGTGACCGGGGAAGCCGTGGGGTATGACGCATCCCTTGAAGGCAACACCATGCGTAGCAATTCCCTGCATGTTCGCAAAAAATGGGACGTGGGGGAAATTCACGCAGGCTTGGCTGTGATGTTCTATGGCCTGCGCGTGTCCTACAGTCAGGTGTGGCAGACTCAGCAGTTTGATGGCGCGAAGTCAGGCCTCTTTAATTACGGCTCACTCATGTTGTCAGCGAAGTTCTAATGAAATGGTCAAACACGGGCAATTGCCTAGTAAATAGGCATTAAATTTATGCAATAATTCGCCATTTGTGGTTTTTGCGCAACTTTATGAAGTTTCTGCCTCATTCTGAGGCGCAGACCCACGTTTTCTATTGGCGTTAAGGAAACTGCCATTTTACATTTGAACACAGAAGAGAGCCTCTGGTGTTCGATGGAAATGGAAATTCTGATGCCGCTTAAGAATAAAGCCCCATCTGTCAGCAACGTTATCCCGTTCCAGCTGGAAATTTTGTCCGCACATCGGGAATATCTTTCCCGTTGGGTCAATGCAGGACAGCCCATGGGTGTTTGCGATGCTGATATTTTTTCTGCCCAGCAGCGGCAGGCTGGGGTTTCTTCAGGCTACGTTCTAATCTGGGTGCGTGAAACAGCTGACCCGGCCTATAAAATCTATTCCCGCGGAAGCAGCTGGGTTGTGATGGACGCCATTCGCGAAAACGTGCTGGGGCAGTACAGATCCTTTGCTGATGCATTGCACATGGTGCGCCCGGTTCTGCCCCGCCCGGAGAAAATTGTGGCCGCATAATATAAAGTGTGGTCACGCCTCATTACGCATTCTCTTTAAATGCAGTATTTTTACGTAACACTCTGATGTCCGCATCAGAGTGTTTTTTATTGGCAGCCCTCTGATCGCAGCGCATTCAGAGGCTGATGACGCGTGCTACAAGAAGAGCTGGAAATTGATTTCAGGGATTGCGCATTCGCCCTTCTCCTGCTGCAAGGTCTGAACAAGACCTTCAAGCTGACCTTAAGGAAGATGATATGACGACGATAACGATCGCCCACCCAGACTCAACAGTTCATGAGGCGACAGCGGCGGCTATCATCCGAGTTCTGGAAGCAAATGATGTCGAACCGGAAATTGTTATCGGCCCTAAATCAGCGCTGGCACCCCTGCTGAAAAATGGCGAAATAGATCTCTATGTTTCTGCATGGTTGCCCGATGATGATGCGGACCTACTTGCTCCGGGCGTCATCCCGCTTGGAAAACTGTTCAACCCCAGCGCATGCTGCTGCATCTCACGGGAAGAGGGGCCACTGGTTTCCCTGAATGACATAGCGCAGGCAGGTCCGGAACTTTCTCGTACTATTCTCACCCCCATATCGCTCCAGAAACATGTTGAGCAGATGGTGACAGATTATGCGCTGGCTGAAGCCGGGTTCACACTCAAGGTCCTGCCGGATGAAGAAGCCCTGGCATCCATCACAACAGCCCTGAACAATAAAGAGTGCATTCTCATGCCACTCATTCAGCCCTGCTTTCTGTTCCATCAAGGTGGCTTTCGTATTTTGTCTGACCCCAAGAACAGCATGGGGAAAGAACAGGAAGCCAGCATGTTGATGCGCCCTGGCCTTGCTGACGCAATGGATCAGGATTTGCAGGATGAACTGGACGAACTGATGCTGAGCACAAAAGTGATCAGCGCCATGGATTTCGCCATGCGCACAGAAGGACTGACGGCGGATGAAGCTGCCGAATCCTGGCAGCGAGGCAAGCTGCTGCCACGCTAAAGGAGGCTGCGCATGACGGACCATATCAGCACCGACACGCGGGATACTGAACTGGCTGCGCAGTACGAAGCGTATCCCTACCCGGAACGGAACCCGCAGGATGAGAGCAAACGGCTGCTCATTGGCAGCCCCAGCCATCTGCGGGAAATTGATTACTGGGTTTTTGGGGCACAACGCCCCCGCAGCCAGCCACTCCGCGCACTTATTGCCGGATGCGGGACTGGGGATGGCGCAATCATGCTCGCCACCCAGATGGCCCGTGCGGGCAGAGCTGGCGAGGTTGTCTGCGTAGACCGCTCCTGCCACGCGCTGTCTATCGCGCAGACCCGCGCCAAAGTACGTGAGCTGAACAATATCCGTTTTGTGGAAGGGTCTCTAACAGAGCTTGCCGCACTTGATCTCGGCTTGTTTGATTACATTGATTGCTGTGGCGTGCTGCACCATCTGCCTGATCCGGATAAAGCGCTGGCCGGGCTGGAAGCTGCACTGGCTCCGGGAGGCGGCATGGGCCTGATGGTTTATGCACCTTATGGCCGAACCGGCGTTTACATGCTGCAAGATGCTCTGGAGCAGCTGGCCCCCTTTGATGAGAAACCGGCTACCCGGCTGGATATGGCCAAACGGGTCATGCGCCACCTGCCTGCCACGGCATGGCTGCGGCAGAATGGTAATTTTGGAGACCATCTGAGTGGCGGGGATGCCGGTCTGTACGATCTGCTGCTCAACCCCAGAGACCAGGCTTATACCGTTAGCGCATTTCTGGACCTGCTGGATAAGGCCGGACTGGAAGCTGCCTGCCTGATGGAACCCGCGCGATACGATCCCGCCCTGTTCCTGCCTGACCCGAAAGTGCGGGCACAAATTGCGCAACTCCCGGCACATCAGCAGGCTATGGTCGCTGAATCTCTGACTGGCAACATGGCAACACACGTTGCGTATGTCACCCGGAAAGGAGCCAGCATAACGCCGCCTGATGCCTCGTCTTTTGAGGCTGTGCCTGTCATGCGGGAAATTCCTGGCATTGAGCTGGCAAAGCAGATGCGGCCCGACCACACGCTTCCGTTCGCATTCGGTACACTGGTCGTGCCCATCCCCTTACCGCCACAAGCGCGCGGGCTTCTGCCGCTCATTGACGGAGAACGCACGGTGGGAGATCTGGCGGCAATTCTTGCAACACGCGGCGTGCCGGAAAACAAATTCCACACTGTCTGGCAGGAAACCTTTCATACGCTGGAACGACTGAACCGCGTGCTGCTTTTGCCACCAGCATGACGCCCCCATACGCAACATCTGCGAGCACGACAGATAAGCAGGGGGTTATGCCGATTATTATTTTTGGAGCTGCTCTCAGGGCCGATGGCACGCCATCCCCAGCCTTGCAGCACCGCGTTCAGGCGGCGGTGTTGTTTGGCAAACAGCAGCGCGCGCACCTCTATCTGGCAACCGGCGGCGTCCCTCAAAATGGCCTGACGGAAGCCGCTGTTATGCGCAGGCTGCTTCTGGAAAACGGCGTTTCTGCTGAAGCTATTCTTGAGGATCATGTTGCGACGGATACGTTTGACTCCGTCATAAACTGCACAAAAATCCTGAAAGAACAGGGCCTTGAGGGACACACCCTCGCGCTGACCTCAAGCCCATATCATCTGCCGCGCTGCTTGCTATTGATGCGCCTTGCCGGGTGGCAGGTGCAGGCGGTGCCATTTCCATTCCCTGTCTCTGGCCAGGAAAGCTGGTTTTTAATGGCGCTGCGCATCGGGCATGAACTGGTTGCCAGTATCTGGGATGCCCTGCTGGTCTTGCGCTGGCGTATTGTGCGCTGACCACGGGCAGCGTATCTTTGCACTCTCTCTTTCAAACAACACTCTATGAACCGTGTTGGATCTGATTTCAGCCTGACAGGCTTGAAGAACCTCTTGAAACCGTAGGTATTATGGCTGTTTACGCTTTTATTTTTCCGGGGCAGGGAAGCCAGTCCGTTGGTATGGGGGCTGACCTCGCCGCAGCGTTCCCTTCAGCACGCGCTGTGTTTGAAGAAGTCGATGAAGCGCTGGGCGAAAAGCTCTCCAAAACCATTTTTGAAGGACCAATGGAGGCTCTGACCAGCACGGAAAATACCCAGCCGGCTCTGATGGCTGTTTCCATGGCGGTCCTTCGTGTTCTGGAAGAACAGGGCGGCGTGGATCTGGCTGGAAAAGTCACCCTGCTGGCTGGGCATTCCCTTGGGGAATATGCAGCTCTGGCCGCTGGCCGTGCCTTTGGCATTGCAGACGCCGCGCGTTTACTGCGCACGCGTGGTTTGGCCATGCAGAAAGCTGTGCCCGCAGGTGAGGGGGGGATGGCCGCGCTGATTGGCGCCACGCTGGCTCAGGTCCAGGAAATCTGTGAAAATGCCGCGCAGGGCGGCGTTCTGGAAATCGCTAATGATAATGGCGGCGGTCAGATTGTTATTTCAGGCACCATGGCCGCAATCGATAATGCGATTGTGCTGGCCAAGGAAATGAAGATCAAGCGGGCTGTCAAACTGCCCGTCTCTGCCCCCTTCCATTCCTCACTGATGCGCCCGGCAGAAGACGTGATGGCCGAAGCTCTTGCAAAGGCAGATATCGCGGCTCCCATCGTGCCGGTTATTGCCAACGTGACTGCCGAAAAAGTGAGTGACCCGGATGCGATTCGTCAGGCACTGACCCAACAGGTCACAGGTCGTGTGCGCTGGCGCGAAAGCGTAGAAACCATGACGGGCATGGGCGTCGATACGTTTGTGGAAATCGGTGCTGGCAAAGTGCTCTCCGGCCTTGTCCGCCGCATTGATCCGGAAGTTTCCACTTGCTCTGTTGGTACGCCAGCAGATATCGAAACCTTCCTAAAATCTTTTTAAAAACAGTGGAATAGAAGACTATGTTCAGGCTTGATGGAAAAACCGCGCTGGTTACGGGAGCCTCTGGCGGCATTGGCCGCGCCATTGCTGCCATCCTGCACGCTCAGGGGGCAAAGGTTGTCCTGTCTGGCACGCGGGAAGCGGTGCTACAGGAGCAGGTTAGGGAACTGGGCGAAGAACGGGCATTTTATGTCACTGCCAATCTTTCCGACCCTGCCGAGGCCGATGCTCTGGTCGGCAAAGCTGAAGAGGCCGCTGGCGCACCGCTGGATATTCTGGTCAACAATGCAGGCCTGACGCGTGACATGCTCGCCCTGCGCATGAAAGACCAGGACTGGGATCAGGTTCTGAATGTGGATCTGTCTTCCCCGTTCCGTCTGTGTCGTGCCGCCCTTAAAGGCATGCTGCGCCGCCGCGCTGGGCGCATTGTTAATATTGCGTCTGTTGTCGGGGCCACAGGCAATGCTGGGCAGGCCAATTATGCCGCAGCAAAAGCCGGGATGGTGGGAATGAGCAAATCGCTGGCACAGGAAGCAGGGTCCCGTGGCGTAACCGTCAACGTCGTAGCACCGGGCTTTATTGTCACCCCCATGACGGATGTGCTGCCGGAGTCTCAGAAAGAGAAACTGACCAGCGCCATTCCGCTTGGGCGTCTGGGCAAACCTGAAGACGTTGCGTCTGCTGTGCTCTACCTGTGCGCGGAAGAAGCCGGGTGGGTTACCGGCTCTACACTGCATGTTAATGGCGGTATGGCTATGGTATAAACACGTCTTGGAAGCTATTGCTTCAACAGGTCGTGCAAAATGTTTTCGGATGTGGCAGACAGGCTCCGTAAATGGTCTGGATGCAGGTGTCCGGAACGCAGTGAACCGGTTCATGTTGGCGTGAGCCGGAAAAACGTGCTAAGCGCCCGCAACCCTGTTGCGTGGGATGCAAAGAGCTAAATTGCTCCAGCTTCTCGCCAACAGGCAAACTGGCAGACTAAGCGCCTAGATAACTTGCCCTTTTTTCAGGGCATATGGGAAGCAGAGACAGATGAGCGAAATCGCTGACAAGGTTAAGAAAATTGTGGTCGAGCATCTCGGCGTCGAAGAAAGCAAGGTTACGCCGGAAGCGTCGTTCATCGACGATCTGGGCGCAGACAGCCTTGATACCGTTGAACTCGTGATGGCTTTTGAAGAAGCTTTCAACGTCGAGATTCCGGAAGACGCTGCTGAGAAGATCGCCACGGTTAAAGACGCGATTGACTACATCGAGAAGCAGAAAGCTGCCTGATTAAGGCCGTTTTTTTTGCCTACTAATATAAGGTCCCTCACTCCTTGAGGGGCCAGACAGATTCAAGCGGGGAGCGGGCTGGTTTGTTGCAGTCGGCCGGAGCAAATTCGGGTCGGAGACGCGTAGTCGTCACCGGCATGGGCATGGTAGGTCCTCTGGGCCTCGGTGTCGAAAACGTATGGTCACGTCTGATCGCGGGGGAGAGTGGGATTGATCGAATCACCCATTTTGACCCAAGCGATCTGCCTGCACATGTTGCAGGGCAGGTGCCGGAAGGGCCGACTTCTGAAGGAAAGCTAACGCTTTCTGACTGGATCTCGGTCAAAGACCAGCGCAAGATGGACCGTTTCATTCATATGGGACTGGTCGCAGCAACAGAAGCTGTGGAGGATTCCGGCTGGAAACCTCAGACTGAAGAAGACAAATGCGCCACAGGCGTGATGATTGGCTCAGGCATTGGTGGTCTTCAGACCATCTATGACGCCTCCATCACGGTGCATGAAGGGCGCGCCAAGCGTCTCTCACCCTTCTTTATTCCTTCCGCCCTGATCAACCTTGTCTCCGGGCATGTGTCCATCAAATATGGGTTTCAGGGGCCAAACCACTCAGTGGTGACAGCCTGTGCAACCGGTGTGCACGCCATTGGCGATGCCGCTCGGCTCATCATGTTTGGTGATGCTGATGTGATGGTCGCAGGTGGCGCGGAAGCAACGGTCTGCCCGCTGGGCATTGCCGGGTTCTGCTCCGCCAGAGCACTTTCAACCGGGTTTAACGAAACCCCGCAGAGAGCCTCTCGCCCCTGGGATAAAGATCGCGACGGTTTCGTAATGGGTGAAGGCTCAGGTGTGGTCGTGCTGGAAGAGTACGAACACGCCAAAGCCCGTGGTGCCAAGATCTACGCTGAAATCGTGGGTTACGGCATGTCGGGGGATGCTTATCACATTACGGCTCCGGCCGAAGGCCATTATGGTGCCTATCGCGCCATGCGCTCAGCTCTGAAAAGCGCTGGTGTAACACCAGCAGACATTGGCTACGTCAATGCACACGGCACCTCCACAATGGCGGATGACCTTGAGCTTGAAGCTGTCGAACGTCTGTTCGGGGATGATGCCAAAACGCTGGCCATGTCTTCCACCAAATCGTCTACGGGGCATTTGCTCGGTGCAGCCGGTGCGGTTGAAGCCATATTCTGCATCCTGGCTATCCGCGATAACGTTGCCCCCCCCACGCTTAACCTTGATAACCCTTCACGTGAGAGCGTGATTGACCGGGTCGCGCATACGGCACAGCGCAGGCAGATTAATGTTGCTCTGTCCAACAGCTTCGGCTTTGGCGGAACAAATGCCAGTCTGGTTGTGCGCGGCGTCTGATAATATCAGGCCTTCCCTCCATGGAGGGAAAGAGAAGACGACGATATGCGCAGGTTGTTATCGGCCCTGTTCCTTCTGCTCCTTCTGGGCGCAGGGGGAACAGCCTTTAAAGCTTTTCTGGATTATAAAAATCCTGGG
>NZ_CALLXM010000044.1 GCF_937875265.1 uncultured Acetobacter sp. | reverse complement strand
TGAACCCGCTTTTTGCTCCCAGCATGGACCATTTTGTTTCAATAAAAGCCTGCTGGGCATCAAGGCGTTTGCGGTATGTGCTGCCATACCCATACCCGTTCCAGCCTGCAGCATCCGCATTGACCAACTGCCCGAACAGGCGGACGTGTGACCCCAGGTGCAGGTCTGCCCCATACAGGTTACGCACAGCAAAGCGCCCGGAATCGTTATTGTGCTGCGTGCCTAAATTGGGGCGGCTTTCAAACCAGTTTCTCAGGCGTGTTTCCCCTGAAAAACTCAGCCATATAGAGCCTCTTTCATTCAGAGGGATATATTTTATCAGGTCAAACGGGTCTTTCCGTTTGGATTTGTCGCGGAGGCGGCTCCAGTCTTCCGCCCAGGGGGCAACGCCATACTCGCCAACTGGACCAAAGCCTGCAGCCTCACCATTTCCACGGTTGAAAACGCCCCAGTCATATTGGTGCCCGGAAACGCGTCCCTGCACGCCTGTTGTACGGACAGGCTGTCCGACAGGTGTTGCGTGCGGATACAGGACAATGGGGGGTAAGGGCGGCGGAGGCTGGGTAGTCGCGGGCTTTACCAGAATGTGCTCGCGGTCATGTGGGAGATAGACTGGTGTTGGCTGTGTGATAGCCGCAGGCTCTGCCGCCAGAGCACTGGAGAAAGATAAAGCGGAGGAGGCTGCAACTGAGACCAGAAGCAGGCTGCGGTTTAGGTGCGGTTTCCGGGAGAGCGAAGCGTGAGATCTGAGGCGGACCATGAAAGTTTCCAGCATGAACGGAAAGCCGGGATTATGAGGGATCTCATAAACACTAAATTAACTCGTGTTTTGTGAATTAAACATAACACGATATAGATCGCAATATGAAAAACGATAAAATATCGTATTAAATTATCCGTATGAAAGTTCCGATGTGGCAAGGGCGTCTGCCGTTTATAGAAAAGAAAATTCTTCAATTTGCGTAGTCATTTTTTCATGGGTGTCTGAGTTAAAAATGTGGAGCACAAAAAACAAAATAAAATGTATATTGCCGATATGAAAATTAATGCGCATTATATCGTGAAATAAAATTGAATGGTGTCTTAACCTTGCTCTGACCGTTCTGGTCCGGGAAAGGCATCTGGCAGTGCGGAGAGACTGGAATGACAAACCGATTCCCCCTTTTATCCCGGCGGTCTTTTCTGGGAGCAGCATCTCTGGCTGGGGGGCTTGTTGCCGGGGGAGGGCTGTTGGCGTCAGCATCCTCCGCAGCAACGGCCCAGCTTCTGAATGTATCCTATGATCCGACGCGTGAACTCTACGCGGAAATCAATCGCGCTTTTGCGGCGTTCTGGGCCAAATCTCATCCGGGCGAGTCGGTTTTTGTCAGAACATCCAATGGCGGGTCCGGTGCACAGGCGCGCTCCGTGCTGGAAGGTGCGCCAGCAGATGTGGTCAGTCTGGGGTTGGCCTATGATATTGATATTTTAGCACAGCACGGCCTGCTGGCAGCAGATTGGCAGACGCGCCTGCCACATAATTCCACGCCTTATACCAGCACGATTGTTTTTCTGGTGCGTAAGGGAAACCCCAAACATATTCAGGACTGGGGTGATCTGGTGCGGGATGATGTCAAAGTCATTACCCCCAACCCGAAAACATCTGGTGGCGCGCGGTGGAATTATCTGGCGGCGTGGGGCTGGGCGCTGAAGCAGACCGGTGGGTCGGAAGGCACAGCACGCGCGTATCTGAAAGCCCTTTTCAGCCATGTGCCTGTTCTGGATACCGGAGCGCGAGGGGCAACCAACAGCTTTGTTCAGCGTGGTCTGGGGGATGTGCTGCTGGCGTGGGAGGATGAGGCTCTGCTGGCAGTGCGGGATATCGGGCCGGATCAGTTTGACCTCGTTGTGCCCAAGCTGACCATTCTGGCAGAGCCGCCAGTTGCGGTGGTGGATAGCACCGTGGCCAAACATGGCACGCAGGCACAGGCGCAGGCCTATGTGCAGTTCCTGTTCTCACCCGAAGGGCAGCGGATTGGCGCAAAGCATTACTTCCGCCCGGTAGATGTAGCCGTTGCCGCAGAAAACGCGGCCCGTTTCCCCAAGGTCGAAACGTTTGACATCGCCAGCCTGGGCGGCTGGGCCGCAGTCCAGAAAAAGCATTTTGGTGAAAACGGCGTTTTTGACCAGATTTCTCAGGGCTAACAGTGCGTCGGTTATAAAGGCCGGAAAGAGGAAGGCGGCGGGGGTGCCATATTGGGCATGCCCATCCCTGCCTGTGCGGCAGCCGCTCCCCGCATAGGGGAGGCTTCAAATGGCCCGTGTGGCATAGCGCCGGGGGGCGGCATGGAAGAAAACGGAAAGGGCGGCTGCTGTTCGCCCAGAGCCACCGGAGCCAGAGCAAACCGATTGCGGGGCAGGGCTTCCGGGCATTCCTCACACATCCACTGAATGATTTTTTCCCGAATTTCACAGCGCAGATCCCAGCTGCGGATGGCTGTGCGGGCGCTGGCTGTTACGCGGATCATCATGGTCTGGTCGTTACAGTCTGCGACCTGTGCGCTGAAATCTTTTCCTGTCCATTGCGGGCAGGCTCGTACAATTTCTTCCAGCTTGGTGCGCAGGCGGTCCATGGGGGTGCGGTAATCCACATACAGATAAACTGCCCCAATCAGTTCTGCAGAATTATAGGTCCAGTTTTCAAACGGCGTGTCCAGAAAGAAGGCGATGGGCACAATGCGTCGCCGCCAGTCCCATGACCGCAGAACGACAAAGGTGGACGTAATTTCCTCCACCCATGTCCAGTCGCCCTGAAAGGCGATGAGGTCTCCCATGCGGATGGGCTGCGTCATGGCAATCTGCACACCGGCAAACAGATTGGCCAGAATGGGGCGTGCTGCCAGACCGACAATAAGAGATGCCGCACCAGCAGATGCAAACAAGCTCAGCCCATATTCCCGGACAGGTTCAAAGGTAATCAGCTCAGCGCCGACGGTTAGCATCCCGATCAGAATTTCTGCCGCCCGCCGCAACAGTCGCACCTGTGTTGCGTGTTTGCGGGCCAGAATGTCATCGTCCTGATCCGTGTCTGAAAAGCGCGACAGGTAGGCATCGGATACCAGCCGGACCGTCACAATTGTTCCGTATCCCATCACGGCGACAAAAGTGATGAGTAGCAGGTGCGTGACACTGTCCAGAAAATCCCCATGCAGGCCACAGGCAGGGAGCGCCAGCCCCATTGCCATGATCACCACTGTCAGCCGAACAGGCCGCCGAAGCGATTTGGTAAGGGACCGGACAAAGGCCCCTCGTTTCGCACCAGGAATGCGCATGAGAATGCGGTCTGTCACCAGTCGGCTGAGCATGGCCGCAACCAGTCCCACAAGCGCCAGAACCAGCAGAGAAACGATGGGTCCGGGTAACCAGCTAAACCAGCTTTTGAAAAAGGTGACCGCGGGGGTTAGCTCAGTCTGAACGGTTCTGGCGAGCGGGTCGTGTGTCAGGGCTGTTTCTGAAATAGACATGAAGAGAGAAAAATTATCCTCGAAGATAAAATGAGCTGAGCCATGCTCGAGCGGGATGGCTGTGCAAAAACGCTTCGTGCTTTTCCGTTCAGAAAAGACGCATGACGACCGTATGAGTCCTGCTGTGCGTGCCCGATATGCAGGGCGCGGCCCCCAAAGCTGGCGCAGGCTGCGCCGGGGAGGTCAGGAAACCGGAGAGGCCGGTTCCGTTTTGGAGGGTTCAGCGGGCCTGCGTGCCCACCGCCATGTGCCCAGACCAAGCCGGGCGAGTTCCCGGTGCATGATCATGATGGGCCAGTGGCCTGACCCTTTGTAATTTCCCATGCCGTCTGGCGCAGAAAGTCGTTTGGCCAGAGCTTCCACCAGTGTGACGGACCGATGGCGTCCGCCTGAACATCCTATAGAGATGGTAGCATATTTTTTGCCTTCCTGCACAAAGCGCGGCAGGACGAGCTGAAGCATGGCATGAATCTGGTTCAGGAACGGAAGATAATCGCTGTCTTCGGCTACGTAATCAGCAACATCAGCATCCAGCCCGGTTTTGGGGGCCAGAGCCGGGTCATAATGCGGGTTTCTTAAAAAGCGCGCATCCAGAACGATGTCAGCTTCACGCGGCAGACCCGCCGGATACGCGAAGGACATCAGAGCTACGGTCAGTCCTTCACCCGCAGCGCCCTCCCACGGGCTGAAACGGCTTTCCACAAACTGGCGCAGTTCCGGCGGAGGCATATCAGAGGTGTCAATAACCAGATCAGCCGCCGCACGGAGCGGGGCGGTCAGAGCGGTTTCTTCCTCAATACCTTCTTTAATGCTGCCATGCAGGGCCAGCGGATGGCGGCGGCGTGTTGCGGTGTAACGGCGGAGTAAAACACTTTCTTCCGCCGTGGCATAAATCAGTTCTACTCGCAGATTGGGGTTCATGCTTAGGCGGGCAATAGCTTCCAGCACAGCAGACGCATCAAACCCGCGGGTACGAGAATCCACACCAATCGCAACAGGGCGCTCGGCGCGGGCTACAATATCGTCCAGCATGCCCAGTGGGGGGTTGTCGATCACCTCGTGATCCAGATCTTCCAAAATCCGCAGAATGGAAGACTTTCCAGCACCAGACAGGCCGGAGACCAGCAGGATGCGGCGCGGGATAAGCGTATCATCCACCGTGCGCATTACAGCTGTTTCCTTCCAGTGTCGTGACGCGTTGGACCCATTGGGCAGTAAAATAAAGCCTTTCCCTGACTTCCCACAACGCATTATGCTCAGGTCAGCCATCACTTCGCAACAGACAAGAGCATACGGACGCTCTCAGATTAGAATGCAGAGCATGGCAGTGGAATGATACCATACTTAAAGCTATTTGTTTGTTACGAAAGAGAAATTTGCCGTCTACCAGAGGGCGGCGGTATGGTTTGAGGCTATGGGGAATACGGTTCAAAACACCACAGGACATTTGTCTGGCGCACACGCTAAAGTGGAGCGCTTGTCCGGGGGCATCAGGATCACGGGCCTTTGTGCGGCTCAGCCTGAAGGTGAGGGTATAGCCGCGCAATGCCGCGCGGCCCTTGAACTCGGAGCAACCCTACTGTCGGATTATGGCTATTCCATGCAGGATGTGACACGTGTCACCTACCTTGTCTCTGATACGCGTGATTTTCCGTCCTGCTTTCCCACATTGCGGCATGTTTTCTCGGACATTTCGCCCTCGGTAACGCTGATGTGGGTCAAGCGCTTTGCCAATCCGGACGTCAAAATTGAGTTTGAGTTGGGTGTAGAGCCCGTTCTGGTCTGAGATCAGGACGCTGCGCGCGGCAGGCGGACCGTGAAACGTGCCCCTGCAATGTTCCCCTGTGCATCATGTCGATTTTCTACGGAAATCGTGCCGTGCAAGGCATCCACAATCTGGCGACTGATGGACAGGCCCAGTCCGGAATGCTGTCCAAAATGCTCTTCCTTAGGACGCTCAGAATAAAAACGGTCAAAAATGGAGTCGAGTTTGGCCTGAGGAATGCCCGGCCCTTCATCTGACACAGAAAGTGCCACCATATTCCCTGTTCGCACCGCTTCCAGAAGGATGCGGCCATTGGGCGGGGAAAAGGAAATGGCGTTCCCGATCAGGTTGCGCAGCACCTGCACCAGACGATCTTCCACTGCCATGACGGTGAGCGGATGGTCAGGAGACTCGCCTTCACTATGCGTCAGAATAATCGGGTCACCCTCCTTGCGGGTGGCCTGATGGATTTCTGCCAGAACGGAAAGTAGCGGGACAACTGAGACCGTTACAGTTTGCGCACGCGACATTTCTGCATCCAGTCGGCTTGCATCGGAAATATCGGTAATCAGCCGGTCCAGGCGCAGCACATCATCATTGATAATGGTCAGCAGGCGGCGTTTCTGGTTCAGGTCCTCAATGCGCAGCAAGGTCTCAATGGCTGAGCGGATGGAAGAGAGTGGATTTTTAATCTCGTGACTGACATCCGCTGCAAAGCGTTCAATGGCATCCATCCGCTTCCAAAGGGCCTGCGCGCTGGCCTGAAGTGCGCGCGCCAGATCACCAATCTCATCCCGTCGCGCCAGCAGGCGGGCAGGAACGGTGCCCGTGCGTCCTGAGGAATCGCGCATGATCTGTGCGGAAGCCGCAAGCCGTAACAACGGGCGGGCGATGGTGAGGGACAGATACCATGAAAGTAGCACGGTAATGACCAGCACCATCAGGAACAGGGAGAGAATGGAAGAACGGATGGCAAAGAGTGCTCGATCCACATGAGACGCGGCGCGCGTTAGCTGAATAATGCCAACGGTTCGGCCTTCATGAATTACAGGTTCAGCTACTGTGATAATCAGTCGGCCATTAGCCGTGCGTCGAATATAGGGCGGCGCTTCCGGCGGCGGTCGAGAGAAAGAACCATTTGCCTCGGTTGGTCTGGCGGGGTCTGCCGGAATATCCGCTTCGTTCGTCTCCAGCGTGACAATGCTGGAACTGGGGCTGCTCCAGATCCACGTCAGAATCCGTTCATATAAACCCGGTTGTGGATGAAGGTGACGAAAATGCGCAGATTGATGGTCATCAGGGCCGGGGGGTGGGGGGTGCTGGAGGCTGGTCGGCTGGTCGGCAAGGTTATCGGCCAGTACCTGGCCATCCGGGCCGAACAGGCGGGCGTGAGCATTAGGGCTGGGTTCGGTCAGTCGCAGAAGCAGGGGGCGGGCCAGAGTTGCTTCCAGCGTGAACCCGTCTGGTCCGGCCTCATGTGCGTGGTTACCACGTACCGCAATCTGGCCGAGTGCTCCGGCATAAATTCGGGCCTGTTCCCGCAGGCCCGTTACTTCCGTTGCCAGCAGGCTGTTCCGAAACTGGTTGAGGAACAGCATGGTCACGGCCAGCAGCACCAGCGGCAGGACATTGACAAGCATGATGCGCCGCATGAGCGGGGAGATCAGTCGTGTGCGGGAGGCCTCATAGGCGGCGGTGGCTTCCACACTGTTCTGTCGCGGGGTCTGGCCGGGAATACGGATGCGCCGCAGCCCGGAAGACAGGGTGGAAGAAACAGACATACGTTTCCGGCTTGTCATACGCCGGTCTCAGTCTTCCCGGTACCGGTAGCCAATGCCGTATAATGTTTCAATCTGATTGAAATTATCATCGACCTGCCGGAATTTTTTCCGAACGCGTTTGATATGGCTGTCGATGGTCCGGTCATCCACATACACGGTGTCCCCATAAGCGGCATCAATCAACTGATCGCGTGATTTGACCAGTCCGGGACGCATGGCAAGGGTTTTGACAAGCAGGAATTCCGTGACCGTCAGCGGCACGTCTTCCCCGTTCCATGTGCATTTGTGGCGCAGTTCATCCAGCGAGAGCGCGCCACGCATCAGGGCTCCCCCGGCGGGTGCGCCGCTGGCTTCTGCTCGGCTCGCCTCATTCCGGCGCAGCAGGGCGCGGATGCGCTCAAGCAGCAGGCGCTGGGAGAAGGGTTTGGTGATGTAGTCATCCGCGCCAAGACGCAGGCCCATCAGCTGGTCAACTTCCTCATCCTTGGAAGAAAGGAAGATCACCGGCAGATGGGAGCGTGCCCGCAGGCGCTGCAACAGTTCCATGCCATCCATGCGGGGCATTTTGATATCCAGAACAGCCAGATCAACCGGGTAGGCTGTCAGGCCCTGAAGAGCCGATTCGCCATCCGTATAGGTCCGAACCTGAAAGCCTTCGGCTTCCAGGGTCATCTGCACGGATGTCAGGATATTACGGTCATCATCAACCAGAGCGATCGTCTGCTTGGTGCGGTCTGCCATGGTATGCGTTTTCCTTCCTCGCGGTCAGCGCAAGCCCCTTAGCATACGCGCATCTGCGGTGGTGCGCTATGGGCATCAGTTTTTCGTTTGTCCAATTTTTGAGCGGGTTGCGGGCTGATTGTAAAATTGGTTGCAAAAACAGCATGGCAGGGTGCAGCAGGTCTTGTCGCATTCCATCACCTTGCCTACTTCTTGATGCATGACCCAAGACACAGATCCCACACAGGTTAGAACACAGGCCGCACCGGCTGAGTCCGACCATATCGCCCAGCCTCAGGACGCCGCCGCATCCGGGGTTGAAGAGGTAACCGAGCAGTCTCCTGTTGAGCAGCGCATTGCGGAGCTTGAACAGGAAGCCGCCGAGATGAAGGAAAACTGGCTGCGTTCAGAGGCTGAAAATCAGAACCTGCGCGCCCGCGCCAAGCGCGAAGTGGATGATGCCCGCCAGTATGCGGTACAGAAGTTCGCTCGGGATGTGGTTGAAGCTGCTGAAAATCTGCGTCGCGCTCTGTCCAGCCTGCCGGCTGCGCATGACGGTGAAGATTCGGTTGTCACCAAAATCCGTGAGGGGATTGAAAGCACTGAGCGGTCTTTCATCTCCATTCTGGAACGGCATGGCATCAAGTGTGATGATCCATCGGGGAAAGTGTTTGATGCCAATCTGCATCAGGCGATGGCTGAGCAGCCCAGTGCAGAGCATGCGCCGGGCACCGTTATGCAGGCCTGGACCCCGACATGGACACTGCATGGCCGCCTGCTGAAGCCAGCTATGGTGGTGGTTGCCAAAGCCGGGGAATAAAACCCGGTAGTACTGCGCCTGAAGTCTGGGCGGGAGATGGAAAAATTGTTTCCCGTCCGGTGTCTGGCCCTTGAAAGAGGTTTTCCGGCACCATACATCAGGTTTAACATTCATGGCCGGTTTTCAGCGTGAAAGCAGGCCGGAAGAGATTAGGACCCCGCCCGGTGCTTCGGGCCAGGCAGGGTCGCTTAAAGGAGCAGACATGAGTAAAGTTATTGGTATTGACCTCGGCACGACCAACTCCTGCGTTGCAGTGCGTGAAGGCAATGAAAACCGCGTTATTGAAAACAGCGAAGGCGCACGCACAACGCCGTCCATGGTCGCGTTCACCGAGGGTGGTGAAATGCTGGTCGGGCAGGCAGCAAAGCGTCAGGCTGTTACCAACCCGACGAACACGCTCTACGCTGTCAAGCGTCTGATCGGTCGCCGGTTTGAAGACAAGACCGTCCAGAAAGACAAGGAAATGGTCCCCTATACCATTGTCAAAGGTGACAACGGTGATGCGTGGGTCGAGGCGCGCGGCAAAAGCTATGCCCCCTCTCAGATTTCCGCTTTCGTGCTCGGCAAAATGAAAGAAACCGCCGAAGCGTACCTCGGTGAAAAAGTGACGCAGGCCGTTATTACGGTTCCGGCTTACTTTAATGATGCTCAGCGTCAGGCTACCAAAGATGCAGGGCGCATCGCTGGTCTGGAAGTGCTGCGTATTATCAACGAACCGACTGCAGCAGCCCTTGCCTATGGCATGGAAAAGAAAAGCGGCGGCACGGTTGCAGTTTATGACCTTGGTGGCGGCACGTTCGACGTTTCCGTTCTGGAAATTTCTGACGGCGTGATCGAAGTGAAATCCACCAACGGTGATACGTTCCTGGGTGGTGAAGATTTCGATAACCGTATCATTGGGTATCTGGCAGACGAGTTCAAACGCGAACAGGGCATTGACCTGCGTTCAGACAAGCTGGCTCTGCAGCGTCTGAAGGAAGCTGCTGAAAAAGCCAAGATCGAGCTGTCTTCTTCCAAGGAAACAGAAGTTAACCTGCCGTTCATCACCGCAGACGCTTCCGGTCCGAAGCATCTGGTGCTGAAGCTGACCCGCGCCAAGCTGGAAAGCCTTGTTGATGACCTGATCCAGCGCACGCTTGAGCCTTGTAAGGCTGCTCTGAAGGACGCCGGTGTTTCTGCTTCTGAAGTGGATGAAGTCATCCTCGTCGGTGGTATGACCCGTATGCCGAAGGTGATTGAAGCCGTTAAGCAGTTCTTCGGTAAAGATCCGGCCCGTAACGTGAACCCGGATGAAGTTGTGGCCATTGGTGCCGCTATTCAGGGCGCTGTGCTGAAGGGTGACGTTAAAGACGTTCTGCTGCTGGACGTAACGCCGCTTTCTCTCGGTATTGAAACGCTGGGTGGTGTGTTCACACGTCTTATCGACCGCAACACGACAATTCCGACCAAGAAGAGCCAGACCTTCTCCACGGCGGAAGACAACCAGAATGCTGTGACCATTAAGGTCTATCAGGGCGAACGTGAAATGGCGGCTGATAACAAGCTGCTGGGGAACTTCGACCTGACGGGGATTGCGCCTGCTCCGCGCGGTGTGCCGCAGATTGAAGTGACGTTCGATATTGATGCCAACGGCATTGTGTCCGTGTCTGCCAAGGACAAGGCAACCAATAAAGAACAGCAGATCAAGATCCAGGCATCTGGTGGTCTGTCCGACAGCGACATTGAAAACATGGTGAAAGACGCTGAAGCGAATGCTGAAGCCGATAAAGCCAAGCGTGAACAGGTTGAAGTGCGTAACAACGCTGAAAGCCTCGTTCATCAGGTTGAAAAGTCTCTGTCTGAAGCTGGTGATAAAGTGCCGGCGGCTGACAAGACTGAAGCTGAAAGCGCAATTGCTGCGGTTAAAACAGCTATTGAAGGCACCGATGCCGAAGCCATCAAGACGGCCAGCGATCGTCTGACGCAGGCTGCCATGAAGATTGGTGAAGCTGTCTACAAAGCTGGTCAGGCTGGTGAAGGCGCTCCTGCAGGGGAAGCCGGAGCTGCCGGTGCTGGTGCTCAGCCGCACGATGAAAAGATCGTTGATGCGGACTTTGAAGACGTGAACGACAAAAAGTCCTGATCGGACGCTGTTATTCGGTGCCGCTCTGCGTAAAGCAGGGCGGCACCGGCTTTATTTTTCCGGCGTCCGTGCTTCCTGGAAGGCGGACGCCGTTTGTCATTTCAGACATCTGCTGCGCTTTTGTAAAAGGCAGTCTGTTGCAAGAGGACTTCCATGGCCACCAAGGTTGATTATTACGAAATTCTTGAAGTTACCCGGACAGTCTCGTCCGACGATCTCAAGAAGGCTTATCGTAAGCTGGCCATGAAATATCACCCGGACCGTAATCCCGGCGATGATACGGCTGAAGCAAAATTCAAGGAAATCAGTCAGGCGTATGACGTTCTGAAAGATGACCAGAAACGCGCTGCCTATGATCGCTTTGGTCATGCTGCCTTTGAAAATGGTGGCGGTGGTGGCCCCGGTGGTTTTGACTTCAACGGCGGCTTTGGCGGCGGCGGCGGTGGTCTGGGCGATATTTTCGAGCAGATGTTTGGAGACATGATGGGTGGCCGCCGTGGTGGTGGCCGTTCCCGCACGGGGAACGATATCCAGACCCATGTTGAAATCACGCTGGAAGAGGCTTTTGCCGGCGTGAAAAAGGATGTGCGGATTATCACGCGTGTTGCGTGTGACTCCTGTGACGGCACCGGCTCCAATGAAGGTGAATCCGGTGTTCAGGTCTGCCCGAGCTGCCATGGTGCAGGCAAAGTGCGTGCGCAGCAGGGCTTCTTTGTTGTGGAGCGGCCTTGCCCGACCTGCCACGGGGCAGGGCGCGTTGTAAAAGACCCCTGCAAAGTCTGCCATGGTGAAGGGACTGTTGAAAAAGAACGGACCCTCGTTGTGCAGATTCCGGCCGGTGTGGAAGACGGCACCCGTATCCGCATTACAGGTGAGGGCGAGTCTGGTGGTCAGGGCGTTCCCGCTGGTGACTTGTATGTGCATGTCT
>NZ_CALLXM010000043.1 GCF_937875265.1 uncultured Acetobacter sp. | reverse complement strand
GTATTGACCCCCACCACCTTGCCATCCTGCGTAAAGAGCGGACCGCCGGAGTTGCCGCGGTTGATGGGTGCATCAATCTGAATGAAGTTGTCGTACGGGCCTTCATTAATATCACGCCCACGGGCTGACACGATCCCGGCGGTAACTGTCCCGCCAAGCCCATAAGGATTGCCAACCGCAACCACCCATTCACCCGGCTGCACATCATCAGAGTCGCCCAGCTCAATAAAGGGCAGCTTCTGGGACGATGTGACTTTCAGGAGGGCCAGATCGGTCTTGGCATCACGACCGATAATCTTGGCTGGCAGGGCAGTGCCATCATCCAGCGTGACGGTCACTTTGGTGGCCCCTTTAACCACATGGTTGTTGGTCACCACGTAGCCATCGGCTGAAATCACAAAGCCCGACCCGCGCGCTTCAATCTGCTGGCGGGACTGCTGGGGCGCCATCTGGAACGGAAACGGAAAGGGGAAAGGCATGCCACCCATTCCACCCATACCGCCACCACCGCCGCCTTCACCCTCAACAGCATCAGCTCTGATCATGGAGGTAATGGAGACAACAGCAGGCTTGACCTGTTTGACCAGATTCACAAAGTTTGGAAGCGTCTGGACCGGGCTGCTCGGCTTGATAGCCCCGGCATCTTCCGCATAGGCAGCGTGGAAGCCAGCGGGCCCTGTGCCTGCGGTCCCTACAAGGGCTGCACCAGCCAGAAGGGCCAGAAGTGTCTTGCGGCTAGTCCGCCCGAAAAACTTGGATACAGATTTTTCCGACATCACGATTCCGACTGTTCCCTTAAACTCTTGCCAACAGGGTCAATCCCCGCCGGGGCACATAACACGGACCTGAAGCTTCCGGTTTTTACAAACCAGACCAGCAGGCCAAGTATCATACGCTTCTGCGGTTAACATGGTTCCTTGATGACAAAAACAAAAGCCCGGACTCAAGAAGAGTCACACTAATATTCGATCGGGGAACACATTCTATAGCGTGGAAGAGACCTCGCCTTCCCGCCCCCTCAGGCTCTGGAAAAAGGTTTTAAGCAGGCTTGCAGACTCCTGCTCCCGTACACCACCAATAATTTCTGGCCGGTGCAGCGCCTCCGCCCGAAACGGCAGGCGCGGCCCATGTTCCACACCGCCGCCCTTGGGGTCATACGCACCAAACAGCACGCGCCCCACCCGGAAATGAGCCAGAGCCGCAGCACACATGGGGCATGGCTCCAGCGTGACAACCAATGTGCAGTCCGCCAGCCGCTGCCCGGCCCGCGCTTGTGTTGCCTCACGCATTACCAGCATTTCCGCATGGGCGGAGGGGTCATGCAGTTCTTCCACGCGGTTTCCCGCCTGTGCCAGAACCGCACCATCCGGCCCCAGCAAAACTGCGCCCACAGGAACTTCGCCCCGTTGCGCTGCGCTGCGCGCCTCACTGAGTGCTAAGTCCATCCCGTTTGTCATCGGTGTGAGCCTCTCTTTTTTCCGCTCATGTTGCACATGGTGGCGACCACTTTACCTGCCATGGCGAAGGCTGGTTCTGGCTCTGCGTCTCCGTTCAAAAAGGATAGCTCACCAAATATTTCAGGCCTCACATCCTGCTGAGATAAATAAGTGCATCTGCCTTATTTCAAAAGGTCGTTTTTTCTTGCAAATGCGCGATTATCTCTGTCATCATGCCTTATAGATGCCATGATCTGTTCTGTAACAGACCTCTGGCTGGTAACGCGTTGTCAGGTGGTTTGCCCCCTGACCCAGATAGCGGAAAGGATTAGTACAATGCACAGTCTGTCTCTCATCCTCGCCGCCGCTGCGATCGGCCTCGGCCTTGCCGTTGTAGACCGGACGGTGAATGAACCAGCGACGGCTTCACCCCACGCCCATCCTATTTCTTCTCTGCTGCCAGGCTAAACTCTGTTTTTTCAGATAAGCCGTCTGATACCGGAAAAAATACGGAGTATGCGGCATTTCTGCCGCTTTCAGAAAAGGCCTCCGTTTATCCCCGTGCAAATCAGCGCAGGGTGTGGCACCTGACATCCTTCATCCGGCTTTTTCTGAAAAAAGACACCCGAGTTCATGACTGCACGCCGCCCTGTTATCGGCATTACGCTTGACCATGAGGCGGGCGGACCAGACCGCTATTCCCGTTTCCCCTGGTATGCCCTGCGGGAAAACTACATGTCTGCCGTAGCAACGGCTGGCGGTTTACCGGTGGCTCTGCCGCTGTTCCCCCAGCTTGCGCCAGATTATATGGACCAGATTGACGGGCTACTGATAACCGGTGGCGCATTTGATATTGACCCCGCTTTGTATGGTGAGACGGACCGCCATAGCAGTGTGAGCCTGCGCCCGGTGCGCACACAGGCCGAGCAGGCATATCTGGCCGCAGCCATGCAGCGCAAGATGCCGATTCTGGGTATTTGCGGGGGCATGCAGCTTTTGGCTGTGGCCCTTGGCGGCACGCTGATCCAGCACATTCCAGATGCCTGCCCCTCAGCTCTCCCGCATGAACAGCCTAACCCACGGGATGAAGCCAGCCACACCGTAAGCCTTGAACCTGATACGCTGCTGGCCCGATGCGTGGGCAGGCTGCATATGGCCGTCAACTCCTCGCATCATCAGGCTGTACGCACGCCGGGGCGCGGTGTTGTGAACGCGGTGGCGGAGGATGGGCTGATTGAAGGGGTGGAAGACCCCGACCTTCCTTTCTGCCTTGGGGTGCAATGGCACCCGGAATTTGGCATAGACCCGGGTGACCGGAGCATTTTAAGCGCCTTTGTACAGGCAGCAGGAGAAACAGTGTGACGCAGGATTCGCGCGGGGAACGCATCGCCAAGTGGCTGAGCCGGACAGGTGTGGCCAGTCGGCGTGATGCAGAACGGATGATTGAAGACGCGCGCGTGAAGCTAAACGGCCAGCCCGTTGTGCATCCCGCCACGTTCATCACCGCGAACGATGTAGTGCAGGTGGATGGTAAGGTTGTGGACCAGCCCGAGCGCACCCGCCTGTGGCGCTACCATAAGCCGGACGGGCTGGTAACCACGCATAAAGACCCGGAAGGGCGCCCCACTGTTTTTGCTTCACTGCCGGAAGGTATGCCTCGCGTGATCAGCGTAGGGCGGCTGGATCTGAACAGTGAAGGCCTGCTGCTGCTGACCAATGATGGTGAACTGGCCCGACGGCTGGAGCTGCCCAACAACGGCTGGCTGCGGCGCTATCGTGTGCGTGTTTTTGGCGTGGTGGATGAAGCCCGTCTGGCCGCACTGGCTCACGGTAGTGAGTTTGACGGCGTGCGTTACGGGCCGATTGAAGCGGGCCTTGATTCCCACAAAGGGGACAATGCCTGGCTGACCGTGTCCCTGCGTGAAGGCAAGAACCGTGAAATTCGTAAGGTGATGACGGGCCTGAACCTGCATGTCAGCCGCCTGATCCGCCTCAGCTATGGCCCCTTCCTGCTTGGCACCCTGCAACGGGGTGAACTGGAAGAAGTGCAGGGCAAAGTTCTGCGTGAGCAGATGCCCAAAGCTACGGAAAAAACCGCACCACGCAAACCAGCAACCGCTCCTGCTACCAAGCAGGCACGCTAATCATGCGGATTATTGCAGGCGCACGCAAAGGCCGCATGCTGGTCGCACCGTCCGGCACCACAACCCGCCCGACGGCGGACCGGGTGCGTCAGGCCATGTTCGACATAATCCGGCATGCTCCATGGGGCGGCCCGGACTTCCTGAACGATGCCGTTGTGCTGGACGCGTTTGCCGGCACCGGGGCACTTGGGCTGGAAGCCCTTTCCCGCGGGGCAGTGCACGCCACGTTCTTTGAAAACGACCGGGCCGCTCTTTCCGCCCTGCGCGCGAACATTGCGGGCTGCAAATGTGCAGACCGCACCAAGGTCGTCCCGCGCGATGTGACCAAGCCCGTCCGCGCCCCGGCCCCATGCTCTCTGCTGTTTCTGGACCCGCCTTACCGGCTGGACCTGCCCTCCCGCACGCTGGCGGCCCTGCATGCACAGGGATGGATTGCGCCCGGTGCCATTGCGATTATTGAAACAGGGGCACAGGAACCCCTGCCCTTGCGCCAAAAAGGCCCGGACGGCACGGAGATTATTCCGGAAGACGCGCCGGAACCTGATGAAAATGCCCCGCCTCCCCCTGTTTACGCAGGCACGCTGCTGGCAGAACGACGGCATGGTGCAGCGCGGCTTTCAATCTGGCGGCTGTAAGACTGGCCGAGCGCCATAGAGTGCGCTACACGGGCGGAATACTCTTTTTATTGTCTTAGAAAACGGGGTCACTGATGGCTGGCAGCGTCAACAAAGTTATTCTGGTCGGCAATCTGGGCAAAGACCCGGAAGTCCGCACCAGCCAGAGCGGCATGAAAATTGTCTCTTTCTCTATCGCCACCAGTGACACATGGAATGACCGCGCTTCCGGTGAGCGGCGGGAACGCACGGAATGGCACCGTGTGGTGATTTTCAATGATCGTCTGGGCGATGTGGCAGAGCGCTTCCTGCGCAAAGGCCGCAAGGTTTATCTGGAAGGCGCTTTGCAGACCCGCAAATGGACCGACCAGTCCGGGCAGGAACGCTACACAACTGAAGTGATTGTTGAACGCTTCCGTGGGGAGCTGGTTCTGCTCGACAGCCGCAGCGGCGGTGAGGGCGAAGAGTCTGGCGGTTACGGCGGCGGAAATGCTGGCGGTAGCTCTGGCGGCAATTACGGTGGCGGAAGCGGTGGTGGCTATGGTGGTGGCAACACAGGCGGTGGTGACTTTGACGGTTCTTCCGCCCCGCGCCAGAATGCCCCGGCCCGTGGCCCGAGCGGCGGCAATGGTGGCTCCGGTGGATGGGATGCCCCCGGCGGTAACAGCGATCTGGATGACGAAATCCCGTTTTGATCAGCTGAGTGTTCTGACAGCCTTTCCCCCGGCTCTTTGCCGGGGTGAAGGGGCCTGTCACAGCGCGGTTTTTCCGTAGATGATGGCCCCTGCATTTTCTGTTCCCCGTCTTTCTGACCGCGTTGCTGCGGCCCTGACGCTGTGCGGAACAGGATGCACTTTTCTTCTCCCTCTCCTGCTGTTTTACAGCCGTGCGCTCAGCGATGTGGCCGCAACAGTCATTGGCTGTCTTTTTCTGTTGCACTCAGCTCTGCGCAAAGACTGGCAGTGGACACAGACACTCTGGCTACGCCCTGCTGCTCTTTTCTGCGGGCTGTGCCTGATTTCTTCCCTTCATATCGGTGTGCATGGCGCATGGGTTCAGGCGCTGTGCCTGCCCCGGATTATCCTGTTTGCTGCGGCACTCGAGAGCTGGATACTGGTGCCTGCCATACGCCGCCGAGTGCTGGCTGCCATTTTGTTCGTGCTGGCCCTCTGGCTGATCAGCCAGTGCTGGGAACAGTATCTGACCGGCACCAATCTGATGGGCTTTCCGCCTGCGGATGATGGCGCGCTGACGGGGCCATTCATGAAGCCCCGGGCAGGTTTTACGCTACTCATGCTCTTCTTCCCGGCGCTGATGCCAGTTGTTCTGCACGCCCTTTATACCAAACGCCTGTTCGCATGGGCTGGCGGGGGCGCTCTGCTGCTCCTGAGCGTGGCAACCATGGTGCTGATCGGCCAGCGGATGAGCAACGTGCTGCTTCTGTTCGGCCTGCTGCTGACAGCCCTGATGGTCCGCCGCTTTCGCCTGCCGTTTGTGCTCATTCTGGTCGGCGTTGCCGGGCTGGTGGCCAACTTGCCCGTAATCTCTCCCCCGACCTATGCCAAGCTGGTGCTGAAGTTTTCCAGCCAGCTGCACCACTTTACCCAGAGCGATTACGGCAAGCTTTACCGCACTGCCGTGACAATGGTTGTCTCGCACCCCTGGCTGGGTCTGGGCATGGATGGGTTCAGAAATTTCTGCCACACCCCGTTCCATACGGATGCCCTGACAGCCCTGGGCATGCCCCCACTGGACAGTGACACAGGCAAGGGCTGCAACATCCACCCCCATAATTACTATCTGCAAATTGCCACTACAGCAGGGCTGCCAGGACTGGTGG
Organism: uncultured Acetobacter sp.; assembly: GCF_937875265.1. Lineage (GTDB taxonomy): Bacteria > Pseudomonadota > Alphaproteobacteria > Acetobacterales > Acetobacteraceae > Acetobacter. Next base: position 5,602 of record NZ_CALLXM010000043.1, on the reverse strand, counting down.
CATTTGGGCTGATGCTGGCCTGCTGGTTCCGCACTGGCCTGCGCGCACTAGCCCCGATGCAGAACCCCCAGCAGGCCATGCTGTTTGTCATGTGCTGTGTGGTCCTGTGGCCTGTGGCCTCCACCAGCGCCCTGCTCTCCTTCCCCACAGCAGGCTGGATTTTCATGTTTGCCGGGTGGCTTCTGGCGGCCTCAGCAGCAGCCCACCGTTCTGGCCAGAGCAGCAGCACGACGCCAGTTTGTAAGAAAACTTAAATATTTCCTGTTATTAGCACGCGGGCCGCACTCTCTTTTCTTGGCCATATCACGCGGGCTGCATGCCTATGCTGTCCTTTTTCTTCCTCTGGAATCTCATAATGTTCTTGGCGTTCGGAGTTCACACCGCTATAAGCCGCGTCATTCTTTCAAGGCAGGTGTCCTGTCATTGCAAAGGCTGACAACTGACATGATTACTCTACCGCCAGACTATCGCCCGTCAGAAGATGAAGAGTTTATGAATCCTCTTCAGACGGAATATTTCAGACAGAAACTCCTGAAGTGGCGCGCTGAACTCCTGAAAGAGGCCGGGGATACTCTTGCCAGCCTTTCTGAAGGCGGCATTCATGAAGCCGACATTACAGACCGCGCCAGTGTGGAGACAGACCGCGCGCTGGAGCTGCGTACCCGTGACCGTGCCCGTAAGCTGATTGGCAAGATCAACCTTGCCCTCCAGCGCATTGAGAACGGCTCCTACGGCTATTGCGAGGAAACGGGTGAGCCTATCACCCTGCGTCGTCTGGAAGCCCGCCCGATTGCCACCCTGTCTATTGAGGCGCAGGAACAGCATGAACGGATGGAAAAAACCCACCGCGACGATTAATTCCGCTTTTAAGCGGAAACAGACTTGCGGCGTTTGGCGTGAACAGCTAGAACGCCGCCAGCGGGCTGCTGTAGCTCAGTGGTAGAGCACTCCCTTGGTAAGGGAGAGGTCGACAGTTCAATCCTGTCCAGCAGCACCAGCCTTCTTCTTTTTTAAAAGTCGTAGCGCAAATGCTTCCAGCCCGCCCGCTCCTTGCGGGGCGTTGGCTGCGCTTACAAAGTGACCACCGTGCCTTACTAATAAGGTATCCGGGCTCCCTCACTCAACAAGCGTGTGTCTCTTTTTTATCTACCCCTGTGGCCCTTGCGCACTGCGCATCTCCATCGGCTTTGATGGGCTCCGCACAGACAACACTCACTTCTAATTTCCCCAAAAAGCGTGAGAAAAATCCTGTCGTGGGTAAACCTGTGGATAACGGGTGCAACCTCGGTGCACGACTCAGAAAACCAGTAAAAAGCGACTCCATACGCTGTGGATAAATAGTGGGATTCCTGCGTTTTCCGGTAGGCAATAAAAGCTCTGGCTAACGCCAGCATCTGCCATCAGACCGCTCTGACGCTGCTCATAGTCGTGCAGATGTAAAATGAGACAAGAATAGTACCATGAGAGCCGTTTACGGCCTGTATGCTCGAAGCAGCCACTGCTTGATTGGCATGTCCGAGGTCGGTGCAGTCATCCGTAGGGACGCGGTCCCTGTAGACAATACAAAAACAGAAATGAGCGGCACGGCACGGCACGGCACGGCACGGCACGGCACGGCACGGCACGGTCGATCTGGCGCCCTTTGTGGCACATCACAAGACCTTAAAAGGGATTGGATGCGGGCATAAGCAGCCCGCCAGATCGACCTGGGTGGTTTTTAAAAGAGCGTGTTAGCGGCCCGGACCACCGGGTCGACCGCCGCCGCCATGACCACCGCCACCGGGACCACCTCCGCCTCCGGGGCCATGGCCACCACCACCGCCCGGACCTGGCGGACGCGGACCACCGCCACCACCCGGTCGGCCACCCGGATGGGGCGCTATACCGGGGCGGCTTCCGCCGGGGAACGGACGGGCGCGCCTGTCGGCATAGCCCCAGCGCGGGCCGGAGCCATAACCGTAGTAATCATCATAGCCGCCAGACGGAGTGTATCCGTAATAGTCATACCCCCCGCCATAAATCGGGCCGGCACAACCGGCGAGTGTGCCGACCACCATAAGCCCCAGACAACCTATAATCAGAGGGGTTCGTTTCATGCGGCTCACTCCTGTCGCCTTATTCGGTTGGAAGAAGAGACTACCCAACTTTGACCAGAACATGGTGCTTCTTGCCAGAAGACAACCGAATAGCCCCTTCCACCATGTCTTTTTCTGCAATCACGCCGTTTTCATCCTGCACTACAGCGTTGTTCACACGGGCACCGCCCCCGCGTACCAGTCGTCGTGCTTCCCCATTGGTTTTGGCCAGTCCGGCCTCCACAAACAGACGGAAAACCGGCACACCCTCCGCCAGCATAGCCTGCGGCACAGTGTGTACAGGCAGATCAGCTGCGGTTAGCTTACCTTCTTCAAATGTCTGACGGGCGGCTTGTGCTGCGGCCTGAGCCGCCTCGTGCCCGTGGCACAGGGCTGTAGCCTCGGTCGCCAGAATTTTCTTGGCTTCGTTAATGTCTGCACCCTGTAAGGATTCCAGACGAGCACAGTCTTCCAGCGGGAGGTCCGTAAACAGACGCAGGAAGCGGCCAACGTCCGCATCTTCCGTATTGCGCCAGAACTGCCAGTAATCAAACACCGGCAAGCGCGCTTCAGAGAGCCACACAGCACCGTTAGCCGTCTTGCCCATTTTAACGCCAGAGGATGTGGTGAGCAGAGGGGTCGTCAGGCCCATCACGCTTTTCTGGTCCGTCCGGCGCACCAGATCCACACCGGAGACAATATTGCCCCACTGGTCAGACCCGCCAAGCTGAAGCACCACACCGTGGCGGCGGTTCAGTTCCCGGAAATCGTAGGACTGAAGAATGGAGTAGTTGAACTCCAGAAAGGTCAGACCCTGCTCACGGTCCAGACGGTTTTTGACAGAATCAAAGGACAACATGCGGTTGATGGAGAAATGCACCCCTACATCCCGCAACAGGTCAATATAGGCCAGCTTGTCCAGCCAGTCGGCATTATTGGCCAGAATGGCATCGGACGCACCGCCACCAAAGGCCAGAAACTGCCGCAGACAGCCCTCAATCCCGGCCAGATTGGCACTGATGGTCTCTTCCGTCATCAACCGCCGGGCTTCCTCACGGAAAGACGGATCACCAATTCTGGCTGTGCCACCACCCATCAGAGCCACAGGGCGATGCCCATGCTTTTGCAGCAGACGCAGCATCATAATCTGGATCAGGCTGCCCACATGCAGGCTGTCTGCTGTGGGGTCAAAGCCGATATAGGCCGCTACAGAACCCTTCGCCATCGCGTCATCCAGTGCAGCGGGGTCCGTGCACTGAAAAATGAAACCGCGTGCTGCGGCTTCCTGCATGAAGGAACTCTGAAACCCGTTTTCGACCATTCTCTTTAATTCCTGTTTACGCCTCTGCCTGCCGCTGGAGCAGGATTACCCGGCCCGGCTCCTCCTGCCCTTCAGGATGCCGGTATGAACTCTCAGTTTATTTTTCTGCCCGCGTTGCCTGTGTCAGGCGGTGCCGCCAACCGTCAGGCCAGTCATTTTCAGGGTAGGCTGACCCACCCCAACCGGCACGCCCTGCCCGGCTTTGCCGCAAGTGCCAATACCGGGGTCCAGCTCCATGTCTTTGCCAATCATGGAAACATGCGTCATGGCATCCGCTCCGTTCCCGATCAGCGTCGCACCCTTGACGGGAACAGTAATCTTGCCGTCTTCCACCAGATAGGCTTCGGAGGCCGAGAACACGAACTTGCCAGACGTGATATCCACCTGTCCGCCGCCAAAATGCACGGCATACAGGCCGCGCTTCATGGAACTGATCATATCTTCAGTTGAAGCCTGACCCGGCAGCATAAGCGTATTGGTCATGCGCGGCAGCGGCATATGCGCGTAGGACTGCCGACGACCGTTACCCGTCGGGCTTACGCCCATCAGGCGGGAATTCAGGCGGTCCTGCAAATAGCCTTTCAGGATACCATCTTCAATCAGCGTGGTGCGGCCCGTTGGTGTGCCTTCATCATCAATAGTCAGGCTTCCGCGACGGTCCGGCAGGGATCCATCATCAATTACCGTCACGCCCGGAGCAGCAACACGTGTGCCCATGCGCCCGGCAAAGACGGAGGTGCCCTTACGGTTGAAGTCTCCCTCCAGCCCATGCCCCACAGCTTCATGCAGCAGAATACCGGGCCAGCCAGCACCAAGAACAACTTCCATTTCCCCCGCCGGAGCAGGCTTAGCCTCCAGAGCCACCAGAGCCTGCCGCAGTGCTTCATGCACAGCACCCTGCCATGTTTCCGCTTCCAGCAGACGGTTGATTTCATACCGGCCACCCAGACCGTAGCTCCCGCTTTCACGCAGCCCGTTTTGTTCCACCACCACAGAAACGTTCAGCCGCACCAGCGGGCGTAAGTCTGCCACACGCGCGCCATCGGCACGGATAATCTGCACAGCCTGCCATTCACCAGACAGAGACGCCATGACCTGCACCACACGGCTATCCTGCCCACGGGCATAAGCATCAATCTGAGTCAGCAGGCCGGAACGGGCGGCAAAATCTGTCTCACCCAGCGGGTTGGCGTCCGTATACAATCGCTGGTTAGTGGAACGGGCAGCGTCGGCCATGGTGCCTGACCGGCCACCGCGCACAGCACTGACAGCATCTCCGGCGCGGGCCAGAGCGGAACGGCTGAGGTCATCCGAATGAGCAAACCCGGTTTCTTCCCCCAGGACTGCTCGCAGGCCAAAGCCGCTGCTGGTATCAAAAGAGGCTGAGCGGATAACACCGTCATCCAGCGCTATGCCTTCACTTTCCCGATATTCCAGAAACAGTTCACCATCATCCATCCCGTCCAGCGCTTTGCGGGTCAGGGCTTCCGCATCTGCGCGGTCCAGCAGGGCACTGGGGCTATCAAAAAACATCTGGTCTGTAACAGCCAGAGCGCCAGGACTTGAAGGAATGGACGACATGGACAAAACTCCTGACAGGAATAAGGCTCCGGGTAGCGGGTTCTCCCGGCAGAGCGGCCAAAGCATAAACAGTTAAGCTCCGCCGCAAAACCCGCAAGGGGTTTCATCGTTTCTGTTTCACGACCAGAGCAGGGTTCTGATGCCTTTTCAGAACTTTTGAAAGACTGACCGCTGCGGCCAACTCTCTTGTGCCCCGGCGTTCCGCCGCAGCCAGAGGGAAGACAGCCATGAGTGCCTATCAGGACAGGACACGCGCCGGAAGTCCGTTATCACGACCCGTGCCGCCTGCACCCACGCCTTCAGACGCATCGGGCTCCCCGATCCTGCGCCTTGCTCTGATCTGTTTTCTGGCCGCCAGCCCTGCGGTTGCGGTGGCTCAAACGGTGTCCCCCGCAGCATCAGGGCCCTCTGTGCCTGCCCCCGTGATGGCACCAGCTGTGCCTCCCCAGCCAGATACGCCACCTGCGCCACCGCTATCTAACGCCGCGCCCGCCATAACTGGCTTGCAGCAGCGTGCAGCCACACCAGCACCCTCCGCAGATCCGCAGATCAGCACCACACCCGCTGCTCCTGCTCCTGCTCCTGCTCCTGCTCCTGCTCCTGCTCCTGCTCCTGCTCCTGCTCC
>NZ_CALLXM010000042.1 GCF_937875265.1 uncultured Acetobacter sp. | reverse complement strand
AAAATTATTCGCGTTATGCGAAAGTTTGATGAAACAGCGCCTCATTCCGTCCTGCTGGTGCTGGATGCCACCACCGGGCAGAACGCTATGGAGCAGGTGCGGGTGTTCCGTGAGCTGGTGAACGTGACCGGCCTTGTGGTGACCAAGTTGGATGGCTCGGCCCGTGGCGGCATTGTGGTGGCGCTGGCGGATAGTTTCGGTCTGCCGGTTCATGCCGTGGGTGTGGGTGAGCAGGCGGAAGATCTGCGCCCCTTCTCCGCACAGGATTTTGCCAAAGGGCTGGTCGGTGCGCCTGAACCTGAGGCCGAAGCGGTATCCTGACGGAGGCGGAATAGTCATTTTATGCGCTTTTTTTGCATAGGTGACGGATTTTCCACTCAGTGCTACGGATGCTTCCTTGACAGGATATGGCAGCGCCGTTAGCAAGCGCCTGCACCCTTCTGGAGGTGCGAAGTATGGGTGAAGACAGCGACGAGTCCTTCGCTAAGCGATTGAGAGAGGCAGAACGCCGCTCCGGTCGGGTAGAGGAGGCCGAAAAAGCCAGTCAGTCTGATAAGGATGAACAATCCTTGCCAGCGGTGGCGCTCCGAGCTGGAACGGAAATGATTTCCGCTCTGGTGGTAGGAGTCGCGGTAGGTTGGGGTCTGGACCATTGGTTCCATACCCGGGCCATCTTCCTGATTATCTTCGCGCTGATGGGCGGAAGTGCAGGAGTGCTGAATGTCTGGCGGCTGGTAAAGCCACCGGAACAGTGAAGTTAAAAAGCTGAAGGCCCGGGCAGATAATCCGGGCACAGTGGAGTGGGAGAACGGTTTTGGCGGGCGGTTCCAGTATCGACGTACTTGGTCAGTTCGAGCTTCGTCCCGTTCTTGGCGGGCTTGGTGAGGCACTGCGCTTCAGTCAGTCACCTCTCTACATGATCCTGGCTGCGTGCCTGGTTCTGGCATTTCTGTATTTCGGTATGCGTCCTGCTGCTGTGGTGCCTGGTCGTTTCCAGGCTGCTGCCGAGGTGTGCTACGAATTCATTCACAGCATGGCGGTGGACACCATCGGGCCGGAAGGCACGGCGTTTTTCCCGTTCATCTTCACGCTGTTCTTCTTTATTCTGGCCGGGAACTATATCGGCCTGCTGCCTTTCTCCTTCACGTTTACCAGTCATATTGCAGTGACTCTGGCCCTTGCGGTCATGGTCTTCCTGCTGACGGTTATCGTGTCGTTCAAGGTGCAGGGCTTTCGCTTCTTCGCGCACTTCATGCCGGCTGGTGCCAGCATGTTCCTCGCGCCGCTGCTGATCCCGATTGAAATCCTGTCCTTTCTCTCTCGCCCCGTGAGCCTGTCCATCCGACTGTTTGCAAATATGGTCGCCGGACACGTCATGTTCGATATTTTCGCAAGCTTTGTCATTATGCTCGCCGGTTTTGGTGTGGTGGGTGATGTGTTTGCGATTGGGCCTATTGCCATTAACATGGCGCTGGTGGCTCTTGAGTTGCTTGTTGGCGTGCTGCAGGCCTATGTGTTTGCCATTCTGACGTGCATCTATCTGCGGGAGGCCGTGGCTCACTGAGCTGCTTTGCCCGTTTCGTTTGAACTATACTTTTTAACAAGGAAGTGACTGATATGGACATCGCTGCAGCCCGGGAAATCGGTGCAGGTATCGCCGTGATCGCCCTCGCCGGCGTTGGTATCGGCCTCGGCAACATCTTTTCAACGCTGGTGAGCAGCATTGCTCGTAACCCCGCTTCTCGTCCGCATGTGTTCGGTCTGGGTATGCTGGGCTTCGCGCTGACAGAAGCTATTGCGCTGTTCGCGCTTCTCATCGCGTTCCTGATCCTCTTCGTCTGATAAACGGTAGGAAAAGGGAGGCTCTCTCTGTGGGTGTCATGATGAAGATGGTCCGTGCCGGTTTGTTCGCTACGGTTTCCGGCGTGTCTCTTCTGGTAATGGCTGCACCTGGTGCACACGCCACGGGGATGCCTCAGCTTGATTTTCACAACCCCCTGGTTACCGGTCAGGTAATCTGGGGTGCTGTGATTTTCCTCGGCTTTTACCTGGTGCTGAGCCAGGTAATGCTGCCGCGTGTTGGTCGTGTTCTGGAAGACCGGAGCAAGCGTATCTCGGGTGATCTCGATGTTGCGCGCGCTGCAAAACAGGATGCGGACAAGGCAGTGGCGGAACTTCAGCAGGCCCGCAAGGATGCCATGGCTGAAGCTCAGGCTAATCTGCAGAAAACGCTGGATGCAGAACAGCACGCTACAGATCAGAAACTGGCAGACATCAGTGCACGTCTGACAGCTGAAATTGCTGATGCTGAAAAGCGTATCTCTGCCGAAAAAGCGCAAGCTTTCGGCACACTCAAAGAAATTGCGGCTGATACAACACAGGCGCTCGTTTCCCGCCTGACAGGTGTTACGCCCGACGCCCAGCTTGTGGCGCAGAAGGTTGACGGTGCGATTGCGCACCGGAATATCTGACCGGCTCCGGGAGGACTAATAGTCATGTCTGGCATTTTTCACGAAGCGGGTTTCTGGTTCGCTGTTTCCTTCGTTTTGTTCTTCGTCTTCTTTGGCCGCAAGTTGTGGGCTCCCATCACGTCAGTGCTGGATAGCCGTGCAGCCCGCATCCGTCAGGAGCTGGACGAATCTGCTCAGCTGCGCCGGGAAGCCGAGCAGATGCTGGAAGATGCCACGCGTGAGCGTGAGCAGGCTCTGGTTGAAGCAAAATCCATGGTTGAGCAGTCTCTCAAGCATGCGGCTGAACTGGCTGAAAAAGCCCGTGCAGAAGCAGAAGCTGCTGTGCAGCGCCATGAACAGATGGCGCGTGACCGGATTGCTGCGGTAGAACGCGCAGCCATTAAAGAAGTGCGTCAGGCCGCTGTGGATGTTGCGGTTGAAGCGGCACGCGGTGTCATTGCTCAGTCTGTTGACCAGCAGAAGGCGGAATCGCTGGTCGATCAGGCCATTGCAAATCTGCCTGCTGCTCTTGCGCGTCATGCAGCCTGATTGCTGATTGATCAGGTTTGAACGCGCAACCTTCTTCCCGGAATGGTAACGCTCCGGTTCTGAGTATTGTCATTGCCGTTCTTGATGAGCGGGATAACCTCCCGTTTGTCTGCCAGGAACTGGCTGAAGCTTTTGAGCATCTGCCAGAAACTGAAGTGATTTTTGTGGATGATGGCAGCCGGGATGATACCGTGGCCATCCTCCAGAAAATGCGGACCGAAGTTTTACCTGGTCTGCGTGTTCTCTCCCATAATCAGTGTTACGGAAAATCCGCTGCCCTTCGCACCGGCATTACCGCCGCGCGTGGTGAGTGGATTGCCACTATTGATGGTGATGGTCAGGATGACCCGCGTGAACTGATCGGTCTGTTGAAACTGGCCCGTTCCGCTAACGGCACGCCGCCGCTTGTGGTCGGTGTGCGAAAAAAGCGGAAAGATGGCTGGTCTCGTCGGTTTGCAACCCGTTTTGCCAACGGCCTGCGCCGTCGTCTGCTGCGTGATGAATGTCCAGACACAGGGGCTCCGATCAAACTCTTCCAGCGTGAGGCGTTTTTAAAGCTGCCTCAGTTTGAAGGGCTGCATCGTTTCCTGCCTGCATTGTTGGGGTCGTACGGTGTGCCGTTGCTGTGCCACCCCGTAAAGCACCGCCCGCGCCTGCATGGGCACTCCAAATATACCAATTTTAACCGTGCTCTGGTCGGGGTTCGTGACCTGCTGGGTGTGATCTGGCTGCGTAACCGCACCCGTCTGCCTCGCTCGGTCCGCGAATGCTAAACCCACGCTGGGGGCAGCGCAGTCTGTCCGGGCGTGCACTGGCTTTGCTCGGTCTGCTGGCGTTTTTCCTTTTTTTACCGGGTCGGGCCTCAACCCCGCCGTTTGACCGTGATGAGCCGCGCTATATGGAAGCGACGGCCCAGATGCTGGAAAGCGGGAATTTTGTGGATGTCCGCTTTCAGGACAAGCCCCGCTACCTGCAACCTGCTGGAATCTACTGGCTGGAAGCTGCCTCTGTTGCGGCGTCAGGCACTCTGAACACACGGGAAGTGTGGGCGTATCGGCTGCCTTCTCTGCTGGCCATGACGGCAGCTGTGGTGCTGACGGCGTGGATGGGCTCCATGCTGTTTGGCGCGACTGCCGGGCTGGGGGCAGGCCTGTTGCTGATGGTGTCAGTGCTGGTCACGGCGGAAAGCCGGATGGGCACAATTGATTCCACTCTTCTGCTCAGTGTTCTGCTGGCGCAGGCGGCCCTGCTGCGGGCGTTGTGTGACCGTGAGGCTGAGAGACCCACACTGTTGCGTACAGCTCTGCTCTATTGGGGGGCGATCGGCTTTGGCCTGATGCTGAAGGGCCCGGTTGTTCTTATTCCGTCTCTGGCCACGCCGCTTTGTCTTGCGGCTATGGAGCGGAATTTCAGCCTGTGGCGCAGGCTTCGGCCCGCATGGGGCTGGCTGGTGTCTCTGGCTATTCTGTTGCCCTGGTGTGTGGCCATTGGTGTGGTTAGTCATGGCGAGTTTTTCCGCCGCGCGGTGGGGACTAATTTTCTGGGCAAGGTGGCGTCCGGCCAGCAGGCGCACGGTCTGCCCCCCGGATATCATCTGCTGGTCTTCCTGATCGCCTTCTGGCCCGGCTCATTTTTTGCAGCTGCTGCTCTGCCTGCTGTCTGGAAAAGCCGTAAACTCCTACCGGTCAAATATCTACTGTGCTGGATTATTCCGCACTGGGTGGTGTTTGAAGCCATTGCTACCAAGCTGCCGCATTATGTGCTGCCCACCTATCCGGCCATTGCTATTCTGACTGCCGGAATGCTGGCACAGGGCGCGCCTGTCTGGGCTGGCTGGCCGCGTGCCCTCTGGGCGCGGCTGGCGCTGTGGGCGTATGGCGTGTTGTGGACCATTGCCGGTGTCGCGCTCGCTCTGGCTGGCCCGGTGCTGATGTGGAAGCTGGAGCATGTGGTTTCTGCCCCGGCCCTGATTCTGGCGGGTGGCAGCGTGCCACTTATCGCTCTTTCCGTAGCCTTTATCTGTCGCTCAGAACTGCGCAAAGCGTTGCTGACAAGCGCTGCATGCGCCGTGTTGCTGTATGCCGGGCTGTTTCTGGTGGTGGTGCCCCGCCTGCACAGCATCTGGATGGCACCGCGCCTGACGGCTCTCGTCCATACGCACCGGCCCTGCGCGCAGATGGATGTCTCATCCGTCTCGTTTTCTGAGCCGAGCCTTGTGTTCCTGCTGGGTGGCAAGGTGCATCTGGAAGGGGCTGCGGATGCTGCGCACCGGATGCAGGGCAATGAAGCCTGCGCCGTTGCTCTGGTTGATGTGAAGGATAGCGAGGCGTTCCTCGCAGCTCTCGGGCCTGCCCGCAGCCGTGTTCAAACCTATGGTTCCGTAACCGGGGTGAACTATTCCAACGGGCACCACCTGACAATCAGCTTGTATGGGCTGACGCCGCGTTAAAGTGCCCTGTCTGGCCATCAGCAGGGCCAGTGCAACTTATAAAATAAAGCCGCCCGAAAAGCGCTGCGAGAGCTTGAAACGCAGGTGCGCGTCTCGTCTTGCAAGATGTCGGTTTAGCGTGAAGTTTTCAGGAAAACGAAAGTGGTGCCCGCTGGAGGATTCGAACCACCGGCCCCATCATTACGAATGACGTGCTCTACCAACTGAGCTAAGCGGGCATACTCACTTTCGAGAGGCTGGGTATCATGGCATTTCAGGAAACGCAACGGGGAAAGGCACGGAAATGAGAAGATATTTTAGAGCTTTCCGCGGCTCGTGCTGGCCTCGCATGGCTGCAATCTTGTGACATGACTATTACGTTCAGATTTTTTTCGTTCTAAGGTCGGCATCATGAGCGTGTCGCAATTTACCGATTTAATGCGTGAAGCCGTGATGCCTGTTCAGGATACATCGGTGGATCACACCCGGCACGTTCAGGTTCTTGAAGGTGTCATGGAGTGTCCGTGTTGCGGGTTGATCCAGAAACTGCCGGAACTGAAGCCGGGAACGCAGGCCCGTTGCCCGCGCTGTAACCAGTCGCTTGACCGGCGTAACAAGACGGCACCTATCGCGACCCCTCTGGCATTTTGCATCACATCAGCGGCTTTGTACGTCGCCATGCTGTTTTCCACCCTCATGATGCTGGACCTTTACGGGCGGCAACGCACGGTGGATATTCTCACCGGGCCGATTGAGCTTTTGCATGAAGGCTGGGGTGAGGTGGGCGTGCTGGTGGCCATTGCCACCATTCTGGCGCCCGGTATCGTTATTGCCATGATGGGCATGATCCTGACAGCCGCCCTGCGGCCCAGCCTGCCCTCATGGGTGCCACATCTGATGAAGTGGTATGAGCTGCTGCGCCCCTGGTCCATGGTGGAAGTGTATATTCTGGGCGTGTTCGTGGCCTATACCAAGCTGGTGGATCTGGCTTTCGTGCAGGTTGGGGCGGCGGTGTATCTGGTCGCCGGGCTAATGGTCTCCATGGCCGCGACGGATGCTACGCTGGATACGGAAATTATCTGGCGGCACAGAAAAATTGATTGGTTCATGCGGCCCATGCGCGGGCCACGCCTGCCGCTGACCTTTGTGGCTGTGGGGGAAGAGCCGCTCATGCCTTCCTCCAACCGTGTCTCCTGCCTCTCCTGCGGGCTCGTGCTGGAGTTTGACAGGCCGGTGCATGTTACACAGCCCGCAGGGTACTGCCCGCGTTGTGGCCATGTGGTCCGGCGTCGCAAAGCGAACAGCATGAGCCGCAGCGTGGCGCTTTTGGTCTCGGCTATTGTGTTTTATCTGCCGGCCAATATTTACCCGGTCATGACTGTTATCCGCATGGGGGCCGGGACCGGCCATACCATTGTGGAGGGCGCGATTGAGCTGTGGGTGGATGGAATGATCCCTCTCTCCCTGCTCGTGCTGTTTGCCAGCGTGACGGTGCCAGTGCTTAAAGTGGTCGGCCTGTCTTACATGGTCATGACGACGCGACATAAATCCCGCAGGCATCTGGCCTTCAGGTCAAAGCTGTATCGTATCATTGATATTATTGGCCGGTGGTCAATGATCGACGTATTTATGGTCTCTATTCTTGTTGCTATGGTGCGGTTCAACCATATGGCAAGTATTACAGCCAATGGTGGCATGGTGTGTTTTGCTGCTGTTGTTGTGCTGACAATTTTTGCGGTTCACACATTTGACCCGCGTCTGATGTGGGATGCCGCAGGTGAAAATGGCGACACGGTTTTTGCCCGCACGGCCGGTATTGCCCGGCGGTGTGGCCAGACACCTGCACAAACCAGTGAATATCTGGATAACATGGAGCCGGACAGGGCGTGAACGGACAGAATAATCATCAGTCTCCCGACGAATATGACAGCGCGATGCCAGATGCTGTCGTGCGTCGTATCCGGTTTTCCATCATCTGGATTATTCCCGTTCTCTCGGTACTGATTGCGGGATTTCTGATCTGGAAAAGCTTTGCCAATGACGGGCCGGAAATTACCGTTGTGTTTGACACCGCAGATGGCCTGACAAGTGGCCAGACGCAGGTGAAGAACAAAGCCGTGGTGCTGGGCACCGTGCAGGGTATCTCTCTGACGGATGACCTGCGACATGTGAATGTGCGCATCCATATGAATGCAGGCTCCAGCCCTATGCTGACGGATAAGGCCCGGTTCTGGGTGGTGCGGCCCCGTATCAACGGTGCTAGCATTACCGGACTGGAGACCCTGATGTCCGGGGCCTATATCGCGTTTGATCCCGGTCTGGAGGGGGGCGATGCAGATAAGGGCCACCGCAAGGTTGAGTTCCGTGGGCTGGAAGCCCCCCCCGGCGTGCGGTCTGACCAGCCGGGGCGGACCTATACACTCATCACCCCCACCATCGGTTCCATCGGGCAGGGGGCTCCGGTCTTCTTCCGTGATGTGGATGTGGGGGAAGTGCTGGGCTACACCATGCCGCCCGGTGGCCGTGGACCGATCCTTATCCAGCTCTTTGTCCGTGAGCCGTATGACCATTACCTGTATCCGGATACCCGGTTCTGGAACGTCTCCGGCGTGAAGGTCGGGTTCGGGGCAGGCGGGCTGAAGGTGCAGATGCAGTCCCTTCAGGCGCTGTTCTCCGGTGGTGTTGCTTTCGGTCTGCCGCGTGAGAAGGATCAGGATCAAAGCGACGAAGCTCCGGCTGATACTGTTTTCAAACTGTATGACAGTCAGGAAGACGCGGAGAGCGCCGGGTATCATGAGCGTGTGCCTCTGGCGACTTATGTAACCTCTTCCGTCAAAGGGCTGGTACCTGGCAGTCAGGTCACCATGTTCGGGATCCAGATTGGTAGCGTGACCAGCGTGAAGCTGGATCTGGACCAGAAGGCCGGTCATCCACGTGTGCGGATTGGTATGCAGATCCAGCCGGAACGTGTGTTGTCTGCCAACGAAATTCATCATGGTGCGTTAACAGACATGTTCAGGACGCTGGTGGAAAATGGCCTCCGTGCTTCCACCGACAGTGCCAGCCTGCTGACCGGCGAGACCATGATCTCTCTGAATTTTGTGAAAAATCCGCCACCAGCAACGATTGCCATGGAAGGGCAGACGCTGATTATTCCGAGTCAGGCGGGTGGCATGAGCGGTATCATGGATTCCCTCTCGACCGTGGCTGCCCGTCTGGCCGATATGCCGTTTGAGCAGATTGGCGTGAATGCCAACAACCTGCTGGCTCACGTGGATCAGACGCTGACCAGCCCGGATGTGAAACAGTCCATGGCCAGCCTGAAAGAGTCTCTGAAGAACCTTCAGGCGCTCACCACCCAGTTGCGGAGTGGCATGGGGCCTCTGATGCAGCGTTTGCCTGAGATGGCCAATCAGTTGGATCAGACCCTGCAAAACGCCAATCATTTGCTGGCAGGCTATGGTGGCAACAGTGATTTCCATCGAAATCTTCAGGCTATGGTTATCCAGCTTGGGCAGACGGCGCGGTCTCTGCGGTTCCTGTCCGAGTTCCTGACAAACCACCCCACTGCGCTGATATCGGGACGGTAAAGCATGACGTTCTCTTCTTCCTCACGCCGCCTTCAGGCTTCTTTCCCCCGCCGTAGCCTGCTGCTTGGCGCTGTTGGGCTGGGCGTGATGGCAACCACGCTGACCGCCTGCTCCAGCGGGGCCGGGCCGACGCTCTATACGTTGTCTGTTGTGCCGGGGCAGCCCGCACCGGGTGGCCCGCGCTTTATTGAAGTGCGTCAGCCCACCATTGCCTCCGGGCTGGACCGGGACCGCATTGTGACAGCAGACACCGGCTACAAACTGACGGTTTCTGCCAATGATGCATGGGGGGATTCTCTGGCGGGGCAGATCAGCCGCACACTGGCGGGGGATCTGGCGCAGCGTTTTCCGGGCACCAGCGTGTTTGCAGAAAATGACGCTGTGTCTACCGAGCCGCAGGCCTATGTGGAGTTGTCCGTAACCCGCTTCTCCACCGGTCCCTCCGGTGCGGTGGAAATTGAGGCTGCTCTGTCAGTTAAAGGGGCGGAAGCCGGGGCTCCGGCTGCAAACGGTCAGTTCTATATGCAGCGTGTGCTGGTACAGGCCCCTGCGGCCTCCTCAGGCACCATGCCGATGGTGCAGGCCCTTAGCCAGCTTCTGGGTCAGCTGGCTGATCAGGCTGCGGCTCAGCTGCGGATGATGCCGCCTGTGCCGGACAGCACGACGCAGGCTTCCGCTTCCGCGTCTCACACTCAGAAATAAAATCCTGCACGAGAGCGAAGATCAATAAAAAAGGCGGCCCGGAATGGGGCCGCCTTTTTTGGTAGCAAACTCAGCCTCAGGCTGAATCGGGGCCGAATTCCCGATCGTGGTCGATCAGAGGAATGGGGTAATCCCCGGTAAAGCAGGCATCGCAATAGCGTTCACGGTAGGCTTCACGGCTTTCATGGCCCATGGCGCGGTAGAGACCGTCCAGTGAGATGAAGGCCAGGCTATCCACACCAATCAGCTCTGCCATTTTGGCAAGATCATGCTTGGCAGCCAGCAGGTGGCTGCGCTCAGGCGTATCAATGCCATAGAAGCAGGAATGCTTGGTCGGCGGAGAGGAGATGCGCATATGCACTTCCTTCGCCCCGGCAGCGCGCACCATGTCCACAATCTTGCGGGAGGTCGTGCCACGCACAATGGAATCGTCCACCAGAATAACCCGCTTGCCATTCAGCGCGGGGCGGTTGGTGGAGTGCTTCATTTTCACGCCCAGATTACGGATCTGGTCGGTGGGTTCAATGAAGGTCCGGCCCACATAATGGTTGCGGATAATGCCCAGCTCGAACGGAATGCCGCTGGCTTCTGCATATCCCATGGCGGATGGCACGCCAGAGTCGGGCACCGGCACCACCACATCTGCATCCACACCGCTTTCCTGTGCCAGTTCCTTGCCGATCTGCTTGCGCACGGCATAAACGGGCAGGCCTTCCAGCACGGAGTCCGGACGGGCGAAGTAGATGTATTCAAACACGCAGAAATGCGGCTTGGTCTCACCAAACGGGCGCAGCGAACGGATGCCACTCTCGTCGATAATCACCAGTTCACCGGGTTCTACATCCCGCACGAACTCGGCGCCAATAATATCCAGACCACAGGTTTCCGAGGCCAGAACCCAGCTGCCTTCCTTGCCGTCTTCAGCCGGCAGGCGGCCCAGAACAAGCGGACGTACACCCATGGGGTCACGTACGCCCATCAGGGCTTCCTTGGACAGCACGACCAGAGAATACGCACCCGTTACGCGCTTGAGCGCATCAATCAGGCGGTCTTCCACTGTGGCGTAGAGGGAGATGGCAATCAGATGGACAAAAACTTCCGTGTCCATGGTTGACTGGAAGAGGCAGCCCCGGCGGATAAGTTCCTGACGCAGGGAGTCGGAGTTGGTCAGGTTGCCGTTATGGGCCACGGCCAGACCGCCAAAAGCGAACTCGGCAAACAGCGGCTGCACGTTGCGCAGCAGCGTAGCGCCTGTGGTGGCGTAACGGTTATGACCAATGGCGCGATCCCCTTTCAGGGTGGACATCACGCGTGGGTCATTGAACACATCGCCAACCAGCCCCAGTCCGCGGTGGGAATGGAAGCGGCCATCGTAGGAGACGATACCGGCGGCTTCCTGCCCCCGGTGTTGCAAGGCATGCAGACCAAGAGCTGTCAGCGCAGCGGCGTCTTTGGCGTTCCAGATACCAAAAACGGCGCATTCTTCATGAAAATGGTCGTCATCATCATGGCTGGAGGCACCCGTAGGTGCTTCAGGAAGATTCGGGTGGGAGAGCATCGGTGCGCAGGGCCTCCGCAAATGGCCGGCACAGGGCCGCAAGAGATTACAGGTTCGCGTCATGACCCGTGGAGAGATTCCGCGCAACCCCTTTCGCGTCGAAAACCGGCAGGAAAGGTTGGATATAAGTTGTGCCGAGGCGAATATAAGGGGTCAGCCGTCCATTCTCTTCAAGGCTGGTCATATCTTCTGGCGTCATGAACCACTGGGCAGCCATAAACAGCAGAATCACAAGTAAGCCTCCACGTATGGCCCCAAAGCCACACCCCAGAGTGCGGTCCAGACCGCTGAGGGCTGTGAGATGCACCAGCCGGACAATGAAGGATGAGAGCACGGAGGCGGCAATCAGCAGGCCAACCAGCAGGATGACGAAGGCAGCGGCCTCGGCGGCCAGATGGTTGGACAGATAGCTGCTCGTCCACGGGATCAGCCCTGCATAAAATCGGCAGGCCAGCAGAATGGCCAGAATCCATCCACCTAGCCCCAGCGCCTGCCGGGTAAAGCCGCGCCACAGACCATGCAGGGCGGAAACCCCCACAATCACAAGGGAAATGATGTCAATGGCTGCCATAAGACAGGGTTTATGCCACGAACAGCCCGTGGGTGACACGGGGATTCAGCTGGTGTTTCAAAAGTCTCTCAGGGGAGCTTGCTGGTGGAAATGCGCCACGGACGTGCGAGTTTACCATTCAGCTTCTTGCGATGAGGGGCCTGATTGAGACGCAGAAAGAGGTCCCCGACCTCAATGCGACGTAGCAGTTCTGTCCATACGTCTGTTGGGTCCAGCCCTTCTTCCGCCCATATAGCCTCCAGACTGCGCAGAAAAGCAGCACTTTCCTGAATGATATCCGTGCGATTTTTGGCAATAAAGGCTGCTGCACAGGCCGTGGCGTGTCGGCCCGCGTCTCGGCTCAGCTGTTTAATAGCGGCGGGCCGCACCGTCTGGTCAGATGTCTGTGCGGAAGCCGTGCCTGTCCCGGCTGGGGCAGGTGCCTGTCCAGAAGTGGAGGGGAAGAGAGGTTTGGGGGCGGGCACGTAAGGCATGGCGAGATGATGGGCGGGAGAAGGGAGACTGGTCAACCTTCCTGCGTGGGTCTGGTCTGTGTCTGGTGCAAAAGAGTGGTCTGAGAGGTCTGTTATTCCCCTGCTATGGAGGTGCTCTTTGGCTGTGATGGACCTTGCAGGAATACGTCATCCTCTCCCGGTGTCATGGGGTAGGTGGAGGCCGCAACAATATGCGTGTTCACCCGGCGCAGGTCGCGCAGCAGGGTGAGCTGATACGTCACCTCTTCATCCTGAAGGGAGAGGTCGCTGCCTTCTGTAATCATAGGAGTGTCGGATGTCTGTTTGCGCAGGCGCTCGAAATAAGCGGTGGTGGCCTCTATCTCCAGATCACGGAAATAGTCCTTCTGGCCATTCAGCGGATTGGTCATGCCTCGCTCCGTGCCCAGCAGCACGGTGGCACAGACGTTCAGGTTGGTAGTCAACTGGGTTGTCATGCTTAGCACCGGGGCCAGCAGGTCCTGCGGCAGATGGAGGCGCTGGCGGGCCATTTTCTGCACCATGGGGACAAGGCTGCGCTCCACAATATCTTCGGCATGCAGCATCTGGGTGGTGAAGGCGAGAATATCTTCTGCGCGGTCCATTTCGCGCTGGTTGGCGGTTTCCGGGTCCAGTCCTGCCAGATAGGAGCGGATGGCGTTGCCCAGATCTTCCATGGCATTACCAAGCGGACGGGCAGCTCCGGCGCAGGCGGGGTCGGAGGACGTCAGACCGTCCCGCATGGCGTGGAGCATGGCCGCCAGCATATCACACAGCCGCATAGCCTCCCGCGTGGCGCTGCCCACGGCAAGCTGCGGAGCTTTGTCCAGCAGGAGTCGATCCAGATATAGTGGCATGCCGGGCGTTTGCTGGGCGGTTTGTGGTGGAGTGGGGATAAGTCGCATCATCAGGCGGGCATAGCTGTTGAGCAGCGGAACCATCAGCAGGGCCAACAGGATGTTGAACAGCGTATGGAAGTCTGCCACCTGACGGGCGGCATCCGGCTCCATCCGGGCCATGAGGGCGCCCAGCCAGGGCAGCACAGGCAGCAGAAGCCCGGCCCCTACGGCGCGTACCAGCAGGTTGCCCATGGAGATCCGTCGTGCAGTCAGATCAGTCCGGCTGCCTTCCACCACGGGGTTGATGGAGGTGCCAATGTTGGCCCCCAGCACCAGTGCCAGCGCAGTTTCCATTGGGATGGTCCCGCTGGTGGCAAAGGTGGTGATCAGCATAACTGTGGCGACGGAGGAATGGCTGATCCACGTAATAATAGCGCCCAGAAGCACAGCAGCCAGATTGTGCGAGCTCATGGCGCCCAGCACGGCAGTCAGCTCCGGTCTGTGCGTATACGGGCCAAGCAGCACGAGAAACTGCCGCAGGGAAATGAGGATCAGCCCCAGACCAATAAAGACCCGCCCGGAATCCCGCCATGTGCCTTGCCCGCGCCGGAACAGAATGACGCCAGTCAGCACAAAAACAGGTGCAATGGCTGCAACATCAAAAGAGAGAAGCTGGACAATCAGCGTCGTGCCGACATTGGCACCGAGCATGACTGCCAGTGCCGGGGCCAGCTCAAGCTGCCCACGAGCGGCCAGACCGGTGATCATCAGCCCCGTAGCGGTGGAGGACTGAAGGACGGCTGTAATGCCAAGCCCTGTCAGAAACGCTTGAAATCTGTTGCCCAGCATGCGGGCAAGCAGGCTGTTTAGCCGTGCGCCGCACGCCCGCTGCACACCGGTCTGCACCATATGCACGCCCCACAGCAGCAGGGCGACGCTTCCGGCAAGATCAACGAGGGTCAGGAGTTCCAAGGTGACTGTTCCCTTCTGGTTCAGAGGTCAGGACCGGCAAGCCCGGCATAGCCCTGACCAGAGGGCAGTTACAGACCCGGGCAGGTCTCAGATTGTGAAGTATTTCGCATGTTTGTTGAGGATAACAAGAGCAGAAGTGGACTGTTCCGGGTGGAGCTGATCGCCATCTGTTAAGGAAACACCAATGCGTTCAGCATTCAGTAACCGCAGGATGGGGTGCTGGTCTTCCAGGCGAGGGCAGGCCGGATAACCAAAGGAGAAACGAGACCCACGATAGCCCTGCTGGAGCAGCGCATCCATGTCACGCGCATCTTCCCCGGCAAAGCCCAGTTCAGACCGAATACGCTTGTGGGTGTATTCCGCCATGGCTTCAGCCATCTCAACTGAGAGGCCGTGCAGGTAGAGGTAATCCTGATACCGGTTTTCTTCAAACCAGTCCCGCGCAACATCAGAGGCCTTCTGGCCAACCGTGACGACCTGCAACCCAACGACATCACGTCCGGGTTCGTTGATATCCCGCACGAAGTCGGCAATGCACTCGCCATCATCGCGTGGCTGGCGGGGGAGGGTGAAGCGGGCAGCTTCTGTCGTGCCATCTTCTTCAAACAGCACGAGGTCGTTCCCGTCGCCTGCGGCTTTCCAGTACCCGTAGGAGGCCTGCGGGCACAGGATGTTTTCTTTGGCGGTCAGGTCCAGCATGCGACGCAGAATGGGGCGGAGGTCCTGCTTGGCCCATTTCAGGAAGTCATCCAGAGAGCGGCCCTGCTTCCGGAAGCCCCACTGGAACTGATACAAGGCGCGTTCATTCAGGAACGGCAGAATGGCTTCGGGGGAGGCCGTGAGTACGCGGGGGCCCCAGAACGGCGGGGCCAGCGTCGGTTCATCCGCCGTGACCCGTGCGCGGCGGGCGCGGGCGACTGCCGGGTCTATGGGTGTAAAGCCGCGTGTTTCAGCCTGTTCCGGTGCGCGGGCATTGCGGCGGGTGGCCTTGCCTTCGCGCTTTTTGCTGATGGCAGCCAGATAGTCATCAAAGCCCTTCTGCGCGATCTGATCCATCAGCGTCAGGCCATCAAACGCATCCCGCGCATAGGCCACGCGCCCGGTGGGGGCGTAGGCGGCCACGCAGTCTTCTTCCACGTAGTTACGGGTCAGAGCCGCGCCACCCAGCAGCACCGGCAGGTCCAGACCGGCACGGGAAATTTCTTCCAGATTTTCGCGCATGATGACGGTGGATTTCACCAGCAGGCCCGACATGCCAATGGCGTGGGCCTTTTCCTTGCGGGCAGCCTCGATCATGTCCGCCACCGGCACCTTGATGCCCAGATTAACCACGCGATAGCCGTTGTTGGTCAGAATGATATCGACCAGATTTTTGCCGATGTCATGTACGTCCCCCTTAACGGTTGCGAGCACGATAGTGCCGCGTTGCTGGCCTTCCGCCCGCTCCATGTGCGGCTCCAGATGCGCTACGGCGGCCTTCATGGTCTCAGCAGATTGCAGCACGAACGGGAGCTGCATTTTGCCCGACCCGAACAGCTCGCCCACCACCTTCATCCCGTCCAGCAGAACGGTGTTAATAATCTCGAGCGGCGGCATTTTGGCCATCGCTTCATCAAGGTCAATTTCCAGTCCCTTGCGGTCTCCGTCCACAATGCGGTCGCGCAGGCGTTCTTCCACAGTTTCGGCGCGTTCGCGTTTGACGGCTTCAGATGCCTTGCGGTCAGCAAACACAGCCAGCAGTTTTTGCAGGGGGTCGTAGTCTTCCGTCCGGCGATCAAAGATCAGGTCTTCCGCAACCTTCACTTCTTCCGGGGCAATCATGTGCAGCGGGCGGATTTTGGACACATGCACAATGGCAGCGGTCATGCCGGCTTTTACTGCAAGGTCCAGATAGACCGAGTTCAGCACCGCACGCGCCGCCGGGTTCAACCCGAAGGAGATGTTGGACAGGCCCAGCACAATCTGAATATCGGGGAAGGCCTCACGGATCATGCGGATGCCTTCCAGCGTCCACTGGCCCAGTTTGCGGTCATCTTCTGCGCCGGTGGCAATGGTGAAGGTCAGCGGGTCAATCATCAGGTCCGACTGCGGCAGACCGTATTTGTCACAGGCAAACTCAACCAGCCGCGCGGCAATGCGCAGCTTGTCTTCCGGGCGGCGGGCCATGCCGACTTCATCAATCGTCAGTGCTACCACAGCCGCGCCAAACTTACGGGCCAGACGCATACGCTCAGAGGCCGGGTCTTCTCCATCTTCAAAGTTGATGGAGTTGATGATGGGCTTGCCCCCATGCAGCTTGAGGGCTGCCTCAATCACCGGGGCTTCAGTGGAATCAATGACCAGTGGCGCGTTGACGGAGGAGGTGAAGCGTTTGATGACTTCATCCATCTCCTCCCGCTCGTTCCGGCCTACAAAGGCGGTGCAGATATCCAGCGCATTGGAGCCTTCCCCGGTCTGCTCACGGCCAAGGGCCACGCAGCCGTCCCAGTCATGGGCTTCCTGCAATTCGCGCCATTTTTTGGAGCCGTTGGCGTTGCAACGCTCACCAATGGAGAAATAAGCGTTTTCCTGCCGCAGAGGCACCTGAGAATACAGGCTGGCGACGGAGGGAATCCAGACGGATGTTTTGGGCACAGGGGCCGGGCGGTGCTGGCCGGTGCCTTCCGCGCGGCGGCGCAGCATGGCGTCCAGTGCGGCAATATGCGGGGTGGAGGTGCCACAGCAGCCGCCCACCATGTTCAGCCCGTCTTCCACAATAAAGCGCTCGACCCATGTGGCCATGTCTTCAGGGGAAAGGGGGTAACGGGTCTGCCCGTCCACCAGTTCCGGCAGCCCGGCATTGGGCTGGATGGAAATCAGGCGGGGCCAGTTTTCTGACAACCAGCGGACATGTTCCGCCATTTCCTGCGGGCCGGTGGCGCAGTTCAGGCCCATCAGGTCCACATCCAGACTGTGGATAACGGTTGTGGCGGCGGCAATATCGGGGCCGACCAGCAGGGTGCCGGTCGTCTCGACTGTAACCTGCACAAAAATGGGCGTGGTGGTGCCCATTTCCGCGCGGGCAATTTTCATCCCGTTGACGGCCGCCTTGATCTGGAGTGTGTCCTGACAGGTTTCAATCAGGATGGCATCCACGCCGCCTTCAATCAGGCCGCGCCCCTGTTCGGCAAGGGCGGCTTCCAGCGTGTCATAATCAATATTGCCCAGAGAGGGCAGCTTGGTGCCCGGCCCGACAGACCCCACCACATACCGGGTGCGACCATCCGCAAAGCTTTCCGCAGCTTCCCGCGCCAGAATGGCCGAGTTGCGGTTGATCTCACGCGTCTTGTCAGTCAGATCGAATTCGCTCAGAGTGATAGGGGAGCCACCGAACGTGTTGGTTTCCACCATATCCGCCCCGGCTTCATAATAGCCGCGGTGAATTTCCCGGATCAGGTCAGGGCGGGAGAGTGTCAGGATTTCCGTGCAGTTTTCCTGCCCCCAGTAATCCCGTTTCAGATCCAGATCGAGCATCTGGATACGTGAGCCCATCCCTCCGTCACACAGGAGGACCTGATTGCGCAGAGCATCGAGAAGCGGAAGACGAGAAGACATGGCACCCATAAATCAGAAAAAACGGGAAGAAAGCCCCCGCTCGGACGCGGAGCTGGAGGGCATAGTGTTATTCCAGAGAGCAGCATCTGTGTCCACCAGCCCCGTCATGAGGAAAGGCCCGACGGATCAGCGGATCCGGTTACAGGTTCTCTCTACGGCGGAAGCCCGGGGGCACGCGCAGACCGATATCCTGGCGGTTTTTCTCGGAGTTGAGCCGTCTGAGGCAGACGCTGCCGGATGGGGTGATGTGCGGATCTGGGGAGTGCCCGAAGCCGGTTCTGACCATGGAAGTCTGTGTGTTTGCTGCCAGACGGGCGGCCAGCTGGGGCGCTTGCTGATCGGCTTGATGCAGGAACGGGCAAGAGGAGTGTGTTTTTTTTTCAAACAAATTGATCTGATCTGTCTTTCGCAGGACAAGTCAGGTCTTATACAGAGTCTGCAAGCCGATCCTTTGGTCAGTTCTTTATATGCGCTGAAGCCTGCGCCCAGCCGTTTTTCCTGCGATTATTGAAAAAATAACACAGTGTAGCGCGAATAAAACCGAGAAACACTTTGAGGTCATTCGCACACCCTGTCATAAGAGCTCTTGTCCAGAGACTGGCTACCAAAGTGCCTGGATCAAGTATTTTAGGTTTTGTTAAAAGGGTTGTTCGTGAACCAGACTGATCATGTGCCTGATGTTTCTGGCCCCTCTTCTGACCCAGGCCATGAAAGCGCCTCCCGTCTGACCCCAGCCATGATTCGCTTGCGTGCAGTGCTTGCTGCCGCCCGTTTCCATGGGCTTGAACTGGATATCCGGGATTTTGCCGCAGATCCGGAAGAGGAAACGCCTTCCCCGGCGACTCTGGCGCGTTGGCTGGAAGAGCAGGGGGCGGTCGCCAAAGGTATGCGCATCAAGTGGCGCTATCTGGTCAAAATGACTAACTCACCGCCGATTGTGCTGATGTTTCGTGATGGATCCGCAGCCGTGATGGTCAACGCTGACCCGGGGAAAGGTGTCGTCTGGCTGCGTGACCCGCTGAAAGATGAAGCGTCTGCCCCCGTGCCGGTTGATGAATTGCGTCTGAGCAAGATCTGGACTGGCGATATCCTGCTGATCAAACGGCGTCGGGATCAGTCGGAAGCGGATGCGCCTATCAATATGACTTGGCTGGCCAAGATAGTACTGCGGGAAAAGCGTTCACTGCGTGATATTGCCATTGCGTCCATGACACTGAGTATCTTGCAGATTTTCCCGCCGCTGATCGTCATGCAGGTTATTGACCGGGTAGTGAACTATAAATCCATGTCAACGCTGATTTCAATCAGCGGGTTGATTGTCGTTTTTTCAATTTATGAAATATTGCTGACTTATGGGCGTCGGGAATTGTCCCTGGTTCTTACGACGCGAGTTGACTCCCGAATTTCCTTGCACGTGTTCAGCCGCCTTGTTGCTCTACCACTGGAATATTTTGAGCGGCAGCAGGCTGGGAATAT
>NZ_CALLXM010000041.1 GCF_937875265.1 uncultured Acetobacter sp. | reverse complement strand
TGCCAGAGACAGAGCCTTACGCACTCAGAACCGCCCCAGTTTGGTATAGCCCAGCCTCTGCACCAGTCTTTGCAGAATACGGCGCGGGCGGGTTGCTGGGTGTTTGCGCAACACAATGTCGCAATACATGTAGTCCTGAAGGGCAAAAATAACCATTTCCCAACCATGACGCAGCATAAATTCATGCGCCGCCTGAATCACGCCATAGGGGCCGCCGCCATCTGCCATGATGTAATCATTCAGCACCAGAAGGCCGGTATGGGGCTTCAGCTTTTTCTCACAGAGTTCAAGGTCCCGCACCACAGCTTGATAATTATGGTCAGCATCCAGATAAATAACGTCCACACCATGCTCAGGCAGTTGTTCCAGCATGACGCCACTATCGCCTGCCAGAACCTTGACCTGCCCTTGCGCAATCTGATGAGCAAAACGGGATTCATAGAATGCCTGATGCGTTTTATGCGCGAACATTTCAGACGACGGACGCCCCCAGACTTCGGGTAATTCATGCACATTGAAAATATCCAGCGCATAAAACTGCCGGGGTTTGCAGATGCTGAGGATCTTCTGAGAGAAATCACCCGTCATCACACCCACTTCCGCAATCACGGCCTTTTTGGGCAGTAACGGCAGAATATCGTCCCTATTTGGCAGGATACGCGCATTGCGCAGCAAAAAGGGCGGAAGGGGAACTGCGGGTATCATCTGAGGCATGAAAAACTCTGGCTGAGCAAAGGGTCCAGAAAGCTTACCAGATTTTCATGCCGTCTCAAATTTACCCTCAGGCTTCTCTGCCTTCCTGTGCGACAGGCTCCCGCGTTGCTGTTTTTTCAGACAGACCGATTTTTGTCCACATCTGGCCCCTGCCCCGGCAGCAAGCACCGCTTCGGGCTACGGCCAAAAAAATGACAATCTCAAGACACACCTTCACAAAAGTTTAAAATTTGAAAAATGCTTATTTTTTAAGGGTTTTCTTAATTTTCAACAAAAACAGAACTTATTTCTTTACTAGTATTCACGTTGTGCTTTACTGGCGCGCCACATGAAAAACAAAGATTTACCTGCCGGACCGGAAAAATTGAGGATGTGCATCCACAAAGTTATCCACAGGATGTTCGGAGTTATCCCCTCCGGGATGCCGCTCTGGCCTGTGCAATCCGATCCTGCGCAGCAAAGTCGTGTTCCAGAACCCGCCAGCTGCTCTCAATCTCACCCAGCAGGAGCTTCCGGTTGACCGGAGCAATAGGCGCTCCAATAGCCACATGCAGCACGCCAGACCGCTTCAGAAAAGCATTCCGCCCCCAGAAAAAGCCGGAATTGGTGGCCACCGGCACAACCGGCAGCCCGGCATGGGCCGCCATCGCTGCAATACCGGGTTTGAGCGCAACGTGCTCACCGGGGGCAGTGCGGGTACCTTCGGGGAAAATAATAATCTGCTTACCAGCTTCAACTGCCTTTTCCGTCTCACGCAGCAGCGCACGCATGGCCTTGGCTCCGGCTGCCCGCTCAATGGGCATCATGCCTGCCAGCACCAGCATTGGGCCGAGTAGTGGAATACGGCGCAGCTCCCCTTTCATCACGTAAGAGGGGTAAGGCACCAGCAGCATCCAGATCAGAGTATCAAAGGCAGACTGATGCTGTGAGGCGATCAGCATTGGTCCGGTTCCTGCTGCGGCCAGATTTTCCTGCCCGGTAATGCGCACATCCACCCCGCAGATATCGCGGAACAGCATGAGCATCAGCCGGCTCCAGAGTTTGGCATAGGGGAGTGCCAGCTTCTTCGCGAACAAGCGGATGGGAAAGGCACCTACCCCCATCATCAGGGTGAGCAGCAGAGCCATAATGTTGAACAAAACGGAGCGAAGCAGAGCCATGAGCGCGCCAGACCAGCAAAATTCTAAAGGGATAATCTGCCTTGTGGAGACCAGAAAACAGCCCGCCTTGCAAGGTATGGCGCAGGTTTGCGCATGAAGGGTGCGGGTTACGGCTGGCCTGCCCGCCTTCCAGGATGTATAGAAACCCTCGATTTTGATCAGAAGGCAGTACAAGCATGACCGACTATAAGGTTAAGGACCTCTCGCTCGCAGACTGGGGCCGCAAGGAAATTTCCATTGCCGAAGGCGAAATGCCTGGCCTGATGGCGCTCCGTGAAGAATACGGTGCCAGCCAGCCGCTGAAGGGGGCGCGCATTGCAGGCTGCCTGCACATGACCATCCAGACTGCCGTTCTGATTGAAACGCTGACTGCTCTGGGCGCTACCGTGCGCTGGTCTTCCTGCAACATTTTCTCCACGCAGGATCAGGCTGCTGCGGCTATTGCTGCTGCTGGCATTCCCGTGTTCGCATGGAAAGGTCTGACGGAAGACGAATTCAACTGGTGCATTGAGCAGACCATTCAGGGCCCCGATGGCTGGACCCCGAACATGATTCTGGATGATGGCGGTGACCTGACCGTCATGATGCATGACAAATATCCGGAACTGCTGGCCAACGTGAAAGGCCTTTCTGAAGAAACCACAACGGGTGTTCATCGCCTGTGGGAAATGCAGAAAAAAGGCACGCTGAAGGTTCCGGCCATCAACGTGAATGACAGCGTTACCAAGTCCAAGTTCGACAACCTGTATGGCTGCCGCGAAAGCCTGGTTGACGCCATCCGCCGTGGCACGGACGTGATGATGGCTGGCAAGGTTGCTGTTGTGGCTGGCTATGGTGACGTGGGCAAAGGCTCCGCTGCCTCCCTGCGCAACGCAGGTTGCCGCGTACTGGTGACGGAAGTTGACCCGATCTGCGCTCTTCAGGCCGCTATGGAAGGCTATGAAGTTGTAACGATGGAAGAAGCCGCTCCCCGTGGCGATATCTTCGTGACCGCAACCGGCAACGTGGATGTCATCACGCTGGACGACATGCGCGCCATGAAACACCGCGCCATTGTGTGCAACATCGGCCACTTCGATTCTGAAATTCAGATCGGTGCCCTGCGCAACTTCACATGGGACAACATCAAGCCGCAGGTGGACGAAGTTGTGTTCCCTGATGGCAAGCGCCTGATCATCCTGTCTGAAGGCCGCCTGGTAAACCTGGGCAATGCCACTGGTCACCCGTCCTTTGTGATGTCTGCCTCCTTCACCAACCAGACACTGGCTCAGATCGAGCTGTGGACGGCACCGGAAGGCAAGTACGAAGCCAAAGTCTACACCCTGCCTAAAAAGCTGGATGAGAAAGTGGCCTTCCTGCACCTGGCAAAGGTTGGCGCTCAGCTGAGCAAACTGAGCCAGAAGCAGGCTGACTACATTGACGTGCCCCTCAGCGGCCCGTTCAAGCACGAAGAATACCGCTACTAAGACAACCCAGAGCAGATCCGGCTGCCCTTTAGCCTTCAGGGCTGGCAGCCGCGTCTCTCCCCCTGCATTGCCCTGCTCTGCCCATAAGGCAGGCAGGGAGTGCTCCTCAGACATGCAGTTCGATCAACCCGAACATCACTTTTCTTTGCAACCATTCCTATTGGTGTATGGTTTGAAGGAACATGGTTCAGCATGTGAACACGCTTCCCGTGTTTGTTGCTGGATGTTGTCTGTTGCAAAAGGATTTTTAGAATGAGCATTTTCGGCACAATTCTCTCCTCCATTTTTCATCACGCCAACGCTGCAACTCCGTCAGCTGCTCCGGCTGACGCCCCGGCCACTCAGGCTGCCAACCCGTCAGCTTCTCCGGCTGCTGCCGCTGCTGCGGCCCCTGCTGCCCCGGTGGATATTGATGCCGTCCTGACCGGTCTGGCTGCCCAGAACGGACAGAACCTCAACTGGAAAGAGTCCATTGTTGACCTGCTGAAGCTGCTGGGTCTGGACAGCTCTCTCGATGCTCGCAAAAAGCTGGCAGCTGAACTGGGCTACACGGGCGACACCAATGATTCTGCCAGCATGAACGTGTGGCTGATCAAGGAAGTCCGCCAGAAACTGGCTGCCAACGGCGGCAAGGTTCCTGCTGGCCTGTAATCCTACAGCCTGACGAATACAAAAAAGGCGTGCGGGGGAAACCTCGCACGCCTTTTTCTATGAATACAATACGAAGGCATTGCTGGCCTCGCCATTTTACGCGCAGCCTTCTGAGGACGGTTTAACTATGAGTCTGCACTGCGTGACGCGTAGCTGCCTTGTTCTCACTAAGATTCACATGGGCCAGATCAGGTCGGCTGGCGCTGTCCACCACAATTACGGCAGACCCTGCCAGCGAGGACACAACGCGGTCAGGCCGCAGCAGAGCACGGAAGCGATTATCAATCACCGCCATCTGCTCATCTTCCACATCAATAAGCCCGTGCTTATCGATAAAAATATTCAGGGATGACGGGATACGGATACAGCCTTCCGATGCCACATGGCCCAGACGACTTTCCAGATAGACAGGATCCGTTGCGTGCATTTCCAGCCGGATCTGCCCTTTTTCACGGGACGGAAGCCAGCCTTTTTCAGCCCATTGCCAGCCAAAATCCCACACCCGCATACCTTTGGTGCCGTTGCCCATAATACCGTTTTCATTCTTGGTGCCCAAAGCGCGGTACCCAAGAATATCAGCCGTATTGTTAAACACACCGGTGGGGGTGATGTAGTAGAATTTTCGCCCGGTTGTGCCCGTGGATACCTTGGTGCTGCCAATAACCTGCCAGTCTGACCGGCCAGGAAGGGCCAGCATCAGGCACATACGCTGCACTGCAGGATTGCGGTCAACCACCAGCACCACCTGTGGGCGGTCTAGCGGAAAAGACGACTGCTGCAACTGCTCCTGTGCAAGCATAATCCATGCAGCCTTCTGCACAGCAGAAACCTTCAGCGCCACAGGCACTTCGTGCCGGAAGGCGCTGGTTAACCGTGTAGCTTCTGCCCGTGCATCGTCTTCATTTAGCACGGGGATTTCCGGCAGGGGTGGCGCTTCCTTCAGCACCGGCTCTGCCGGAGTAAGTGTGGGAGATGGTGCTCCCTCCTGATCAGCCTGTACTGGCTGACCTCCTTCCTGCCTGACCGACGGAACCGGAACTGAAGGATCCGCGCCTGCGGCCAGAGCCAGACCCGGCATAAGGAGCAAACTGCCCGCTACAAAAAGGAGTGTCGGACACTTTGCTCCTGACATACCAAGTCTCTCCTGATTAATTACAGGACAGATTATGGCATTCCTTCCCGCGGGAGGGAAATATTCAAATATTGATGGAGCGATTATCTGCCCCCAGAGCTGCTTCTTTTACTGCTTCACTCAGGGTGGGGTGAGCGTGGCAGACCCGACCGATATCCTCAGCAGAGGCCCCAAATTCAATGGCCATGGTGGCTTCAGCAATCAGTTCACCCGCACATGGGCCAATGATGTGCACACCCAGAACACGGTCCGTTTTCTCACAGGCCAGAACCTTTACGAATCCGTCGGTCATGCCCAGCGCCCGTGCACGACCATTGGCCATGAAGGGGAATTTGCCAGTTTTATAGCCTGTCCCTTTTTCCTTGAGCTGTTCTTCCGTAAAGCCAACGGAAGCCACTTCCGGCCAGGTGTAGATAACGCCCGGGATGGCATCATAATTCACATGGCCAGCCTGGCCTGCCAGAATTTCGGCCAGTGCTACGCCTTCTTCCTCAGCCTTATGCGCCAGCATCGGTCCGGCAATCACGTCACCAATGGCGTAGATGCCCGGTACATTGGTGGCAAAATGCGCATCGGTCGCCACGCGTCCGCGCTTGTCCAGCTCAATGCCGGCCTCTTCCAGCCCCATGCCCTTGCTGGCAGCTGTGCGGCCCACAGCCAGCAGCACAATGTCGGCTTCCAGCGTTTCCGCAGCGCCACCGGCAGCAGGTTCAACCGTAAGAACCACGCCTTTCTTAGTTTTCTCAGCCTTGGTCACCTTATGGCCCAGCTTCAGCTTGAAGCCCTGCTTGACCAGCAGCTTCTGGAACTGAGAGGCCACTTCATTATCCGTGCCCGGCACCAGACGATCCAGATATTCAATCACCGTGACTTCAGAACCCAGACGCTGCCAGACACTGCCCAGCTCCAGACCAATCACGCCGCCACCAATCACCACCAGACGCTTCGGCACGGCGGACAGTTCCAGCGCACCGGTTGAGGTGACAATGGTTTTTTCATCCACCTCAATGCCCGGCAGGCCAGCGCTGTCACTGCCACTGGCAATGATGATGTGCTTTGCCGTGACAGGCTTGCCATCAACCGTAATCCGGCCCGTGCCTTCAACCTTGCCGTGGCCTTTCAGCCAGGTGATACCGTTTTTCTTGAAGAGGTATTCAACGCCCTTCACGTTCGCGCCAACAATCTCAGCCTTACGAGACTGCATGCGGGCAAGGTCCAGCTTCACGCTGTCAATCACCACGCCATGCGCTGCAAAATCATGGCCCGCAGCGTGATAGTTTTCAGAAGACTGCAACAGCGCCTTGGACGGAATACAGCCCACATTCAGGCAGGTGCCACCCAGCGTGGCGCGTTTTTCCACGCATGCAACCTTGAACCCAAGCTGTGCTGCACGAATGGCGCATACATAGCCGCCGGGGCCAGCACCAATCACCACCACATCATAATCTGTCTGGGCAAGAGCCTCAGTCTGTGCTGCTGGTTTTGCTGCGACCGGCTTGTCAGCTTTTGCGGCTGACTGAGCTGCTGCCGGAGAAGCAGAGGCACCGGCCGCTCCTTTTTCCAGCGTAGCCAGCACAGCTCCAACCTCAACTTCATCCCCTTCAGCAACCGCATGAGCAGCCAGCCGACCATCTGCCGGAGCGGGAACTTCCACGCTCACCTTGTCCGTTTCCAGCTCCACAACCGGCTCATCCGTTTTGACGGCATCGCCCGGCTGCTTCAACCATTTCCCCACGGTGGCGGTGGTGACACTTTCTCCAAGGGACGGGACCTTAATTTCAATCGGCATGGCTTTGCTCTCGTTCGCGTTCAGGGTCAGACATAGAAAAAGGGCTGACCGGACTTATCCCGGCCAGCCCTGAACATTCTCAGACGTCGATCAGAAGACGGCGCGGGTCTTCCACGTTCTGCTTGATACGGACCAGGAAGCTAACAGCTTCTTTCCCATCCACAATGCGATGATCATAAGACAGCGCGGTATACATCATCGGGCGGATAACAACCTGTCCGTTCACGGCCACCGGGCGTTCCTGAATGGAGTGCATGCCCAGAATACCAGACTGCGGCGCATTCAGAATGGGGGTGGACAGCAGAGAACCGTAAATCCCACCATTGGTGATGGAGAACGTCCCACCGGCCAGATCATCAATCTTCAACGTGCCTTCGCGTGCAGCCTTACCAAACCCGGCAATGGTTTTTTCAATTTCGGCATAGCCCAGTTTGTCGGCATTTTTGATAACCGGCACCACCAGCCCATTCGGGCCGCCCACGGCAATCCCCAGATTAACGAAGTCGCGATAAATCACGTCCTCACCATCAATTTCGGCATTAATAGCCGGGAATTCCTTCAGGGCAGCAATCACCGCGCGAGAGAAGATGGACATAAAGCCCAGCTTCACACCATATTTTTTCACAAATGCGTCCTGATATTCTTTCCGCAGCGCCATGGCTTCGGACAGATCAACCTCATTAAAGGTTGTAAGAATAGCAGCGGTGTTCTGCGCATCTTTCAGGCGACGGGCAATGGTGCGACGCAGGCGCGTCATTTTCACGCGTTCTTCACGCGGGTCATCATTCCGGGCGGGCTTAGGTGCAGCAGGAGCCTGCGTAACGGGCGGCTGGGACAGGAAGCCCAGAACATCACCTTTGGTAATGCGACCATCCTTACCAGTGCCAGAGCCAACCTGCCCGGCACTCAGGCTGTTTTCTGCCATGATCTTGCGGGCTGCGGGGAGTGCCGCAGCGGCATCCACTGCCGGAGCAGGAGCAGCTTTAGGTGCTGGGGCCGGAGCTGCCGGAGCAGTAGCTGCGGGTGCGGCCTTCTTTTCAGCCGGAGCGGCTTTTGCAGCAGGCTTTGCAGCGCCACCGGGTTCCAGCGTAGTCAGCAACGCGCCAACCTCAACTTCATCCCCAATTTTGGCAACTTCAACGCCCAGTACACCAGCCTGCGGTGCCGGAACTTCCACACTCACCTTGTCGGTTTCAAGCTCAACAATCGGTTCATCCGCTGCCACGGTGTCACCAGCTTTTTTAAGCCATTTTGCCACCGTGGCTGTTGTCACGCTCTCACCCAGTGTCGGCACCTTGATTTCGACTGACATTCTATGTCCCCATTTTCTTCAAACACTGCCCGGCAGAAAATTCTGTTTTCCAAATCTGCCGGGCTGTCATGCCTGCCATTTTCTGGCAGGCGGCCTTTTCAGATGGTCTGCTTTCAGTCCGCTTTTTTCAAACCCAAGGCCCTTTCCACAAGGTTTGCCTGCTCAGCTGCATGGATGCGCGCCAACCCTGTGGCCGGGCTGGCTGCTGCGGCACGTCCAACATAAAGTGGGCGACCGGCCTTATGCTGCGCAGCCTGAAGAGCACTTTCAACCCGACGATCCACAAAATGCCAGGCCCCGCCATTTTCCGTTTCTTCCTGGCACCAGATCACTTCGGCTTCAGGATAACGCTTAAGCTCAGCAGCGAGTGCTGCTTCCGGGAACGGGTAGAGTTGTTCCAGACGCAGGATCGCCACGTCCTTCACTTTGCTTTCTCTGCGGCCAGCCAGCAGATCGTAATAAACTTTACCAGAACAGATCACGACGCGTTTGATGCTTGCATCAGCGACCATTCCGTCCAGTTCCGGGTCGTTCACATCCGCCAGAACAGGCTGGAAGCGTGTGTCCGGCCCAAAATCAGCCAGAGCAGAAACCGCCAGCTTGTGCCGCAGCAGGGACTTCGGCTCCATCAGAATCAGCGGCTTGCGATAATCCAGCTTCAGCTGCCGGCGCAGAGCATGGAAGTAGTTGGCCGGTGTCGTGATGTTGCACACGAACATGTTGTCTTCAGCACAAAGCTGGAGATAACGCTCCAGACGGGCAGAAGAATGTTCCGGCCCCTGCCCCTCATACCCATGCGGCAGCAGCATCACGAGGCCAGACATCCGCAGCCACTTGGTTTCACCCGAGGCAATGAACTGGTCGATAATAGCCTGCGCACAGTTGGCAAAGTCACCAAACTGCGCTTCCCACAACACAAGTGTTTTCGGGTTACGCAGGGAGTAACCATACTCAAAGCCGAGCACGCCATATTCCGAGAGATGGGAGTTCCAGATCTCGATTTTGGCCTGATCATCTTCAATATGGTTCAGCGGTGTGAACGGCGTCTGGTTCGTCTGGTCAATCAGCACAGCGTGACGCTGGCTGAAGGTACCACGCTGGCAATCTTCACCTGACAGACGCACGCGGTGTTTTTCCACCAGCAGTGAGCCAAAGCCCAGAGCTTCACCCGTTGCCCAGTCAAACCCTTCACCCGAAGAGAACATGGCCGCTTTGGCTTTAAGCTGACGAGCAATCTTGGGGTTAAGATCAAAATCGCCAGGCACTTTGGTGATAGCTGCACCAATTTTCTGTAGCGTCTCAATCGTCATACCCGTTTTGGGGTAGGCCGATTCCACTTTGCCCGTTGTGGGAGCAATCAACCCGGCCCAGCCACCTTCAAGCCAGTCCGCTTTATTCACCTTGTAAGACTGTGCTGCCTTGTAATCTTCATCCAGCTTCTGGAAAAACGCATCCCATTGCGCCTTCACGTCATCGTCTGTGACAACTCCTGCCTGAACAAGGCGTTTTGCGTAAAGCGTGTGGGGAGTTTCGTGGCCTGCAATCGCCTTATACATCACCGGCTGCGTGAAAGCGGGTTCATCCGTTTCATTGTGTCCGTGGCGACGGTAACAGACAATATCCAGCACGATGTCACTGGCAAAAGCCTGCCGGTAATCTTCAGCCAGACGGGAGACGTAAATCACTGCCTCGGCATCATCCCCGTTCACATGCAGCACCGGGGCTTCAATAGCCTTGGCAACATCGGTGCCGTAAATGCCCGAATGGCCGTTTTTCGGGTCAGTGGTAAAGCCCACCTGATTGTTCACCACCATGTGGATGGTGCCGCCCGTGCGGTACCCCGGCAACCGGGACATGGAGAGTGTTTCATACACCACGCCCTGCCCGGCAAATGCAGCATCCCCGTGGATAATGACACCCATATGCCCGGTACGGTTTTCCGTATCCCCGGAGTCATCCTGAATGGCACGCACCTTGCCGCACACCACAGGATCCACGGCTTCCAGATGGGAAGGGTTGGGTTGCAATGCGATGTGCACGGATTTGCCACTGACTTCCACATCCGTGGAGGAGCCAAGGTGATATTTCACATCCCCTGAGCCTGCGACATCATCCGGCTTGAAAGAGCCACCCGCAAATTCATTGAAAATAGCCACATACGGCTTGC
This sequence comes from uncultured Acetobacter sp., assembly GCF_937875265.1. Taxonomy (GTDB): domain Bacteria; phylum Pseudomonadota; class Alphaproteobacteria; order Acetobacterales; family Acetobacteraceae; genus Acetobacter. Next base: position 9,415 of record NZ_CALLXM010000041.1, on the reverse strand, counting down.
GAACCACATTCACCAGCGTGTTCAGCCGCCCGCGATGCGCCATGCCGATGGTCACAGAGGTCACGCCCTGTGCCGCGGCCTGATCAATAATGGCGTGCAGGGAAGGAATGGAAATTTCCCCGCCTTCCAGACCGAAGCGCTTCGCACCTACGTAACGTTTCTGGCAGAAAGATTCAAAACCTTCGGCTTCTGTCAGGTTTTTCAGGATAGCTTTCTGCTCATCCACCGTTACCTTTTCGCGCCACTGGTCACCTTCAAGCCGGGTGCGGAGCCATTCGCGCTGTTCGGCGTCCCGCGCATACATGTATTCCGCACCGATGGTCGCGCAGTAGACCGCACGCAATGCGTCCACAACTTCGCTCACCTTTGCTGTGCTGCGGCCCTTAAGCAGAGGCGCCATCAGAGACCCGATATAAACCTCACGGCCCAGATCTTTCTGCGCAAAGCCATATGTTGCGGGGTCCAGCTCTGCTGTTACGTGTGGCTCGTGCAGGCCCAGCGGGTCCAGTCGCGCTTCCTGGTGCCCGTAAACACGAAAAGCACGAATCAGCCGGGCAATAGCCAGACTGTCTGCTGCTGCCAGCCCGCCAGCTGCGCTGGCGGCTGCACCCTTGGCCGGAGCCACTGGCTCCTCACCGGTGATGATGGACGCCCGTGGTGCCCAGGAGGCCCCCACTGCATCTTTCAGCACTGCGGCTTCATCATCTTCCAAAGAGCCAAAGAGCGTATCAAACGAGGGGTCAACGCTTTTGGGGTCCTGCGCCCAGCGGGCATACAAATCCGCCAGATACGCAATATTTGCCCCGTTGAGTGCGGTTGTCAGCACGTCTGAAGCTGCCATGATCAGAGTCCTCCCTGCTGCCGGGCAAGCCCGTTCTGGCAGCCAGCGGTTATGTTAGTCCCAAACGTAAGCCGGATCATTTTTTCTATCACCCCACGCTGTGGCGCCAGGTGCCCTGCCCGCATAGTCTGAATGTGATGAGGCTGAAGACCGTACTGCCCTCAGCCGCTCTGATGATTTTGCTAGACCGCGCCAGAAGCGGGGACAAGAGAGCCTGTTGTCACGGTGTGGAGAGCCGATGCGCAGCCTGTGCAGCAGCTGCCCCACGAGCAAGCCAGCTTTCACTTCCCATCTCTGCGAGGCGTGATGCAGTACGGGCAAATGCATCTGATCCTTCGCCAGCGGTAAAAAGCTGGTCAGGCGCAGCCTGTGCCGAGGCAAAAAGCAGGTTTCCGTTATCGTAGAGCGCATCCACAAGGGTTATGAACCGCCGTGCCAGATTGGCTTCATCCTGCCCCATGCTCGGAATTCCGTCGATGACAAGCACCGTGAACTTTCTGGCCAGTGCCAGATAATCGTTCGGACCACGCGGCGTGCCACACAAAGAGTTGAAATCAAAGCGGGCGACCAAACCTGCGGCCTGATCCACCTCAAACGTGCGCCCGCTGAATTCCAGCGTGACCGGGGCAGCATCCTCCCCCTCCGCATAGCGAGCAAAAATGGCGTCCAGCTTGGTATGAGCCTTTGCATCAGCAGGAACCAGCCATGTCTCACAGTCCTGCTGCCGCCCTCGCCGATAGTCTTTCGGGGAGTCCAGTTCCACCGTATCCAGTTCCCGCCGGATCACAGCAATAAACGGCTTAAAGGCATCAGCCCCGGGACGGTTCTGGAACAGTTCACCCGGCTCGGTGTTAGATGTCGCGACAATCACCACCCCTTGCGCAAACAGAGCCTCAAACAACCGCCCCAGAATCATGGCGTCCGCAATGTCATTAACCTGAAATTCATCAAAACACAGCAGACGGGCACGCGCCGCAATGGCCGCCGCCAGAGGCGGTATAGGATCTGTCATGCCGGGATTAGCGGCTTTCAGGTCGTGCAATTTCTGGTGCACATCCTGCATGAATCGCAAAAAATGGATGCGTTCCTTCTTCTGGACAGGTGCGCAGCTGAAGAACAGATCCATCACCATGGTTTTGCCACGGCCCACACGGCCCACGATATAAAGCCCGCGCACATGTGGCGGCACAGGCTGAGGTTTCAGCCTGCTTACAAGGCCAGCCAGCAGACCAGATTTAACTGGCGGAGCTGGTGGCGGCTGGTTCGCCAGCTCATGCCATAGCTGGTCCAGCCGCTCCACCACACGGGCCTGATCAGCGTCACTATTCAGTTCTCCGGAAGCGATACGCTCCCGATAGAGAGCCAGAGGTCCGCGCCCGCTAAAAGACGAGGCCTCGTCCTTGTTGATATACGTCATAACTATAGGCGGATAGCGGGGACATATGCCTCTCCGCAAGGGGTTGCGCCTCTCGTAACTGTGTCGTGACAGACTCCGCCCACCGCGCGGCACATTCGGTAAACCTTTTCCAAGCAGGAGCATGACTTATGGACTGGACCGCTTACCGCACCAACCTGGGCGCGAATACCAAGGTTTTCGCGCAACTTTCCCCTAATACGCTCAAGGGCTTACAGACTCTGGAAACCGTGCCTGCGGAACACCGGCATCTGGATGCCAAAACGCGGGAGCTGATTGCGCTGGCCGTGGCCGTTACCACCCGTTGTGATGGCTGCATTTCCGTGCACACCGTCGCTGCGAAAAAAGCCGGTGCCACAAAGGAAGAAATTGCTGAAGCCCTTGGCGTAGCCGTCGCTCTGAACGCTGGTGCCGCTGTAGTTTATTCTGGTCGCGTGCTGGATGCGTTTGCAAATCAGCCTGAGTAAACAACCGTATTCAAACAGCCCGTTACTCTTCCGGCGCAAGCGGCAGGTTGGGCATGCCGTGGCCGCCGGGTTTCATCACCCACGGGCGATCCCCCTGCACACTATGGTCTGATACAACCTGCACACCATCAGGGCGCAGGAACACCGCCTGCGCTCCGTCCCGCCATGCCGTAAACCGGTCCAGCCTGCGCGTATCGGGGCAGGACAGGCGCAGCGGGGCGGCACTGATGACCAAATCCATCCCCGTACACAGCGAGTCGGGGAGCAGCGCCTCCCCATCCGACCGGTCCCGCACCCTCAGCACCACAGTGTGATTTTTCAGGGTAAGCAGGCACACACCCGGCGCATCGTCCTGCCCGCATACCAGAGCGCCATCCGGTGTTTCTCCACCCTCCGCCGGAAAAGGCTGCATCGGCAGGGCCAGAGCCTGTTGCCATGCCGCCCGCACAGGGACCGCATCACGCGACACCCCACCCACCAGCAGCACGCCTCCGTCCCGCACTGCCAGCAGGCCACCGTCCGGGCTGATCAGCAGGTCCGGCTGCACCACAAAAACCGGAGACAACACGCCCGCCAGCAGAGGCAGCACTCCCGCCAGCCGCCACACGGGGCGCCACAAACACAGCCAGCACAGCCCCAGCAGAACCGCCGCCAGCCCCCAGCCGGGCATATGCGGCACCATCATGCGGGCCGCAGGCCAGTGCGCAATGTTATGGGCCAGATGCAGCACAATCCGCACGCCCCACCCCATGAGGTCCAGCGGTACAACGTCCAGATGCATCGGCATAAGCACCAGTGCCAGCAGGCCCTGCGGCATAATCCACACCGCCATCAGCGGCACCGCAATCAGGTTGGCCAGAATGAAAAAGGGCTGCACTTCACCAAAATGCGCCATCACGATTGGTAAAGTTGCAAGACCCGCCAGCAAACTGGTCAAAGCCAGCGTTGCTACCTGCACCGCCAGCCAGCGCCAGAAGCCGCGTCCCTCCTCCCGCAGCCGGGCCAGATACGGGCGCGCCACCTCATAGCCCGCAATCAGGGCCATAACGGCGGCAAAGGACATCTGGAACGCTACACCCAGCAGCTCATATGGCCTGAACAGCAGCAGGAGCGTTGCTGCCAGAGCCAGCCCACGCATGGACACAGCGCGTCGGCCTGCTACCAGCCCTAGCACGACTATAGCCGCCATCATCAAACTGCGTGTGGCGGGTAAATGCAGCCCAGTGAGTGCCGCGTAAGCTGCGCCCCCCAGCAAGGCCAGCAGGGCGGAAAGCTCCTTGCATGGCCAGCGCAGCGCCGCCCACTCCCACGCGGCAAACCCCAGACGAAATGTGCCCATCAGCACACCCATCACGATGCCCAGATGCAGCCCGGCCACCGCCAGCAGATGCGCAAGACCAGAGGCCGCGAATTCCTCCCGCACGGTGCGCGGCACGGAAGAGCCCTCTCCTGTCAGCACGGTTGAAACCACAGCCCCCACAGCACCGGGCAGCTCCTGCCGGATACGCGCATCCACTCGCTCCCGCAGAGGCTCCAATGCCGTGAAAGACCACCATGATTTTGGAGGTGAACAGGTCGTCCCCTCCGCCTCCGGAGGCGTTCCGTCTTCAGCCACGCCTGAACACACCACCTGCTGCACCAGCCCAAGCGCCCGGCCAGACCCTGCACTTCCGGCAAACCAGGCCTCACGCTGAAAATCTCGCCCTCCGGGAAAAGCCGGAAACGGTGGCGGCCTCAGCAAGGCGCGCACCTGCACGGCAGCGCCGGGAGCCAGACTCGTGGTGTCATCAGGACGCAGTGTGATGCTCAGGTTACGCTGCAAAGGCCGCATCTCATAATCAAGCGGGGTTGCGAATCTGGCTCCCGCAAGCACAACCCGGCGCGCACCACCGGCCTCCTCCGCCCCGCGTGGCGGCAGAACCATAACGGACTGCACCCTGCCGGAGACCAGAACGGCGCGCCGGGGCAGTTCCGGCATAGGGGGCTGGCGATGGGTAGTGCTCCATGCGGATAAAGCCCCCAAAGCCACCGCCATGCAGGCCCCACCCACCAGCCGTGCCCATAAAAAATGCCAACCCGCCACCAGACCACCAAAACCCAGCACCACCCCCGCCAGAGGCGCGCCCACACCCGACACAGGCCCCGGCTCCTGCCGCAGCATGAAATACGCCAGCACCCCCAGCGCCACGCCCACAGGCACCCACAGCACCAGTCGCCGTTGTTCACGCAGAAGAGCAGCCGTCAGGAACGGCATATGGCTCCCCGCGTGTGTGCGTGATAAGGATGCGCCCCATGACGACGATCCGCACACGCTTTGCCCCGAGTCCGACCGGCCTGCTGCATATCGGCAACGCCCGCGCGGCCCTGTTCAACTTTCTTTTTGCCCGTCATCACGGCGGCGAATTCCTCCTGCGCATTGAGGATACCGACCGTGAACGATCCACCCAACAGGCTGTCGATGTTATTTTCGACGGGCTGGCATGGATGGGCATTACGGCAGATGAAACACCTGTCTTCCAGTCCACCCGACAACCTCGCCACACGGAAGTGGCGCTGGAGCTGCTGGAAAAAGGGCTGGCCTACAAGTGCTTTTGCACGCCCGAAGAGCTCAAACAGATGCGTGAAGACGCAATGGCAAACGGCAAGCCGCCCCGTTACAACGGGATGTGGCGCGACCGTGACCCGTCTGAAGCACCTGCCGGTGCATCCTACGCCATACGCATCAAAGCCCCGCGTGAGGGCGAAACGGTTCTGAATGATCTGGTTCAGGGCGAAGTCCGCGTGGCTAACGCCGAGCTGGACGACATGATCATTCTGCGCTCCGATGGCACCCCAACCTACCAGCACGCCGTGGTGGTGGATGACCACGATATGGACATCACCCACGTTATTCGCGGTGATGACCACCTGACCAACACCTTCCGTCAGGCCATGATCTACCGCGCCATGGGCTGGGATCTGCCCCGCTTTGCGCATCTGCCGCTCATTCATGGGCCGGATGGCGCCAAGCTGTCTAAACGTCATGGCGCACAGTCCGTGGTGGAATTCCGGGATGAAGGCTACCTGCCTGAAGCTCTGTGCAATTACCTGCTTCGTCTGGGCTGGGGCCATGGTGATGCGGAAATCCTGTCCCGCGAAGAACAGATCAAACTGTTTGATCTGGATGGTGTCGGCCGCTCCCCCTCCCGCATGGATTACGCCAAGCTGGTGCACATCAACGCTGTCTGGCTGCGTCAGGCGGATGATGAACGCCTGACCACGGATGTGATGAACCGCCTGAAAGCTGTTAAGGGCGTAAGCACGGATGACACCGTCCGCGCCCGCGTTCTGGCGCTGATGCCCGGCCTGAAGGAGCGTGCCCGCACGCTGGTGGAACTGACGGAAAGTGCTGCCTTCCTTGGCCGCCATGTGCCGCTGAGTTTTAATGCCAAGGCTGAAAAAATCCTGACACCGGAAGCCCGCGCCATTCTGGATGGTCTGGCTCGTGAACTGGCTGCGGTGGAAGACTTCACGCCGGAAAATATTGATGCCGCCCTGCGCCGCTTTGCAGAAACCAATGAGCACAAACTCGGGCAGGTTGCCCAGCCGGTGCGCGCTGCGGTGACAGGCTCCAACACCTCACCGGGGATTGATGCCACGCTGGCCGCTCTGGGTAAGGATGAAACTCTCGCCCGGATCGGAGCAGTTCTGCATGGCTAGCTTTTCAGGCCGACATTCCCGGCATCTGCTCGGTCTGCAGGGCATGACGCCTGACCAGATCGAACCGCTGCTTGATCTGGCCGAAAGCTATGCACTGCTCAACCGCTCCCGCAAGGTGCCCAGAGACGTGTTGCGGGGCCGGACGCTGATCAACCTCTTTTTTGAGGACAGCACCCGGACCCGCACGTCCTTTGAGCTGGCGGGCAAGCGTCTGGGCGCGGATGTGATCAACATGTCCGTAGCGCAGTCTTCCGTAAACAAAGGGGAAACCCTGCTGGATACGGCGGCAACGCTCAACGCCATGCAGGCTGACCTTCTGGTGGTGCGGCACTCCCAGTCCGGAGCGCCCGCCCTGCTGGCGCAAAAGGTGGAAGCCTGTGTGGTCAATGCGGGGGATGGCACGCACGAACACCCCACGCAGGCCCTGCTGGATGCCCTGACCATCCGCCGCCATTGCGGCCGGTTTGCCGGGCTGACCGTGGCCATTTGCGGGGATGTCGCCCATTCCCGCGTGGCGCGGTCTGACATCCATCTGCTCACCACCATGGGCTGCAAGGTGCGCGTTGTCGGGCCACCCACACTGGTGCCAAACGGCTTTAAAAGTCTGGGTGTGGACGTATTCCATACCATGGAAGAAGGCCTGCGCGGCGTGGATGTGGTGATGATGCTGCGCCTGCAACGTGAACGCATGTCCTCCGGGCAGATCCCCAGTGCGCGGGAATATTTCCGTTTTTACGGGCTGGACCAGCGGCGTCTGGCTCTGGCGAACAAGGACGCGCTGGTCATGCACCCCGGCCCGATGAACCGGGGCGTGGAAATTGACAGTCTGGTGGCCGATTCTGACCAGAGCGTGATTCAGGAACAGGTTGAGATGGGTGTGGCTGTGCGCATGGCTGTGCTTGATCGGCTGACCCGCAGCAGGCATTCAGCATGAGCACTCTTCTTTTTGATAATGTCCGCCTTATAGACCCCGCTTCCGGGCTGGATCAGCCGGGCCGCCTGCTGGTACGCGACGGTAAGATTGCAGGCACGGACAAAGCCGGAGCCGAGGGTGCACCGGAAGATGCAGACGTTCTTGATGGTCAGGGCGCTGTTCTGTGCCCCGGCCTTGTGGACATGCGTGTGGAAATTGGTGAACCGGGGCACGAATACCGGGAAACCATTGCCTCCGCCGCCCGCGCTGCCTCCGCTGGAGGCATTACCACCATTGCGGTGCTGCCCACGTGTGAACCGGCCATTGATAACCCCGCTCTGGTCCGCCTTCTGCGCGGGCGCGGGGAAGAAACCGGGGCCATTACCATCCTCCCCTACGGCGCGCTGACCAAAGGCTGCAAAGGGCAGGAGCTGGCAGAAATCGGCCTGCTGCATGAAGCCGGAGCCGTTGCCTTTACCGATGGCGCCCGCGCCATTGACCCCGCCCGCCTGATGCGTCTGGCTCTGTCCTACGCGGGCGGTTTTGGGGCCATGGTTGTGCAGCACCCTGAAGAACCGTCTCTGGCAGGCTCCGGCTGCGCCACAGCGGGTGAACTGGCAACCCGCATGGGTCTGCCGGGCATTCCGCCTGTTGCAGAAGCCATTATGATTGCGCGGGATATCCGGCTGGCTGAACTCACCGGAGGGCGACTGCACTTCGGGCATGTTTCCACGGGGGAAGGTGTCGAACTTATTCGTCAGGCCAAAGCCCGTGGGCTGAACGTGACGTGTGACACCGCCCCGCCGTATTTTGACCTGAACGAAAACGCGATTGGCGACTTCCGCACCTACGCCAAGTTCTCCCCGCCACTACGCTCCGAGGCTGACCGGCTGGCCATCTGCGCGGCTCTGGCTGACGGCACGATTGATGCCATCGCCTCTGACCATCTGCCACGGGATGCTGATGACAAACGCCTGCCGTTTGCACAGGCTGCCACCGGGGGCACAGGCATGGTCACGCTGCTGGGGGTCACGCTGGCACGGGTGCATGATGGCACGCTCACGCTGCCGCAGGCCCTCGCTTTGCTTACGCACAAACCCTCGGCCCTGCTGGGGGCTTCCTGCGGCACGCTAGCAACGGGCGTAGCGGCGGACCTCTGCCTGTTTGCACCGGAGCAGAGCTGGCTGGTGGAAGCCGGAAAACTGCCCGGCCGTGCGCAGAACACCCCCTTTGATGGCCGACCTCTGGAAGGCCGTGTGCTGGGCACATGGAAGGGCGGTCGCCGCGTTTACGGAGCACCGACAGCATGATGGCCTCCCTCCCCTCCTATGCGCTGTGGCTGCTCGCGGCCATGGCCTTCCTGGGGTACGTGCTGGGCAGCGTGCCGTTCGGCCTGATCCTGACCAATGTGGCCGGGGTTGGGGACCTGCGGAAAATTGGCTCCGGCAATATCGGAGCAACCAATGTGCTGCGCACAGGCCGGAAAGATCTGGCCGCAGCCACGTTGGGGCTGGATGCTGCCAAAGGCGCTCTGGCCGTAGTGATTGCGTGGATCATGACGCCACCGGACTTTTCAGACCGGATTCTCGCCGTTACCGCGCTGGCCGTGGTGGTAGGGCATTGCTACCCAATTTTCCTCGGCTTTAAGGGGGGCAAGGGGGTCGCGACCGGACTTGGCGCGTTGCTGGCCCTCTCCCCCCTTACGGGGCTTGTTGGCTGTGCGGCGTGGCTGGGTGTTGCCAAACTCACCCGTATTTCCTCAGCCGGGGCACTCGCGGCGTTTATCATCATGCCGTTTGTTACGCTGGCACTTTACGGGTTTAATTTTCAGGCCTCGGGCAAACCTATGGCGGTGCTGCTTATCAGCCTGCTGGTGCTCATGCGGCATAGTGCGAATATTATCCGTATTTTTAACGGCACCGAGCCTCGGGTTCCTCCCAAACAAAAGTGAATACGCTTGTCGCCTGCCTGCGTCTGGCCCGCACCGAGTCTGTGGGGCCACGCACATGGCGGCGGCTTGTCAGCCAGTATCAGACCGCCGAAGCAGCGCTTGACGCCTTGCCCCGCCTGCCTCTGCGCGG
>NZ_CALLXM010000040.1 GCF_937875265.1 uncultured Acetobacter sp. | reverse complement strand
CCTTCGGCTCATCCTGCGGCCGCAACAGCCCGCCGCCCGCATGCAACGCCACCGGATCCGCATGCACCACAATCTGCTCCGCTTGCGCTTTCTGGGCTGGCACAGGGGTGGAAGCCGAACGGTGAAGGGAATGGCCCTGTGCAGCTGTCACGCCAGAAGGCCGACCCACATGCCCCGTTGCTTTGGGCCCCGTTGCTCTGGCATTACGCGGGCTACTCGTGGCTCTGCTAGAGGCACGGTTATGGCTTCCTGCTCCGGGGTTTTGGCGGGCTGCCTCAACTTTGTCTGCCACGCCACCAGCCCCCACGCTGCCCGATGCGGCCTGCGCCCAGGCAGGGCACGGCACAGCACCTGAAAATACCACTGTGGCCAGCAAAAGCTGCCGTGCGTGAGAGCGCACCCGCATGGGGGTCATCCTTCCTCTGTTCCGGTCTGGCTGACGGGATAAAATCTTTGCACCAGCGGCTGCATGGTCAGCCCCTGTACAAGAATGGTGAACACAACAACACTGTAACTGACGCACAAAAGCAGATCCCGCTCCGGCCCGGCTGGCAGGCTGAGGGCCAGCGCCAGAGAAATTCCGCCTCGCAGGCCGCCCCATGTCAGCACAGCCAGCACGGCAGGGCTTTCTCGCCCGGAAAGATAGACCGGCAACGTGGCCAGCAGCACACTCGCCCCGCGCACCAGCACGGAAAGCGGCACTGCCACCGCGGCCGCAGCCAGAAAGGACAGATGAAAGGACAGTGCGAGCACCTGAAAGCCAATGACCACAAACAGCAGCGCGTTCAGAACTTCATCCACCATGCCCCAAAAGCCCGGAAGCTCCGTGCGACCATGCGGCGTGAGCGCGGTGTGTGCCATTGGCGTGCCCATCAGCAGTCCGGCGGCCACCACAGCAACCGGCCCGGACATACCCAGCGCAGCACTCAGGCTATACACGCCGGTTGCCAGCGCGAGCGAGATCAGCACTTCCACATGCGCATCCCGCGCGGCCCGCAGCCCTGCCACCGCCAGACCGCCGCCCAGCAGCCCCAGCAGCAAACCACCACCTACTTCCCAGCCAAACGGGAGAGCAAGACCAGCGACGGAGGCAGAGCCGCCGTGCATTGCCACGCCCAGAGCAACTGTGAAAATCACCACACCCACGCCATCGTTAAACAGGCTTTCCCCTGCAAACAGGGCCTGAAGCGGGGCGGGCAGCCCAAGCCGCCGCAACATACCCACTACGGAAACCGGGTCTGTCGGGGCCAGAATAGCGCCCAGAACCGCACACCATGCAAAAGATATGGGCAACCCCAGCAGGCTGAAAACACCCCACATGCCGCCAGCAAACAGCACGACAGCCAGTAATGTACCCAGCACGGCCAGTGCTAGTACCGAAAAACGCTGCCCCCATAGCTCCCGCATATCCACCGCCTGCGCACCGGCAAACAGCAGAAACGCAAGTGCGCCATCCAGCAACGTATGAGGAAGATCAACCTGTGCCAGAATGGCGCGGGCCTGCCCCATGGCAGACCACGGGAGCACGGCCTCTGCCAGCAGCAGCGCACCGGATGCAAGCAGGGAGAGCAGCAGGATGCCGATGGTCATTGGCAGGCGCAGCAGCCTGTCATTCAGCAAGGCAAACACGGACGCCAGCCCGATAACCAGCGCGAAAAGACCCAGAGATGTCATGCACAGCACTCCCGCGCGGGCCTGCCGCTGCATTATCAGTCGGACGATTTAGCGTCCGGGTTTTCCACATCCACAAATGTCTGGTCGGAAATGGACACATTTTCCAGTTGTGGCCGTGCAAGAGCTTCCGACGTACTTTGTGCCAGACCTGCCGTACGGTCTTTCAGGTCCGCCAGCTCCTCCCGCACATCCGAAAGGATTTCCAGCAGGGCCTGATGGTCTTCCGTCGCGCGTTTGTCCGACCCGCGACTGAGAACCGCATTCCCCACCATGAGAGCCGGTAACGCCACAAGTTGAATACAGTTGCTGATATAAAGCAGTGTATTTTGCCATTGTGGCACCAGAACGGGAATAAGTGAGAACACCAGAAACACGTAAACGCACCAGATGCTGCTAAACAGCACGGTCATTTTGACGGCTATGCTCTCATTGGCCCGGTCCAGAACGGCCTTGAAGGTTTTTTCTATCATCATTCTCTCGCCTCTGCCCTCTCGTCTCGTCCGGCTCAGGCAAAGGCCTGCCCTGCGGACTGCTCTGCCTGGGCAGGCAGGCGTGGGGTGTACCACACTGTTTTCCAAAAGTCCGCAGCGGGGTATGCAGGCCCGCTCAGCAAACCCGCAAGACAAGGATGCCCCATGACAGACCCCCGCCTAGGCTGTGGTGCAATGATTTTTCAGAAGGGTCAGCTTTTGCTCCTGCGCCGCCTGCGTGCGCCGGAAGCCGGATGCTGGGGCCTGCCCGGCGGCAAGGTCGATGCGTTTGAAACGCTGCCCGCAGCCGTTGCGCGGGAGGTGCTGGAAGAAACAGGGCTGGTGATAGAACGCCCCGTTTTACTGTGTGTGGTGGACCAGATTGACCCTGCACACGGCACTCACTGGGTGGCCCCGGTTTACACAGTGTCCGGCTTTACCGGCCAGCCGGTGCTACAGGAACCGCACAAACATGGTGGGCTGGAGTGGTTTCCGCTTAACGCCCTGCCCACCCCGCTGACCCACGCCACAACCGTAGCGCTGGCCGCATGGCGCGAGACAACGGAAGGCGACTGAAAGGCTTCGTCCCTCAGCTCTCATTCACAGCGAGATGCAGGCGGAAGAAAGCCGTCTGCCCCTTGCGTGCTGACGGATGCTGCTGGAAAACCCCCAGCGTATATTTACCGGGTTGGGTGGCCTGCCCGGTCCACCTGTCGGGCTGCGTGCTTTCCGCACTATTATAAAGAACGCTGCCGGACGGGTCCTTTACAAAAAAATAGATACCAACTTTGCGGGAATGGCACTGCACATCCAGCCTTTGCCCTTCCTTGAGCGCAAGCTGAAACGGCATGATGTCCACACCTTCCACTGTGCCGGACACGACTGTGCTGGTTTTATGCTGCGTGAGATGCACGGTTCGGGCCAGAGCCGGAAAGAACGCTGGCAGCCCCGCACTACCCAGAAGCACCGCGCCTGCAATCAGGATAATTTTTGCTTTTTTTATCATGAATCCTGTCTGCCTCTTAAAAGTATTCTACGGAGACGTCACCGGCAGGCTACAGGAAAGACTGGGAGCGTATCAAGCAGAACACGCGGCGCCATAAAACCGTCACGAAAAAATAATTTTCAAGGCCTGTGTCACTGATTTTTGTGAACACTCATCCTTGATGAACTGCCAGCCAGCCTGCGCAACCTCTGTCGCCAGAGCATCGTCCTGCAAGGCCAGAATTAACCGGGCCATGCCCGCTGCATCCGGGGCCACCAGTGGTTTTAAGATCTCTGGCAGAACAATCCCTTCAGCCGCCACCGGTGTCATGACACACGGAAGGCCCGCCGCAAAACTGTCCAGAACCTTGCCCTTCACTCCTGCCCCAAAGCGTAACGGTGCAAGGCCAAGCCGCATCTGCGCGTAAAGCGGGGCCAGATCAGGCACATGCCCAAGCGCCTGCACCTGCAGGCCAGCCAGCGCCTGCACTGAAGGCGGCATGTTACTGCCCACCAGCACACACGGCATATCCGGCACCTGCGCCCATACCAGCGGCATGATCTCCCGTACCAGCCAGAAGGCGGCATCCACGTTGGGCAGATGTGCATAATGCCCCACAAACAGCACCCCGCGCCGCCCCGCCATGCGCGGTTTTTTACGCACCACCGGCACACTCCACGGCACTGTGCATACCTGCGCCCTTGGGGCCAGTTGCTGCAAAAGTGCGGCCTCTACAGGCGAATGTGTCAGGGTAATATTGGCCTGCAACGCGCCCAACCCTTCCAGCAGACGCAGCCGGGCCGCACGCGGCAACAGTTCCGGCTGTTCCAGCTCCCGCGCCTGCCGCTCCAGCCGCACATGGTGCAGGTCCGCCACGCTATACACCACCCGCGCTTTGGGCTGATACAACCGCGCCAGCTCCATATACCGGGACACAATGCCCACCCGATGCAAATAAACGCAGGTAAAACTATGGCTTTCCAGCCGCAATCCTTCCTCAACCGATGCGTAAAAAGGCAGGCTCCAGAAAGCTATTTTCTCTTGCTCGAGCACTGTGCGCGCTGCCGGAGGCGCCACCTGCTCACGCGACGCAGCAAAAACCACATCAAACCCCAGCGCCCGCGCCGCCTGCATGTGGGACAGCAACGCCTGTGACCCCGCATCTCGCGTGCCATCGGGGAACCGTTCATCTACAAACAGAATACGCGGTGCATCGGCTGTGCCCGTGCGTGCCGCAGGGTGCCCGGCCAAACGTGTAGCGCCTGCCCCACGAGCACCCCGACTGCCCCCGGTGCGCAACGCCACCTCCCGATCCAGCGCCTTGCGCGTACGGCCAGTTGCCTGATCCGCCATCTGCTGGCGGAGGGCCGTTGTTTGTTCCATGAGAAACTGTAAGGCCTGCTCGGAATTTTTCCGCCCGCTCAGGTTCTGGATAATGCGGGAGAACGCGTCCTGTAAGTTGGCATCCAGTTCGGAAACCGGGTCCAGCACCAGCGGAGAGCCGAGCAGTTCCACTCCGTCATGATCACGCACTACGCGGATAATGTGCCGCACGGTGGGAGACAGCGGCACGGGCAAAAGGCAGTCAAACCCATGACGCCCCCCACCCGGTCCGGCTGCATCCAGATCCCCACGATACCGATTAGCCAAAACCCGCGCCACCAGCTGCCCGTTATCCAGAATCTGCACGGTAACAGGACCCTCGGGCCGTGCGGCATCCTGCGCCCAGCCACACACCCGCCGATGGCCTGCATAATCCAGATAGCCCTGCCCGCATTCCTGAGGCGGACGCGGTAAGGGCGCTGCTTCCTGCCCTGTGGCTGCCGGTTTCCGTCCGGCCCGCACAATCCAGGGGGAGCCGACAAGTGCGGCATGATCCTCCACCCGTTCCACGCGGATATCATGATCCTGCGTGTCAGAAAGGCCGCCTTCAATCACAAACTCAAAAGCATGATGCCCTTTGCCTATTCCGGCTTTTTCCAGATCAGCCCGGTAGGACGCGGCAAGAACTGTGCCAAGGGTTATACCGTTATCCAGCACGCGCAGCCGCACCGGCACGCCGGAACCATCACTCGCCCAGCCCGCCAGCCGCCCTCGCTCCCGCACATCCAGATGCCCCCGCAAAGGCGGTAGCCGCTCTGGAGCCACTACTACAGGCTTTTTGGCACGGGGCAGCTTCAGCTCAGCTTTCACCTCGGGCACCGCTGCACGGCGAGCACTCTTGCGAATACGAGCGCGCCGCCTCAGTGCTTCAACTTTAGAAAGCGTTTCAGTCACTACAGGTTTGCCAGAACGGGTCGGCTGTGGCGCAGGCGTCAAGGAGACCGCCTTTCGAGGGCGACCACGTTTTGCCGGCGCCTCAGTAGTCTGCAAAACGTCAGACTCAGCCGCGTTGGAATGAGACGACACAACACGAGAAGTCGATGATGCGCGCTGTGTTTTCCGCGGAATCAGAGCCGAATTTTCAAGAGCCTGCTTTGTGTGCTTAGTCGGTTTTACCGGCGTTTTTCGGGAGGAAACCATAAACGAGTCTGGCGGGGAACGAGGCATCTCCCTGTATGAGACATGCCCCGTAAATTCCCTTATCCGGCGCGGTTCAGGGCCGCAGTCCGGGCCACCGGCAGGCTGTTCAGCTTCTGGCGGATGGCTTCAAGCTGCGGGCCTTCCTCCACACGCGGAGCGCAATACTGCACAGCGGGCTTGCGCTCATTAGGGTAGTGCTCCGCATACTCATGCGCGTTGTGGAACATGCCCCGGCTGTCATCATCCACAAAGCTTTCCGCCGGAGCACCCTCCGCCAGCAGAATGTCATGCGTCTTCAGCTCAATATGGAAATAGGCCACACGGTCCACCTGCTGAAGCCGCATAATGGACGTGCCATTCACCAGTGCTTGCGCGGGCACCAGCACACCATCCAGATACATGGCGTGCAGAGGGGACACCATCAGATCCCGCCGGGGTAGTGCTTCTCCAGATACTCCAACCCCAAGAGAGCCTGCACGGAACAGAACAGGCAGAACATCCGGGTTGGTTGCGGCAAAGCGGCCGGAATAGGCTCGGTTGCCAATCCAGCGGATGGGGCGTCGCTTCCCTGCGGCAGTAATAACCCTATCCCCAATTTTCAGATCCTCCACAGCGACCTCGCCCCGCGTGGTGGCAATCAGCGTGCCGGGGCAGTAGCAGGGGGTGCCATCATCCAGTTCGTAATAGGTCTGAAACCCGGATGTCACCTGCGTCAGCAGAGGGGTCTCCCCTCCGGCATTGGCAGGCAGGTTGCCAAGCGCAAAGCTTTCAACCGCAACACCGCCACTGGTAAGCACCAGAGTGTCGTTTTCAATCTGACCGGACAAGCCATTGCCAAAGAGCAGATGCGCGCCCAGATCCACTGTTGTGCCGGTTTCCTGAACGACACCAGTGCCAGTCGCAGAAACGCTAAAGATATTGAGAGTAGCGCCGCTTTTCACCTCACCATGCAGAGCAGACCCATACACATTAAGTTGCCCGCCACTCTCAACCGTGAAATCTTCCAGTAAGGCTTGCGCCTCCACGACCCCCCTGCCGCCTGACTGAATAACCGTTCCAGAGGCAACACTCTGCCCGAACAGGGTTTCCAGGCCCCCTGAACCAACGGTCGTATTCAGAGCGCTCCCGCCGTCAAGAAGCTGATCTCCGCCATTTGTCAGTGTTGTGCCGGTGACACTGCCACCGACCTCCACAGTCTGTTGTGCATAAGCGGACAAGGTTGTGCTGACAGCACTGCCGCCTGACGAGACAGACTGGGAAGAGAAATCACTGATCACGGTACCCGATGCCGTCCCGCCGGACAGAATTGTCTGCCCTCCGTTAGAAACGACAGAGGCATCGGTGCTGACGCCGCCGGAATGCACAACCTGCTGCGCAGAGGTCGCACTTGTGCGCAGGCTGCTGCCCCACACATCTTCCTGCGCCGGGGACGACCCGCCAGAGGCCTGAGAAGATGATCCAACCAGTGTGGCATCCACACTGGTTCCGCCAGCCTCCACCATCAGTTCATGACTGCGGGGGACAATCAGCCCTGTAGACGTCTGGCCAGCGCTGACCACATAGCCTTCCGTCACGCTGCACGTACCAGATGACCCCAGCAGAATGCCGGTTTCGCCCGGCTGTGCATCGGGCGACAACTCTATTGCAAAGCGTTCAGCAACCATGCCGGAGGACGTAATCAGAACGGTGTCGCCCTGCTGCGTGGCTGACCCTGAATAAAACAGGTTCAGGTCTGCTCCAACATTCAGTGTGCCAACATTCTGACCTGTGCTGCCCCCACTGGTGCCGTAAATGTCCAGGACACCGCCGCTTTCTACCGTCACATTGGAAAGAGTAGATGCTCTTGTTTGCAGTGTGGCACCGCTGGCAACTACCAGACCATTGACGGCGCCAGACTCATTATCCATCTCTACGCCGGACCCAAGCTGAACATTGTCAACCCTGCCCCCGCTGTTGATAACGGTATCACCAACCCAGACATAGCCTGAAGCGTTTAAACCGGAGACGGCACCTTCCAGAACACCGCCGCTCAGAACAGTTGTGATAACCCCCGTGGCATTCAGGCCAGACACGACACCCCCAATGCTCAGGGTCGTCTGATAACTGTAGGATCCGGCACTCCCTGCGGACAAATTCTCCACAGTCTCACCCGACGCCACCAGAATACTGTGCGCTGCACCCGAACTGCTCAAGGACGTCAGATCCAGAGACTGAAGCGTATTATTGCCAGACTGTACAATGGCGGAAACCAGAGCGCCCTGCCCATCCCGCACGACCACGCCTGCCAGAACGCCGGACGTATTGGTGCCGGTAACAGTCCCGCCATTATCGAGAATGATAATGCCGCCGTTTTTCACTGTTTCATCGGAAATAATGCCGCCGGACTGCACTTCCACATATCCGCCAGAGGAAATGACATCCCCCGAGGCGCTGCCGCCCGGCCCAACCTGCATGATGCCACCGGACAGCACTGTGGTGGAAAGAGAAGACCCAAAGCTCTCCCCAGAAACAGAGCTACCATTTACATATTTATACGCCGGAGTTCCATTGACCATGTAATGGCCGCCAGATTGTACAGTTGTAGCAATCGTTACACCTGCGGTGTCTGACAGGTGGCCACCATTTTCAATAGTGGTGCCAGAGGCCTGACCACTCTGGACAACATAAATCTGGCCGCCGCTTTGAACGGTGGTGGAAGATGCCACACCAGCCTGAACGTATTCCACCCCTCCACTCGCCACCAGTGAAGAGACTGTCTGGCCAGCGTAGAGGCTCTGGTAACCATTGACCTGCGTACCAGAAGCGGTGCCATTATAAATACTCTGCACGCCTCCCAGCTCTACCGTTGCAGAAATGGCGACCCCACCAGAAGACACATTCTGGGAGCCACCAGTCTGCACATCCGTCTGCGATGCCGTCCCACCAGCAGAGACAGTTTCTGATCCATAGGATGACACAACCGTGCCAAGAGCAGACCCGCCGGCACTAACAATGTCACTCCCCCCGGAAAGAACCGTGGTGGCTGAGGCCAGACCGCCTGAGTAAACCGTTTCCTGCCCGCCAGACATGACGGTTGTGCTGATGCTTGTTCCCCCGGAATAAACAAACTGCACCTGCCCGGTACTGGCAACATAGCCAGTGGAGGTCTGACCCGCAGAAACAAGCTGTCCTTCCGCCAGTGTATAGGCGCTGCCCCCATATACGTTGTTATTGCTGGCTGCCGTCAGAACAGGCGTACCGCCTGCAGGAACATCAATCGTGTAGGTCTGCACAACTGTGCCGTTACTGGACACAATCAGCGCACCACCGGACTGAGTGGCGGAAATATTCTGCCCGACAATAAGGTTTGCCCCGATGTCCAGCGTGCCTCCGGCAGAACCTATGTCCGCCGCGGAAGCAAGAAGAAGCGTGCCACCGCTTTGCACCACCACGCCAGTCATGCTCATATCCTGAGCTTCAAGCGTTGCCCCACTAAGAACGGTCAGGCCATCAACCGTACCAGAGGCGTTGCTCAGGGTCAGACCGCTGGTCAGCACCGCACCGGAAATGCTGCCGCCGCTATTTACGACAGACATCCAGCCGTATGGGTTTTGATTACTTTTGGAAATATTCCCGCCCAGAGTCCCCCCTTGCATGACGGTCACCTGACCAGCCGCACAGGACAGACCGGAAACAGTCCCGGCAATATTGAGAGAAATAAACCCGCTGCTGCCCCCCAGAGCCAGACCGTTCACGGTCTCACCATTTGCCACAACAACAGTGCTCTGGCCGCCGTTCACGGTACCAGTTGGAGTCAACGTGAGATTACTGAGTGTATTCGTGCCGGACTGGAAGAAAACGTCCTGCACAACACCATTGGCGTCCGTCATGACCACACCGGCCAGTGCGCCATGGATGTTGCTGAGGGTGGTATTTCCCTCGCGGATCAGAATGCCACCGTCCGCAATGGTCTCATCCGATGCTGATGCTCCGGCAGACAGGTACACATACCCACCGGAAGAAATAGTATCTCCCGTAATGCTGCCGCCGGAGAGAACCTGAAGGCTACCACCAGACTGCACTACCGTGCCAGATGCCTGCGCCGGAGGAAGAGCGGGTTCATCACCATACTCATTATACCATTGCGAAAGGCCAACCGTCAGTGTTGCGCCGCTCTGCACTGTGACCTGTTCGGCAAGCCCCCCGTAGTTATTGAGAGTGAGGCCGCTCGTGAGGGTGATGCCTGACACCTCACCACCACTATTGTTGAGGGTGGCGGCGGACACTGCTCCTGTCAGCACACCCCCCTGCTCAATATCGACATATCCTCCGGTCAGGCCGTTGACGGTGCCGTCAATTTCAAGATCCATACTGGAGTTCAGCGTCAGACCATTTACCGTCTGACCAGCCGCAACAATGGCATCAAGCCCTTCATACTGGTTGGCACCACTCAGCGCAGAAAGGTCGAGGTTATTAAGGGGCGCATTACCAGACTGCACCCAGGAGGATATGATTCCGTCACTATCATTCGTCACCACAACACCGGCCAGAACACCACTGGTATTGGTATCCGTCACAATAGCGCCGCCACGTTCAACAATCAGGCCACCAGCCTGAATTGTTTCGTGCGCAGCCGAGCCGCCCCTTTCGACGAAAAGAACCCCGCCGGAAGAAATGGTATCACCTGAGGTCTGGCCACCACTTTGAACATCAATCCCACCTCCGGCAGAAACATTCGTAGCAGAGGCAAAGCCCCGACCATCAATACTCAGCTCACCACCGGACAGTACGGTGTCCGATGTCGCTACAGCAAGAGGGGTGGTCTGATCAGCGTCTTCATCCCCAAGATGCACATATCCTGCGCTCTGGATTGTGGTAAAACTGGCTGTACCACCGTTTATAACCTGCTGCTCACCGTCTGAACCAACAACCGCACTCAGGCTGGATCCACCTGCATCAACTGTCTGGGAGCCGTAATCAATCTGCGTGCCAACGCTGCTGCCCAGCACCTGCTCAGTCGGGCCATCACCATAGCCAGACCCCTGCTCCAGTTGGCTCCCCTGAACCATACCACCGGACTGGACAATGAGGATATCATCCCCGCTGAGCGTCAGACCGGAAGAAGACTGACCGGAGGAAACTGTAATATTGGCCATCGCGTTTTAGATCCACTGAGCTGAACTGATGTAAGGCGCAGCCTTGAATAAGGCCCCGATGAAATGTGTCTGAAAAATGTCACTTAATTCCGAACATACAGGAAAAGCATTCCTTCGATAAGAGAGTCAGGACGCTCTGTTTCCACCCGAGGGGATAAAAAAAGCGCTGCATTCAAAACGCTTTTCTCAAAAATAATAACATTTAACTATTATAGGAATGAATATTATTCATTAACACCTTATCCTGATAATTTTCCCGATCCATTGCCTTCATATTCAGCCATGACCCACTACAAACACTTCACGGAATCGCATTCAAAGCCGCTAGTTTCCAGCCTGCGGAGGTGTAGATGGCCGGGGCGTCATCATCTGCATCATAGACCGTGGTGCCAATGGGCAGGTTGCTCATCGCTTTGACTGCGGCGCGGGAGAAGGTGGGCAACCGCACGCCACCGGCGGGGGTCAGGCTGCCGGACAAAGTTTCGTTTCCCGCTGTGTCCAGCACACGCAAAGCAGTCGTGCCGTTGGCATCCCGCAGGCCAGTGGAGGTATAGGCGGTGGTGATCACGCCCGTAGGCTCCCACGCCACAGCCTGCCCGCTGCCCAGACGCAGGGCCTGCGCTGTGTCCAGCCCCGACAGGTTCACGCCAATAGCAGCCTTGCCATTCAGCGCAATGGCGCTGGCGGATACGTTGTTCAGGGTGGTTGTCATGCCACTGTTCAGGCTGCTGCCGGACAGCGTTTCATTCCCGCTCTGGTCCAGTGAGCGCAACGGGCTCCCCCCCCATGTGTCCTGCAACAGGCCGCTGGAAAAACGGGTTTGCACAGTTGCCGTATGTTCCCATGACACATGCTGACCATCCGCCATGCGCAGGACATCGGGTGCGGTCAGGCCGGTGGTATCCAGCCCGATTGACGCTGTGCCCTGCGCCACAAAGGCGGACGCTGTGGGCTGCGTCAGGCTGACCACTGTCTGGCTGTCATGCACGGCACCGGGAATGGTCTCGTTCCCCTGCGTATCCAGCGTGCGGGCGACACCTGTGGCCACCTGCTCAGTCAGTTTTCCATTGGTAAAACTGCTTTGTACAACAGAGGTTGGTTCCCAGGAGAGCCTCTGGCCCGTTCCCAGCCGCATGGCCTCTGGTGTATCCAGCCCACTCAGGTTCAGGCCGATAAGCGCCTGCCCGCCCAGTGTCCACGCCACCCCGCTGCCTGCATTAGCAATGGTGGTTGTGATATCCCCATTCATACCAACGGATAAAAGCGGCGTGGTGTCATACCAGTAGCGCAAAGTGTATGCAGCGGAATCAAACTGAAAATGTGGCTTGTGGTCATCACTGAACGCAAGATTCCGGTTTGCGCCAATATTCAGAACCGGAGCGTTATTGACCGGTGTGCTGCGGGAGAGATCAATCCCCGCCGTATCAAACCGGCCAGCGGCATCAATCATCGTGCCATACGTGCTGGTGCCATCATTATTCCCCAGCGCAATCCCTTTCCCAACCTTACCCGGTGTGCCGCTGGCATCCGCCCCGGCAATCTGAAGCTGGAGGCCGATGCGCCAGTTATTGGGGTCATCCCCGTTGGCATATACATCCACTTCCCGCCCGACCAGACTGCCTGCAATATTGGAAGGTTGGCCGGTATCATCACGGGTTTCATCATATCCGGCCCAGATCTGGGAGCGGGAGCCTTTACCATCCGTCAGGGCATCGGCAGGCCTTTGGGCCAGACTGGCCTGCGCCACATGCTGCCCAGCCCCAAAGGCAGAACTGTTCAACACTGTGGAATGGCACCAGACATAGTCACTCAGCGCCGCCCCAACGGAGGGAATGGTGCAGTTCCCTTTTTCAAGGTTCATGACAAAACCTGTGGTGCCACCTGAATGCGTGACATCCATATCCTTGCGCAAAACAGGGGCCATGTCCGCCGCTGTCTGACCACGGGAAAAATATTTCCCACCTTCCAGCGTGCTTTCAATCACATCTGTGCCAAGGCTGGTCAGGGGGCTGCCATCAGCCTGCGTGGTGCCGCTGGCCTGCCACAAATTGGGCGTGCTGCCCGTGGGCAGGGCTTTCAGCATCAGCTTTCCTGCGGGCACCTGAATGACGGCACCGGAGGCTGCGGCACTTTTGGCGGCCTGAAGGGCACTTGTATCATCCGTTGTACCATCCAGCGTCAGACCGAAATCCTTCGCGTTTAGCTGGTCTGCAAACCGCTCTGCCAGAGGCCTGACAACAGCCCCATTCACGCCGATTTTTGCTGTAGCCGAAGAAAGGTCTCCGGAAACAGGGGAGACCATTGCACCGTTCGCGTCCAGTGCAGCAACGCCGTTGGGTGCCCCTTTATCGGACTGCTGCACACTCCCGTCCGCCATAACCCCAATCTGCCCGATGGTGGCACTCTGCCACAAGGCGGGCACACCCGTTGCGGCATCCAGCCCGCCCGGAGGCCGTGTGGGTAAATAAGAAAGCGGGGGGCTGGCCAGAGCCGTATTGACCGTCGCCATTTTGGTAAGGGCCATACGCGGCAGGGCTGTGGCAGTAAGAGCCGTGTTGGCAGAAGGAGTAAGCGACGGCTGCCAGGCATTCTGATATTGCGGCAACAGATGATTAGGGCTGGCCGAAGCCGCAACACCTGCCCCGCCCAGAACAAGGACGCCAGAACATGCGCTGAGAAGAAGGCGGGTTTTCAAAAGTGGTGTCATGAAGAAGCGCCTTGTGAAATACAGAGATACCCGCCGTTGTTCCACCAGACGCCCCGCAGGCCGGGGTCTGTGGTGGGGAGGTCCATGGCCATCAGCACATGACCATCCTGCACGCCCAGACAATCCAGTCCGCCAAGAACCAGATTGCCATCAGGTGAGAGGGTTGCCAGACCATTGGGCACGCCTTTTTGCGCAGCCAGAACAGTTGCCGCAGCACCGGACGCGCTGGAGACGGCGGTTTGTGCCTGCGTTGCAGCATCCTGCGCCTGTGTAACCAGTGCGGACACCGTGCCGTTCACCTGCCCGCTTTGCGCATCAACATAGGCTTTATTGACCAGATGTGCGGCCTCAGTCGGGACCAGAGCGCAGCTGAGTAGCCCTGTGAGACTATCGCCTGTTTTGGAAACAGCCCCGTTCCAGATGGCAGACTGGGGCACAAACTGGCCCTGACCATTAAAAATACCGAAAACAAGATCTGCCGGTGCGGGCTGGGGATGCACCGGCAGCGCCGAAAGCGGCGTGCCACTGGGTGTGGACGCCGTGAAACTGGTTGACCCGGACATGGGTTCTCCCGTTACGCTATGAGATAAGGGGATCCGGCCTGGCCGGTCAGAATGGAACCATCCGGCAGCGCTATGGCATTGGGTGGAACCGGTGTGCCATCGGCCAGATGCGGAACGGGCTGGCGGGCTGAGGCAGATGTGTTTGCCAGAATGGCCACGCTTACCGGCTGCACAAGGCTACGCCCCTGCTGCGTGGTAAGAGACACCTGAAC
Organism: uncultured Acetobacter sp.; assembly: GCF_937875265.1. Taxonomy (GTDB): domain Bacteria; phylum Pseudomonadota; class Alphaproteobacteria; order Acetobacterales; family Acetobacteraceae; genus Acetobacter. The sequence continues at coordinate 5,482 of NZ_CALLXM010000040.1, read as the reverse complement.
CTCCTGCACTGTGCCGGGAATACCGCCCCCCAGGAAGATGCAGGCTTTGCCATGCAGCAGCGTGGCCCACAAAACGGTTAGGTCCGTCTGTGCTCCGGTGGCAGTCAGGACACTGGCCGTTACGGAGGCCAGATAATCGCCTGTGCCGTGCAGCCATGTGTGCGGCGTGAGGGTAAAATCCAGATTATCACCACTGGCCTTGGGCGCCCATGCAAGACGGACGTCTTCCGCCACCAGCCCGCGCAGACGCAGGCCCGGCGGGAGAGCGAGTGGAATGGTGCGCGCAGGGGCTGGCTGCCAGCCGGGGGATGGCAGAGGGGCCGTCATGCCGGGGCCTCCGGCAGAACTGTGCTGCTGGTATCCTGCCCCTGTGCAATGGCGCGCAAGGCTTTAAGATAGGTAACCCACACATCCGGCGTGGGGTCATTCAGCGCGCCAAACTCTGCCCACACGGTTTGGCGCGCTGTGGCAAGGGCTAGTTCAGCCTGCACGGAAAGCGGCACTGGCAGAACAGGCACGGTATAATCAACAATTCTTCCATCCATCACACCGCGCCCTGTGGGCAGGCGGAAGCTGGTGGTGTTGGCCCAGTCCTCTGCGGTAATCGCAATAAGATTTGCCGCAGGCGGTACATTGACAAGGCTGCTCATGCTCCCTGTGTCATACCAGCCTGTAACCGGCGTGGGGTGAGGGGCTGTTGTATTGTAGGCCGCATAATAGCGGGCCGGATAATCTGTGTGTACCGTTGTCATTATTTTGGCCCGATCACGATAATATTTGCAAGCCCGCTAAAATTCCGTGGCCGCACGTACATGCCTGTTGCCGTGGCATCGTGACAAAAATAATCGGTGTCTGTTGCGCCATCAGCATTCCCGCAGGAATTCGCCTGAAAAAAGAAAGGGATTCCTGAAAACGCGACGGGAAACGTGACCCATGACCCCGAGGATGATCCATTCCCCACGCTCGTCTGAAAGGCCTGTATGCGGTGCCCGAATGCCAGATTGATTACCCGGCTGTCAGATGTTGCAAAGTCACTGCCATATGTCGCACTCGTGACGTAAGCTGACAGGCCATTGTTATACGTCGCGTTCGTCACATACCCTGACAAATCACTGGTATAGGCAACGGGGCCGAACTGGCTGTCATTAATCCGCTGGTTCTGCCCCCACCCCACGTAGCGCCAGCTACCATCATTAAATTGCAGGGAGAGCAGGCCTGTAAAGGTGGAGCCAACATGCTCCTGCAAGCCAAAAATAAACTGCCCGCCACGCCCCTGAGCTTTGGAATAAAAGCTTGGGTAATTGATGTAATCCCCCGTTTGCGGGTTAGAGGGAACCGCCTGCGCAGTAATGCCATCAAAGCCTTCAGCTGTCAGCGGGCCTGCCACGTTCAGCCAGGAGACTGTGCCCCCTGAAAGAGGCAGGTAGCCCGTAAACAGGTTCTGCCATGTGGCACCGTCAGAACCCGGGGTCGTCACATTATCATCCGCCGTGGAAACCCAGAAGGTGCCGGGGCTGGAGCCGGAGACCACCGCGCCTGCGGGGTATCCGCCAATGGCCTGCGCAAAACCGGAGTTATACAGGCCGCAGCACCCTGCCTGATAGGCACGCAGGATTTTGGAAATAAGGTTAAGCAACCCGTTCATATCCTGCCCGCGTGGCGGCACGCCCCCGGCGGAGCGGGCAATAAACGTTTCCGGCGGAAACCCAAGGGCTAATGAGGCTGTGCCATCTCCCGTGCGGGACTGTGTGGCCGGAATAGTGGTGATATCTGTTGCCGCAGCGTTTTGTGCAATAAGCGTTGTGAGTGGTGCCGGAAAATCAGACTGCTTCATGCGTGCCCCCTGATAGCGTAAGAGACGGCCACACCGGCCGGGCGCGGCAGAACACCGCTGCCTTGAATAATGGAAACCTGCACATCAGTCGGGATGAAATTGAAAACGTAGGTCATGGTCATATTATTATCTTCCACCCAGGCGTCGCCCTGCCCGGCAAACAGCGCCATGAGAATGGCGTTCAGGCTGGTCACGGAGCCATCCGTGATATTGGCCATGGCTTTGGCATAGATAAGCTGCCGGAACCCTTCATCTGACAGACGTACATTGCTGCTGGTCGCTGCCCCTTTGTACCAGGGGGCTGTGTTAAAGCCCTGCTCCGTAAGATCTGAGGCCTCTTCAAATCCCATGAAACTGTCAGAAGAAATACTCAGAACGCGCTGTACACCCACAATACGCCCCCACACATCCAGCCCGTAGCCCTGTGCGGTGGCAATATTCCAGACCTGTGTGTACCACTGGTCAATCAGAGCAGCAGGGTCAAACGCTTGATTCCATGCAGCAATCAGGGCGTTCAGGCTGGGGGCACAGGCATATTGTGAGAGGATAGTTTTTTGCACATCCTGCATCAGATCAGTTCCACACTGATGGTTGCCGGTTCCAGCGTAGGGATCTGGTCAGGCTGCACCTGTGCTGTAAAGCCGGTGGGATTTGCGCTGGTGCCTACCGTAATCTCTACAATCTGGGCCCATGCCCCCAGCGCGGCTACTGCCGTATAAAACCGGCTGGCATAGAGTGTGCCGCCAATGCGTGCGCGGGTGCCACCGTCATCCCCCAGAAACGCGGCCTGCACCGCAGTCTGAATATCTGTCGTGACGGTAGAAGGCACCGCTGTGGATGAGGCAACGCGCACCGTGACATAGAGCGGTGTCGGCGTGGGCCTTTGAAAGCTGACTGTATAAACAGGCGATGTTCCGTACACGCCGGATGAATCTGCCACCGAGACAGTTGTGCTGCCGTTATAGGCGCAGCCAGGTGGCTTCTTGCGCAGAATGGCCAGAGCAATATCCGCATCAGCACCGCCATTGGCGCACACATACAGGCTGTGCGGGGCGAGTGTGACGCCGTTGGTTGTCACGCTGACAGACGTGCTGTTATCCGTAACATATACATCCGTCACACCGGGCACAGCCTGCACGGCAGCAGAAATAGCATCCAGCGGGCCAATGGCGTTAGCGGCAACAGACGTTTTACGGCGCGCTTCAAACGCAGTGCGGCTTTCCACAGCGCGACCAGTCACCCCGGCTGTCGGGTTTTTGACAGCACTCCACCCGGCAACAGACTGGCTGATGGTCACACTGCCTGCCGGGCAGACCACCTCCCCTGCACTGGTGCAGGTAAATAGGCCCTGTGTGGTGCCGGTGCCATCCAGTGTCAGGGTTTCATCCGCTGTGTATGTATTGCCCGACTGGTCCTGAATGAGAGTGCCTTGCGGAATGACCGTGCCTGCCGCCCCGGTGCAGATGCAGGTGACTGTTGTGGGGGTGGCAGGCAGCCGCGAAAGAAAATAGATGCGCCCGATCGCATCCTGCATGCGGCCTTCCGCACGCGCTGGGTCAACTCCGTTGGCCAGAGCCAGAAACTGATCATACGCATCACCCAGAATGGCGGTGAGAGACGTGGCCAGCTGCCCTTGCGGCGTGGAGAGGTCCGTATTGAGCGTATTACCAAAAGCTGCGTTAAAATCAGCAAGGATTCCGGTAAGCATATCGGCTTCTTCCGGCATAATAAAGCCGGTGGCATCCAGCACTGGTGCAGGGACGGACGTGGTTCCGGCAGCGAGTGTGCCGGAGGACATGTTAGAGGCTGACAACGGTCTGGCTCCCATCAGTAAGCGTAAGCTGGATGATGCCGGACAGGCGGCGCGCCGGGCTGAGGCCGGTCAGCACGCACACGGCTTGCGCCACACCTGCAACACTCAGAGCAATCTGCTCCACATCGGCGCGGAACAGGGCGGCAGACTGGGTGCGGCCCAGAATATTGGTAAGATATGGCAGGCCGAGCGCTGTGTTGTACCAGCACTCCCCCAGAAACACGCGCACCGCACAGGCGACGTTCTGGGCAACGGCATAAGGTGCGGATGCCACAGCAAGACTACCGCTGGCATCAACCACCAGATCCCATGTTGATCTGTCGAGAAGCAGGGTTTGCATCTGGAATGCTCTTTACGTGTTTGGATGTGTTGCACGGTGCCCGGCTGTGTTGCCGCCGTGAGAGGGCCGTGTCCTACCCGTGCGGGCAAAACCTGCATGCGGCGGAACAGTGTGGGCGGACGCTAGGGATGACCACGCGGGGGCGCAATCTGCGCCGCCTCCCAACAAAATGAATAGGCTTTATCCACCTGAAGCAGCGGGAAAGCAGGGAGAGATCAGGCAACTTTGGATCATGAACGACGTTGGCATGACAGATACATGATGGATGACCCATCTCCACATTTCAGAATGACAGGCAGAGGCACACCCCCATGAGCGCCAGATCAGCCCACCCCGACCACAAGACCGTAAAACTGGGCGACGAGACCGTGCAGCGCGGTGCAGGTGGGGAAACCCACCAGACCGCAGGCGGCGATGTTCCCACCCTGACAACCCAGCAGGGTGTTCCTGTTTCTGATAACCAGAACACCCTGAAAGCTGGCGTTCGCGGGCCGAGCCTTCTGGAAGACTTTCATTTTCGGGAAAAGATTTTTCACTTTGATCATGAACGTATCCCCGAACGGGTGGTGCATGCCCGTGGCTATGGCGCACATGGTTTTTTTGAGCTAACGCATTCGCTTTCCAACATCTCCCGTGCGGACGTTCTGCAACGTGAGGGCGAGCGCGTTCCGGCATTTGTGCGCTTTTCCACCGTGGCGGGCAGCAAAGGCTCTACGGATCTGGCGCGTGATGCGCGGGGCTTTGCGGTCAAGCTTTATACAAAAGAAGGCAACTGGGACATTGTGGGTAATAATATCCCGGTGTTTTTCATTCAGGATGCCATCAAGTTTCCGGACATGGTGCATGCGGTCAAAGAAGAGCCGGACCGGGCTTTTCCGCAGGCGCAGTCCGCCCATGACAATTTCTGGGACTTTATTTCCCTCACCCCGGAAAGCATGAACATGATCATGTGGGTGATGTCCGACCGTGGCATCCCCCGTTCCTTCCGCTTTATGGAAGGGTTTGGTGTGCACACCTTCCGCTTTGTGAATAAAGCGGGCCAGTCCACCTACGCCAAATTCCACTGGAAGCCCAAAATGGGCCTGCAATCCGTGGTGTGGAACGAGGCTCTGAAAATTAGCGGGGCAGACCCGGATTTTCATCGTCGGGATTTGTGGAATGCCATTCAATCCGGGAATTTTCCGGAATGGGAGCTGGGCGTTCAGCTGTTTGACGATGACTTTGCCGATAAGTTCGACTTTGACATTCTGGATGCCACCAAGCTGATCCCGGAAGAACTGCTGCCGGTGCAGCCGGTGGGCCGCCTTGTTCTGGACCGCATGGTGGACAACTTTTTTGCAGAAACCGAGCAGGTGGCCTTCTGCACCCAGAATGTTGTGCCGGGCGTGGACTTTACCAATGACCCGCTCCTGCAGGGCCGTAACTTCTCTTATCTGGACACGCAGCTCAAGCGCCTGGGCGGGCCGAACTTTACGCATATCCCCATTAATGCCCC
>NZ_CALLXM010000039.1 GCF_937875265.1 uncultured Acetobacter sp. | reverse complement strand
ATTCTGCACGGACCAGCTTTGCTGCTCATACGGCAGCGGAGCCATATACGTGCCCGCGCCAGTGCCATTCCCAGCCCCTACCGGGCCAGAGCGGGCAACAAGGGCTGCGGCCGGATCACCCTTGAAGTAGTTGTTCACACAGGTTGTGTCACACGTGGCTTTGGATGCTGCAAAATTCCGGTAATACTGGCCGCCCCGTAAATCATCATAAAAAGTCACGTGGTCATTCAGCTTGTAGGTAAAGCGGGCGGTTTCCATATTATCGTTAGTGGCGTTCTGGTCACTGCTTGTGCCGTACCAGTTTGTGCGCTTCACCCCATATTCCGTAATGGGCATTCCGTAAGACGCACCCGGCTTTGTCACGACAGGCACGCCAAAGTCCGGCACGGAATTTTCCTGCTGGTGCATGTATTGCAGCACCAGCGTGGCGCGCTTGCCCAGACCAAACGCAATGGACGGCGCAATACCCCAGCGATGCGAATAAATGTAGTCCCGCCCGACAACATTATGCTCATCCCCCATTCCAGTCAGGCGGAATGCGGTTGAACTGTCCAGCTTCTGGTTGATATCGAGCGTGCCCCGGTAATAGCTGCCCGACCCGCCGGTAAATTCAGAGGAATAATGGTTCTGCAAACCGGGGGTTTTTGTCACCATATTAATGGCCCCGCCCGTGGTGCCATTCCCGAAAACTTCTGATGAGGGACCTTTGATAACGGAAACAGAATCAAAGTTGAAAGAATCTCTGGAATAGACGCCAAAGTCCCTCAGGCCATCTTCATAAATATCATTTTGTGCCTGAAACCCGCGTATCAAGAACTGGTCCCCGTTCATTCCGCCAGCGCCCTCACCAATGGAGGCTGTTACACCCGGCACGTTCCGCAGGGCTTCATCCAGAGACTTTACGTTCTGCTGCCGCATAAGCGCTTGCGGGACAACGTTAATATTCTGCGGCGTGTGCATAACATCCTGCGGCATGCGGGACATACCGACAGAATCATGCATGATGTTGAACCCGTGCCCTGTCACAATCAGGCGTTCTTCATCTTCAGATTCAACGCTCGCAACAGGGGTTACCTTTGTTGCTGACTGCGCTTCTGCACGCTGACGTTTACTCTCACGCTTTGCATGTTTCTTATCCTCTTCATGCGCCGTATCCGGAGTTGATGCCAGCGCATGCGCTGAAAGAAAAAGGACACTCGCAACAGAAGCAGGCGTGAGATACGCCCGATACACTTTAGTCATTCACCAGCCCTATCGGATATAATGTCAGGATTGACACAAATAGGACCGCAATAAGAATTATTCGCAACTTGTTTTTTCTAAGGATGAACATAAAAATAATTTTAGATATGTCTCTGTTGTAAAAATATCTCAAAAACTGCCTGTACAGTCCGCTAATCTTGAACACGACATAATGACAGAAAAGCTGGTATGCAGACACCGCCACCCTATGCAACTGCTACCCTCATCTCCCTTCCAACTACGTCTGACCAGATCGTGCCCAGTTCTGATTTTTCTCTTGCCTCTCCCGCCTCAACCCGCCTGCCAGTTCTCTCCCTTGTGTCTGTCGGGATAATTTTCGGGCTGACCTATGGGCTAAGCACGCCACTTCTCACCTTCTCCCTGCTTGACCGGGGCTATGGCACGCACATGATTGCCGCTCTGGCCATGATGCATGGCGTGGGCGTGCTGGGCATTGCCCCCTTTCTTCCCCGGCTCTCCGGGTGGGCCGGGCCGCGCAAACTGTTGCTGGTCGCACTGGCCAGCACCGCTGCTACCCTCCTGCTTTTTCCCGTCGTTCCCTCAATCTGGTTCTGGTTCCCTCTCCGCCTCCTGCTGGGGATGGCAACAGAGACCATGCTCATCATGTCCGAAAGCTGGCTGAACCAGACAACGGATAACAGCAACCGTACCCGCACTATGGGTTTTTACAGCGCCATGTTGTCTTCCGGCTTTGCCACCGGCCCCATATTACTCACACTGGTAGGGCGACATGGCGTGGCGCCTTTTGCGATCACCAGCGTTTTTGTGCTGGTGGCGTTCCTGATGGTCAGCATGCCGTGGATGCGCTCACCCAAACCCCAGCGCCCCGCCCATACCGGCCTTTGGCGCTATATCGGTCTGGCCCCGGTGGCCATCTGCGTGACACTGCTTATGGCCATGCTGGAAGCTGCCAGCTCAGCCTTCCTCCCACTTTATGCTCTGCACACTGGCTGGCCGGAACGGCAAGCTACCCTGCTGCTGTCTGTTATGCTTTTGGGAGCCATTGTACTCCAGGCACCACTGGGCTGGCTGGCGGACCGCCTGAAGAGCCCACGCGGAATGCTTATCAGCCTTGGCACAGCCTCCACATTAGGTGCTTTGCTCTGGCCTGCCGCCATCGGGCACCCCGCTCTGGCATATCCCCTGCTTTTTGTTTGGGATGGCCTCTTTGCAGCACTCTATACTGTGGCGATGTCCGTAGTTGGCAGTCGGTTTTCCGGGGGAGACCTTGTATCTGTTTACGCCGCAACCTCTCTGGCGTGGGGGTTCGGCTCCTTTATGGGGCCGGGTATGGCAGGGTCTGCCATGGCTTTTTCTCCAGCCAGTGGCCTGCCCTTTTTTATTGCCATCGCCTGCGGCCTGTTCACGCTGCTGCCGGTTTTTCTGAAAAAAAGCGCCTGAGACCAGAGCATCGTCCGTCAGGCCGGGGCGGCACCCTGCGTGTTGACCTGAAGGCGGTAGAGAGATTCCCCGGCGCACATGAACAACCAGTTCCGCTTGGGGCCACCAAAGGTGAGGTTGGACACCCCGTGCGGCAGGCGGATGCGGCCAATAAGCTGGCCTTCCGGGTTAAACACAAACACACCGCACAGCCCCAGCGGGCCACTGGCACCGCACCACAGATTGCCGAAGATATCGGCCTTCATGCCATCCGGCCCCATCTGCACACCCTGAAAATGCATGTTGGTAAACAGGCGCGGGTTGGAGAGGGTGTTGTCTTTCTGCACGTCAAACACATGCACGGCCTGATCCCCCTCATGCCCATGGCCGCCCGGCTGCTTGCCGGAGGAAATGACATAAAGCCGGGAATGATCAGGTGAGAAGCACAGGCCATTCGGGTTGGGGAGCTGCTCCTGCGTGAGCACCGCCTCAATCCGCCCTGAGGGATCAATACGGAAGGTATGATCCGCCTGACGTTTTACGCCGCCAAGCTCACCAATCAGCTCTTCACCAATCCGCCAGCGAATACGCCCGTCCGGGTTGGCCTCGCCACCCGGTTCATCCGCATGCCCTTCGGTAAAGCCGTCCCCGTAGCCGGGGTCGGTAAACCAGACGCTGCCATCCGGGTGCGCAATCACATCATTGGGGGAGTTCAGGGCGTGGCCTTCATACCGGTCCGCCATCACACGCACGGAGCCATCATGTTCCCAGCGGATCACGCGCCGCAGGAAGTGCTCACAGGAAATCTGGCGGCCCTGATAATCAAACGTATTGCCGTTGGAATGGTAGGATTCCGGTCGGAATACCGTAACCTCACCCGTCTCCCACAGATAGCGATACTGGCGGCTGGTGACTGTATCACTCAGCAACAGATATCGGCCCTCAGCCGACCATGCCGGTCCTTCCAGCCAGATGCCCTTGTCCCACACACGATGGACGGTTGCTGCGCCAAACAGGAGGTCCCTGAAGGAACGATCAATGACCATCACATCCGGGTCGGGTGTATAAGCAGGCGGTGCACCCGGCCCCCACTGCCGCGGGGGGATGGTGGTCACATCCGCAGGCCGGGCTGTTTCAGGTAGCTGTGGCACGGCAACATGGTCTGCCGCCTGCACACGGGATGCCACAGCAAGCCCTGCCGGAACGCAGGCAAGACCCTGCAAAACCGCGCGGCGCTGCATAATCCTGCTGCGTGTTGCCTTAGCCACCATGTCTGACTCCTGCCTGATCAGGCCCACCCTGACGGGTGCGCCTTTGTAATTACTTCCCCCACTGTCATTCATCAGACGATGTGTCCACCCAGAGAGCAGATGTGCAGGGGTAATCCTCAGGGTATTCGGGCAACCCGCAATGTATTGGTAGACCCACTCACCCCAAACGGAACACCCGCAGCAATCACGATGGAGTTGCCGGAACTGCCTATTCTGGCACGGCGCACCACGTCCAGCGCGGATTCTACCATGTCTTCCACGTTCATCACCTGTTTGCCCTCATTCACAAAGGCCCGCACGCCCCAGACCAGCGCCATGCGCCGCCCGGCTTCATGCGTGGGGGTAATGCCCAGAATGGGGCAGGATGGCCGCTCCCGCGCAATACGGAAAGCCGTGGCCCCGCGGTGCGTATAGGCTACAATGGCGGGGGCTTTGAGCGTATCCGCCACCTGCTGGGCTGCCGCGGCAATGGCATCGGCCACATAATCTTCCGGGGCCAGACGGGCACGGGCCATCATGCTCTGCCATTCCGAATCCTGCTCAATGCGCCAGATAATCCGGTTCATAATCCGCACAGCCTCACGCGGGTACTGCCCGGCAGCAGATTCTGCGGAAAGCATGACGGCATCTGCACCATCAAACACCGCTGTTGCCACGTCCGAGGCTTCAGCACGGGTTGGGGTCGGGGCGGAAATCATGCTTTCCAGCATCTGGGTGGCTACCACCACCGGCTTACCCAGACGGCGGGCCAGACGAATAATGCGCTTCTGGGCCAGTGGTACGTTTTCTGGCGGCAGTTCCACGCCCAGATCACCACGGGCGACCATCACGGCATCGGCCAGTTCCAGAATAGCCTCCAGATTGTCCATCGCCTGTGGTTTTTCCAGCTTGACCAGCAGGTTCGCCCGCTCACCGATCAGCGTGCGGGCTTCACTCACATCTTCCGGCCGCTGCACGAAGGAGAGTGCGACGTAGTCCACCCCCATATCCAGCGCGAAGGCCAGATCCCGCCGGTCTTTTTCTGTCAGGGCAGGAATGGGCAGCGCCACGTCCGGCACGTTCACGCCCTTATGGTTGGAGAGCACGCCCCCCACTTCCACTGTGGTTTGCAGCCAGTCCGGCCCCACCGTATCCACAAGCACAGCCAGCTTACCATCATCCATCAGCAGGCGGCTGCCGGGTTTGGCTACGGCAATAATTTCAGGGTGCGGAAGGCATACGCGGGTCTCATCCCCCGGTGCGTCGGACAAATCAAACCGGAAGGAGGCACCGGGGGAGAGCAGGACTTTCCCAGCGGTAAAAGTCCCTACCCGCAGTTTTGGCCCCTGCATGTCGGCCAGAATGCCTATCGGCTCCCCTAACTCGGCTTCCACCCGCCGCACAATGGCATGACGGGCAGCATGATCCTCATGCGTGCCATGGGAGAAGTTAAAGCGAAACACGTCGGCCCCGGCCACAGCCAGATCCCGTATTGTCTCATAATCGCCTGATGCCGGACCAAGCGTAGCAACAATTTTGGTCCGGCAGATAAGCGCGTTTGTGTTTGGCATGATCATCCTTCTCCTCATTAACCGCCTTGGGCTCAGGAGGGATTGATCGCTTCCTCCGCATCCACGCCCCAGATTGCATGGCGAGACACCCAGCCGGTGTAATTCTTGACTGAGACCTTGCACCACTCGGAACCAGCGGCACACTCTTTAACAGATCCAACCGTCCCGGGTTTCAGCACAGCTACTGCGGGCGCATCATTGCTGGCCGTGCTGTGCATGACCACAGCGCCGGTAACACTCTTTGCATCAGCAGGAGTTGGTACGGTCGCCACCACGCGGGTGTCCATATGGCCTGTGGGCTGCTCTTTATTGCCGTTCTTATCGGTTTTGACGTCCAGCGGCGCTTCATCTCCGGGCGGTTCACCCGGCACAAGGAAGTCCCGCCCGCCTGCCAGTGTCGCCTGCTGGATCCAGCCTTTCTGGCCGGTTACATCTTCCACCAGACGCCAGACATCAAATTCACGCTCAACCCGCATGGGCATGCCACGGCGGTGATACACCCAAAGGATGGGGAAGCGGCGGCCCGGACCGGCCCGCATATTGACCTCATCAGACCGCAGGGCGGCGTAGCGCGGCAGCGGCAGGCCCGTCACGGTGCCTTTAGGCGGCTCCGGCGGAGCGGTTACAGCCGGGGGCGTTGCTGGCTGATCTGCTACAGCACCGGCACCAGCCGCACCTGCCGCAGTTCCGGCCGCCACACCAACGGCTGCCGCTGCGAGCTTATGTTTTACAGGTGTATGGGCTGTTTGCCCGGCAGCATGACGCGCTTTTAAAGCGGCCTCATGTCTGGCGTGGTGCGCACTTTTGCCCTCAGCCGCAGCGGCCTTTTTTGCAGCGGGCTTGTCTGCTGCTTTTTTCTTTGCAGCAACGTGGTCCGCCTCGGCGTGGTGTGCATGGTGCTTGTGCGCGGCGGGCTTCTTTTCAGCAGCAACCGCGCCAGACAGAGCGACCGCACAGCCTGCCAGGCAGGACAGCAGCCGGAACCGGAAAGTAAGGGGCAATGTGAACATCATGCCTGCATCCCTGCCAAGAGAGATACGCGGGAGCAAGCGGTTTTTAGAAAACCGCTACGCGGGCCGGGCCCGCCCTGTCCAGAAACGTAGGCAGACCCACAACCGCCACTGCGTGCTCCAGTGCCTCAGCAGAAAGGCCCATGGTCTTCAGGCCGGAGTCGCACACCATCAGGGTGGCATCCATATCCAGCAGAGCCGTTCGTAAGTCTTCCAGCCCTGCGACACCAACCGCCTTACGCAAATCCTCGTGTTGGGGGTCTTCCAGCCCGTTCCATTTCGTGCAGAACGCCGCCACCCCGGCCCCCATACCAAACAGCACCACACTCTGGCCCATCGCGCAGGCTGTAGCGGCCATCATCAGGGCTGCATGCACACGTTCATATCGGGCTTCCACAATAACCAGAGCCAGATCACATTGTGGGAAAGCCGAAGCCCCTACAGCCGATGAAAAGCCTGTCCGGCCAGAAGGCACCGCAGAGGCTGCGGATGTTCCGGCAAATACCCCCCCACCAGATGAAGAGGCCACAGACACACCAGAGGACGGACTTGTGGGTGTTGGCATACCAGAAAGCTCAGCCATCAGACGTCTCCCGTTCCATATCTCCGCACACCGGGCATGTCGGGTCCCGTTGCAGGGTGATGGTTGTAAATCGCGTGCTTAAAGCATCCCACATCAGCAGCCGTCCGGCCAGTGATGTGCCAAGGCCCAGAAGCTCCTTGAGTGCCTCTGTTGCCTGAAGCGTGCCCATCACACCCGTAACAGCTCCAAACACCCCGGCCTCACCACAGGTCAGCCCCTGTGCCATGCCGTCAGTCTGTGGGTACAGGCAATGATAGCACGGTCCGCCGCGCGCAGGATGAAATGTAGAGAGCTGACCTTCAAACCGCTGCACAGCGGCAGAAACAAGGGGGCGACCAGCCCGCACGCAGGCTGCGTTTACCAGGTAACGGGTGGCAAAGTTATCGCAGCCATCACACACCACATCATATTGCTGCACCAGAGCATCCACGTTCTCTGCGGTCAGGCGCATGGGCCATGTTTCCACCGTGATGTCCGGATTCAGGGCTTCCAGCCGAGCACGGGCGGAGTCCACCTTAGGCGTGCCCACGGCCTGCGTAGTGTGCAGGATCTGGCGTTGCAGGTTGGAGAGTTCCACAGCGTCATCATCCACCAGACCGATACGCCCAACACCTGCGGCAGCCAGATACAGCGCGGCAGGAGAACCGAGTCCTCCGGCTCCGACCACCAGAACAGAGGCGGCCTTCAAAGCCGCCTGACCGGTCCCGCCAACCTCAGGCAGAAGAATATGGCGGGAATATCGCTGGATTTCGTCTTCCGTAAAATCAAACGCCATCTGGGCGCCCCTTTGCTGCGGGCAAGACACATTCACTTTTTCGTGATATCATGAAATGATGTTCATGAAACTATGCATAGGTGCCATGCGTCTGCTATACATGAACTGCAATTTTAGCATACGAGGAGTGCAAGCCAATGATCGCCCTCACCTCAGCCGGACCCTTTGTCCGGCGTGCCAGTCTGAGCAAACAGCAGGCCGCGCGCAGAGTGTGTGTCGGCGCATCGGCAGCTGCCCTTGGCCTGTATCTGGCCTCTCCCTTTATGACGCTGTGGGCCATCGGCTCCTCCATCAGAGCGCATGACATGACCTCTCTTGGTCAGCTCATCAACTGGTCGGAGCTGGATGCCTCCATCAAGCACCAGACTTTGTCCGGCCTGCATCTGGAACAGGTGTCGGATGATCTGCCGGATTTCGGCTCATCCTTCGCCACCTCGGCAGTCTCTAATGCGGTGGATTTCACTGTAACGCAGGCCAACCTCGGCACACTGGTCGATCAGGCTGTGCCTGCCGCAGTGCCCGCTAACCAGCCCATGCCATCTTTTTCCACACTGGTGGAAAAGGCGTCTGTCCGCTTCACCCGGCTTGATCAGTTTGAAGTAGACGTGCCGCTGCCCGGCCACGAGCGTGACACCCCGCTTAAAATTGAAATGCGGATTCAGAACTGGCGCTGGAAAGTGACAAAGGTGGAATTCCCCACACCTCGCGCACCCATCATGCAAGCCTCAGCCAGTCCGTCCAACGCCTGACGGTCTGGCGGCAGGACGAAACGCCCGGTTTCTCTCAGCCCAGCCCGTGTCACGCGGGCCAGGCAAAGAGAGAGTTTGCCTGGCCCGCGCTGCACTACGGTTTATTTTTCTGCCGGGAGGTCTTCTTCCAGAAGAATGATGTTGATGGCGTAGGAGACTTCCCCGTCATCATCATCACGATGGATGGTGCCAATCACTTCACCGTCCACGGCCAGCTCAACCGACACGCCGGCGCGCGGTGGCGGGTTAACAGTCAGACCCTTGGCACCAAGAAGACGGCGCAGAGCCGTCTGCAAACGGGTAATTTCAGAAGGAGATGGGGAAGAAGTGCCGCTCATGGGGGAATAAAATCCTCAGGGGGTGTGGTTACACAATCAGAAACAGGCTCCGGCAAGGGTCCCGAACAGTCGCCTTGAAAATCTGACCAATCTGGCCCGCTATAGGACACAGGCCCGCCTCGCCGCAACCTTTCCGTGCCGCTGCCTTCACTGCGCCATTTTCACCTGCCTCTCTGCTGCCTTGTCTTTCTCATCTGCGGCCCACTCTCTTCCGGTCTGGCCGCCTGTTTTGGAAAGGAGACACCTTTGATGCGTATGCCCCGCTTTGTAATCCTTTCCGCGCTGGTTGCTGGCAGCCTGAGCCTGTCCACCTTTTCGCACAGGCCACCCCGGCCTTTAGGAGCGGACATGCATCGTGCCGTCCTGCCAGAACGCCCGGCCTCCCACGCGACTAAAGCCTCGCTGACTGACGCCAGCCCGGTGCCGGTTAGCGGGTCATTGGCCCGCGCGTTTGCTGGCCCGCAACAGGCAACCACGCCTGCCAGTACTGCGGCACGAGACATGGTGCCTGAATCCGAAGCAACGTCCCCGATCCAGACAATTGCTCAGACAGCCGTCAGCCAGTCTTCCACGCATCTTCTGCGCATGCTGGAAAATGAAGGAGCAGAGCAGACGGCCCGCACCCTGACCAAAAGCCGCAAATGGTCAGATGTGCGGCAGGCTGTGGCCACAGGCCAGCCGGAAACCGCCTCCATGCTGCCAGCCCTGATGCCTGAAGCTGATCCGGCCACAGCGCGCTCCCTGCGCACTGCCATGCGCCGCGCCCTGCCCACGCACCCTGCAGCTGTTCTGGCCGCCATGGACCAGAGTGATGGCCCCCTTTTTGGGGCCCGCGCAGTGTGCTCCCCGCAGGGCATGCCACGGGTCTGGCAGAGCAATGCCCGCAAGGCTGTCGGGCATGTGCATGAAATCCACCTTATAACCCGCGCCAGAGCCTGCCTTACGCAGCTGGGGGGGCTGCCCCAATCCGGCTGAACATGCACTTAAACATTTCGTGTTACACGCAAACGCGAGATGACAGGCCCCGTGTTTAGCCATACGAATTACGCAGGTCAGAAAAACAAAAAAAGCATGGCAAGCCGTTTGGCTAAGCCATGACGTAATTAAGGTCCTGCCGTCATGCTGATGCTCCGCTGTCCCGGTTCGGACGCTGTCTTCTCCACATTTCGCCCCTGTCTGCACCACACGCAGTCAGGGTGCTTATCCTGCTCCAGCAGGCCTGCCCTTAGTTCTCAGGGCAGCGCCCGCCGCACGGCTGCGCCCCAAAAAGCTGAAACGCCTTCCGGCTTACTTTCAGGCGCACTCACCCCCCGCGCATAAAGCTTCAGGCGTCCGTACACTGCACGCCCAGATGCCCGCCGTCCGGTTGTTCCCTTTATTTCAGAGTCCTCTGTCATGAACCACCTGTTTGCCCGCAGCGCAGGCGTGGCCTTTCCGCGCCTCAATTCGCCATGCTCCCCGCTCTGGTGCTCCACCGGCCTGGTGTGGCTGGCAGCACCTTTTTTTGCCGTGCTGGCTCCCGTCGCAGCAGCCCACGCCCAAAGCCTGACGCCACACGTCGTGCCGTCCGTTGTCCGGCTGAATACGGATTCTTCGGGTTCTGATACGCAATCAGGCGCAACGCCCCCCTCCTCGCCGCCTGCCAGGATCGTACCGGCCAGCGCCATGCAGACACAGCCCGTTGCATCATCCGGCAACGGGCCAGAGCGCCTGTCTACCCAGACCCCGGCAAAAGGTGGTTTTTGGGACAATATGCTGCTCCCCCCTCTGACCAGCCGACCGGAAGCCTATGGCCAGCCGCAGTCTCTGGAACTCAGACCACTGCCACCAGCCCTCATGCATCAGGGAGCATGGGGAATTTTCAATACCAACACCGGCGCTGCCGCAGGGTTTGGCACTGTGGCGTACTACGCCGTCTCCCGCTGGGCGGAAGACTGGTCCAGCCTGCGTGACAAGAAAAACCGCATCGACTGGGCAGATCCGCTGAAATACATTCCGCTCAATCAAAGCGGGTCAATCTACCTCACGCTGAGCGGCAACTTCCGCCATCACGGGTTTTATGATCAGCGGGCCGGATTTGGCACCATTAAAAAAGATCCGGCCTACCGCTCCACCCTCCGCTGGAATGCAGGAGCAGACCTGCATCTGGGTGAACATGTGCGCCTGTACGGAGAGCTGATGAGTGGTCAGGCCGGGGGTATCAATTACTACGGCTATGCCGGAGGCCGCTGGCGCAGCAAACTGGATGCACAGCAGGCCTTTGTAGAGGTGAAAGGTCACCTGCTTGGGGCCACCATGGGGGCCATGGTAGGCCGCATGTCTTTTCTGGACGCACCACCTTACGTTACCGCTGGCAGCGTTTATCCTACAGTGCCGTATTCCTGGAACGGATTACGAGGCTACGCCTTCTGGAAGCGCTTCCGTGTGGATCTGTTTGACCTCACCCTGACCAATAACGCACCGACCACTGCATTTCATGATCAGGTGGGGTGGAGAACACGCCTGTTCGGAGCCTACACATCCTACGCCATCCCTGACTTCACATTTATGGACAAAAAGAGCCAGGTTTTCGTGGATACATTTTATCTGGGTTACACCTTGTCCAGTAACCCTATTGCCAGCACCACCGGTACCATTGCTGGCTCCACACATCGTGACACTCCCGGCATGCGCGTATGGGGCAATGCCGGACCCATTGAATTTTCTCTTGGGGGTATGTGGCAGGGTGGTAATTTTCACGCGGCCAAAAATGGCCCGACACGCCCGGTTTCAGCCTATTCCTTTAACGGCACTGTTTCATGGCGCTTTTCCAAATGGTGGGGGAAGCCAGCTATCGGGCTCCAGGCAGATGCCATCTCCGGCGGAGATACCCGCAAAAGCCAGACGAGCAGCTGGGGCAACTTTCTCTCTCCGTTCGTACCAAGCGCCTATTATCTGGATATGAGCACCTATATCGGCAACTCGAACGTGATTGATGTCGGCCCTCTGGCTACCATAGCCACCAGCCGTAACACCGGCCTGCTGCTTAAAGTGCCTGTTATCTGGCGTGACAGCACGCATGATGCCATTTACGCCAACCCCACGGCAGCTTACAGCTTCCGCCCGCAGGGGGGGTATACGGCCACCATGCCGCAGGCCAGCTTTACCTGGCGCGCGACACGCCATGTGACCTTCAGCCTTGATGGCGAATATATTTTCGCCTCCCGCGCCATGATCAAAGCCGGAGCCTCTTCCGGCGCGTATGTGCAAAGCAATCTGGAACTTACATTCTAAGTTCCAGAAGGCATTTTTTAAGACTGTTCCCCTTACATACTCCCATCATCCTGTTTCGATTATGAAAGTTGCACTTACAGGGATGTTTTCGTGTGTGTCATGCTCTGGAGCACTGTGTCTCGCCGGATCAGGCCGTGAAACAGTGCTGCGCTGATATGGGCCAGCACCAGCCCGAACAGGGTAAAGGCCAGAACTGTGTGAGCATAACGAAGCCACGACCAGACTGTCGGGTTATGTGGGAGGATTGGTGGCAAGAGCACGGAGTTCCCCCACAGCGGAATAGGATACCCCCCTGCCGAGAGCATGCCCCAGCCAACAAGAGGCAGCGCGATCATCAAGACGTAGAGCAGGATATGCGAGACTTTGGCGGCCAACTTCATGACCGCAGGAAGGTCATTCGGCAGCGGAGGTGGGGAGCTTCGCAGGCGATATGTCAGCCGAAGGAGTGCGAGCACCAGAATTGCTATGCCTAAAGGGCGATGCAACGTAACCAGTCGGTGGTAATTGGGCCCGACAGACGATGCCATGAAAATACCGATGAACAGCATGCTGAGAATCATCACGGCCATAAGCCAGTGCAGCACGCGTGCCAGAGGCGAAAATGAGGGTGCGGGGTTCATGATTTTTTCCCACTTTCTGACTCTGGGGTTTGTGTCATGGCGGGTGTGATAGCGCTTGACCCGCGCTTTTCCCCTGATCGTAACGCGAATGACCGCATATAGGCGGCGGACCGAAGCTGAAGGATCGGGTCATTTGAAGCAACGATGCCAGGTGGCAGAACAAGAGGGTCAAAAGTGAGGCCGGTGCAGGGGCCGTCCTCCTCGCTTTCAACGGTGTTCAGGGTCAGGGTTCCGGCATCAATTGTCCGGTCTTCCTGTGCCCAGGTCTGGCTGGGGTCGTTAACGGCATCATGCGGGCCAGCTACGGTCATCACCATGCGCCATTGCAACGGGTGGTCATGAATGTCAGCGATCAGCTTTTGAAACAGATAATCACGCCCCTCCCCTTTGCCGTCGGAGGGTGCCATAGGCTGCATGGGCACCATGGCCCAGCGCACAGCTGTTTTCGTGCCGTTTTCCGCAACGAGCAGGAAGCTGTTGAGGCTGTGATACGTGTCATCAGCGAAACCTGATGAGATGACGCGCCTGGCGTTTTTATCCGCTGCGGCCTGAAGCCACGGATGCGTTGCGCCAAACGCCTTTACGCGTGCCGGGTCTGGTTTTCCTGTCTCGGGGTCAAGGCGTTGTGAGGCAAAAAAGTCTGAAGCGTCCTGTGCATCCCGCAAGGGCAGAACAGGTGGGTTGTTCATGGCGGTTCGCCATTCCGGGGCATCAGTCGGCATGAGGCGCAGCGCCATGCTGCGCACGGTTGCCGGGTTGTCGGTCACATAGGGTTGCCCTGCACCAAGAGCAAACCGGCCAACCACGGGCACAGAGTGTTCCTGAAAAATGGCGGCATTCGACAAAGAGGCCGCAGCACCGCTGGCATCGAACCGACCCGTGACGCAGACACCCTTTGAATGGGCGCGCCGGAAGCCATGCCCGTAACTGCCAGCCTTATGCAGTTCACCCATCAGACGGTTTTGTGTCACGCGGTGAGGGGAGAGCCAGCCGCCAGCCCATAGAAAGCCGAGAGCAAGCGCTGCTGGTGCCACTGCAACACCCAGCCAACGCAGAGCAGAGCCTGAAGGTCCTGTCGATTTTTCCGCCATTGAGGCCGATCCTTTGATGTCATCTTCAGGTAAGACGCAGGACGAGCGGGATGTATTCCCCGGCCAAGGTGCGATTGAGGAACATTTTTCTTTTGCTCCCCGTCATGGGGAATAAACTGGTGCGTTAAGCGTCTCTGTCCATATGAGATGAAACACATGAGGGGCAGAGACGGAGTGGGCGATGAAGACGACATCAGACTACAGGCCATTATTCCGGCATTAAGACGGTATGCGCGGGTCCTGACCCGTGACCCGCATCAGGCGGATGATCTGGTGCAGGACTGTCTGGAGCGTGCCCTGACCCGGCTGGATCAGGTCCGAGGTCAGTCAGATCTCCGCCCATGGCTTTTCACCATCGCCTACCGCCTTAACGTCAGTCGGTGGCGGCGTTTTCGGCGTCTGGTGCCAATGGCGGAAACGTCTCTCCCTGAACCTTTACAGGACGCCGGGCAAATTCCGCATCTTGAATGGCAGGAAATGACACAGGCGTTCGGGCATTTGTCTGATGAGCACCGACAGGTTTTGCTGCTCGTGGGTGTTGAAGGTCTGGAATACAGAGCGGTTGCGAAAATCCTGGGCGTGCCAGTTGGCACCGTGATGTCTCGGCTTTCCCGCGCCCGGTCCGCCCTGCATAATCTGGTAGACCATGAGAAACGTCCCATCCTGAGGAGGGTGAAATGACGCGCCCCGACCGCCCTGTGACCGAAGATGACCTTCAGGCCTGGGTCGATGATTTTCTCTCCCCCGAATGTCGCCGCAAGGTGGATGTCTGGCTGGAAAGCCATCCGGAGGCGCGGCAGCGTATCATGGCGTGGCGACAGGAGCGTGACGGCCTGCGTACCGCACTGGATACAGAGCTGCGGGAGGCGATGCCCTCACGCTTTGATATTGGCCGCCTGAGAGCGCGCAGGTTTACGCGCTTCAGCATGCCGCAGATGGCCGCCTCCGTTGTGTTTGCACTTTCCCTAGGGCTTGGTGGAGGGTGGTTTTTGCGGGATCGACAGGTGCCGGTCGGGCTGGCGTCCGTTGAACAGGAAGCCGCCATCGTGCAGGGGGCTGGCAAAGGCAGCACGATTGCCAGAGGCAGTGTTGCGCAACTAGCGGCCTGGGGCGGAAGTGTTCTGGGCAGGCCGGTCCAGCCGCCGGATCTGTCTACCGCAGGCTATCAGCCTGCTGGTGGCCAGCTTGTTACGACCGATCATGGCCCAGCCTGCTTGTTCTTCTACACGAATGACCGTGGGGTTCGGCTCTCCCTCTTTGTGCGGCCCATGTATCGGGTGGACGTAACGGCACCCATGCGGCCGATGCACCACATGCCGGGCTACCTCTGGGCGCAGGACGGGCTTGGGGTCAGCCTGGTATCCGACGCCCCAATTTCTGGTCTGCACATGCTGGCCAATCATGCCCGTGATTTGATGGGAGAGCCGAGCTGAGCCCCCTGCCCCGCTGTGGCTTTCCCACAACCATTTTGCCGTCTCATTCCTCTGGCGTTTCATTCAGGGAAGACAAGCCTGATCAGGCAGCGTATCGAAACGATCATGATTTCTGATGCTGCTGCGAGGCTCCGGGCATGACCCCTCACTCCCCCCTGCAAACCCCTTCCGTGCGGGAACTCACTCTGCGCGGGCTGATTCTGGGGGCCTTGATTACCGTCGTGTTCACGGCCTCCAACGTCTATCTGGGGCTACGGATCGGGCTGACCTTTGCCTCTTCCATCCCGGCAGCCGTTATTTCCATGGCCGTGCTGCGGGCACTGGGACGCAGCACCCTGCTGGAAAACAACATGGTGCAAAGTCAGGCCTCGGCGGCGGGCACGCTATCCTGCGTGTTTGCCACCTTCCCCGGCCTGATCATGACTGGCTTCTGGCACAGCTTTCCGTTCTGGCAGACGGCGGGCCTCTCGCTGGCGGGGGGCATTGCGGGCGTGCTGTTCACCATCCCCCTTCGGCGCGCTCTGGTGACAGAAAGTGCACTGCCCTACCCGGAAGGCGTTGCCGCAGCGGAAATTCTCCGCGCCGGGGGAGAAGGCGGAAACAGTAAAAGCCTCTCCGCCCTTATTGGCGGCAGTGTTGTGGCGGGCCTGTTCTCCTTTGCCAGCAGTGGCCTGCAAATTCTGGCCGATACGGTCAGCGTAACCGGCTCCGCTGGTGCGGCTGTGTTCCGGCTTTCCGGTGGGCTGTCTCTTGCGCTTATCGGGGCGGGGTATCTGGTCGGGCTGGCGGGTGGATTGGCCATGCTGCTGGGCTGCGTGCTGGCATGGGGCCTTGGTGTGCCCTGGCTAACCGCCCACATGCCCAACCCGGACCATCTGGATGCTGCGGCTTTTGCCACCGCAATCTGGTTGCACAAGGTGCGGTTTATCGGGGCCGGGGCAATTGCCATTGCCTCGCTCTGGACACTGGTGGAGCTGATGGGCCCGGTTCTGCGCGGCCTGAGCAGCGTGTTCCGCGCCCGCACCGGCTCCGTGGTGGCTGATCAGGACCGTGATCTTTCCCCCCGCACCATGGCGGCCCTGCTGGGCGTGACTGTCCTGCTACTTGGCGGCCTGTTTGCAGCCTTTCTGGCCCCTATGGCGCATGGGATCTGGCCTGCGGTGTGTGCGGCAGTATTGTTCTGCGTGATATTCGGCTTTGTGATGGCCGCAGCCTGCGGGTACATGGCTGGCATTGTCGGCTCCTCCTCCTCCCCCATTTCCGGCATTATCATTATTGCCGCCGTGCTGTGCGCCCTGATGATTCTGGGGCTGGAAAAGCTGGGCCTGATGCCTGCGGAAATGATGGCAGACGGCCAGACGCTAGCCACTGGTTTTACCATCCTGCTTCTTTCCGCCATTACCGCGACCGTCGCGATCTCCAACGATAACCTTCAGGACCTGAAAACCGGCCAGCTTGTGGGGGCCGCGCCGTGGAAGCAGGAAGTAGCCCTTATTGCAGGCTGTGTGGTGGGGGCTGCCGTCATCCCGCCGGTGCTCAACCTGCTGTATCAAGCATACGGGTTTGCCGGTGCCCCCATGCCGCGCCCCGGCATGGACCCCGCACATGCTCTGGCCGCACCACAGCCTGCACTGATTGCCATGATCGCGAAGGGCATTTTCACGCAATCACTGGACTGGAGCATGCTGTCCATCGGGTTCGGGCTGGGGGCTGCGCTCATCGGGCTGGACCTGCTGCTCCGCCGCCGCCATCTGGCTTTGCCGCCGCTGGGTGTGGCTGTGGGGATTTATCTGCCCGCCTCTGTCAGCGTGACACTGGCCGTGGGCGCGGTTCTGGGCTGGATGCTCAATCGCACACTGAAGGAGCGCCGCAGCACAACCGGAGGCTTTGGTGAGGCCGACCGCCTGCCGGAAGCCGTGACAGAGCACGATGCCAGCATTGGCACCATGATCGCCTCCGGCTTTATTGTGGGAGAAAGCCTGACAGGCGTAGCACTGGCCGTGCTTTCCGGAGCGCTGGGGCGGGATGATATGCTTTCCCTCGCGCCGTGGCTGCCCGCCGGAACGTCTTCCCTGCTGGGGCTCGCTGCTTTTTGCGCGGCCTGCGTCTGGTTTGCCCGGAAAGTCCTGCAAAAATAAAAGAAAGGCTTTAGGGTATTGTTTGCAGTCAAAATCATACTGCAGCTAACTGGAATACCCTCCTGCCCCACGGCAAACAGACTATCGCAACGCAGACATGAAAATGATACTGTGAATTCCAAGCTGGTTTTTTATTTTTTATCAAATTGAAAGCACTCTTTCATGTCTGCCGTCTCTCACCCAGCACCTCGACTTGCCATTGTGGTGCCCTGCTACAATGAAGAAGAGGTTTTCGCCTACTGTCAGCAGGAGTTAAGCGCGCTCCTCTACACCATGGTGCAGGACCAGATGATCCAGCCGGACAGCTTTTTGCTGTTTGTGGATGATGGCAGCCGGGACACCACCTGGGAGCAGATCAAAGACGCCTGTGCTGAAAATGCCTGCGTGCAGGGCCTGAAACTCTCCCGCAATGAGGGCCATCAGTCAGCCCTGCTTGCGGGTCTGGCCGCAGCAGACCCGCAAGCCGATGCAATTGTCAGCATTGATGCGGACCTTCAGGACGATATTAACGCCATCCGCCGCATGGTTGAGGCGTATCGGACCGGGTACGAAGTTGTGTATGGCGTACGGGAATCCCGCCAGACAGACACATGGTTCAAACGCACCTCCGCTGAAGGCTTTTACAAGCTGATGGCCGTTATGGGGGTTCGGCAGGTCTTTAATCATGCTGACTTTCGCCTGCTGAGCCGCCGTGCGCTGGACAACCTGCTACGTTATCCAGAACGCAACGCCTATATCCGAGGCCTTGTCCCGCTGGTAGGCTTTGCCTCCACGGAAGTCCATTATGCTCGCGGCGTGCGTACAGCAGGTGAGTCCAAATATCCGCTACGCAAAATGCTTGCTCTGGCCATGGAAGGCATTACCTCCATGACCATCACACCCCTGCGGCTGATTGCCTCGCTGGGGTTTGTTATCTGCCTGTTCTCACTGGTGGCCGCATTTTACGTACTGGTGATGAAATTTACCGACAACACAGTCGAAGGCTGGCCGTCCATCATCCTCTCCATTTTCTTCATGGGCGGCGTGCAGATGCTCTCTCTGGGCATTATTGGGGAATATGTGGGCAAGATTTATCTGGAAACCAAACAGCGGCCCCGTTTTCATGTGGAAAGCTTTCTCAAGCATCTAACAGACACTTCATCTGGTTTGTAATCTCGCAATAAATACAAATAAGGCTTACACAGTGATCCCTACCAGCATTGCACTCATGAGCAGAAAACAGTGCCATTTTCTAATTTCAGCCCTTTCACTCATTATTCTTCTGCCATTAGTTATTCTGAATTTTCAACTTGAAAATATAGATGATGTTTTCATAAGAAATTATGGGAGCTGGATTGATGCTCTTATGATTTACACGCCCAGAGATGGCAGGCATATCATCAGCTTTCTCAACGCTGGCCTATACCACCTTGGATTTACATTCCGTTCTTATCAGATTTTCTCCAGTGCTGCGTTTATCGCATCATTTATTTATCTTATAAATTCTACTATCTCTTTAATAAATCTAGATAAAAATCCATTAGAAAGCGCTTTTTTTGCAATCTCATCTATTCTGTTTCCCTTCATGTTTGATTTTTACCAATGGACATCGGCCTACCTGATTTATGCGGTCGGATTTGCAAGCATTGGCACATCTTTTCTTTGCATATCGCGATTTGATGGTCTTATTAAAATTTTGGCCGGTGCATCTTTCATTGCTCTCTCCGCCTGCGCTTATCAGCCCTTAATTCTGCTTCCCTTTGTTATTCTGGCTCTGTCTGCATTTTTCAAAGATGCCCCGGCAAAGCTGAGCGCTATACCCACGCAGATTATGCTCCTGGTAAGCAGTCTCGGCCTGTATTTTATCTATAATGAAATACTCAAACGTCTATGGGAAATCTCTGCACCTAAAGTCGTCTTGCAAAGAACACTCTCCATTCGAAATATTCCCGCTAATCTGCGACAGCAGTTGCATAGTACACATGATATTTTTCTGTCAGAAGGCGCTTATCACAACCTTCTTTACAAACCTCTGGCTCTGCTGCTGCTCTGCATCATGGTAGGGCTCGTTATAACGGCGCTCTTACAGTTTGATTTGAAGAAGTTTGCTTACGCAGTTTTCCTGATTGTTGTCATTCCAACACCCATCATTCTTTTACAACCCGTTGACAGCTACTGGCCGGCTCCCAGAGTAAGTTTTTATATCAATTTTCTATTTTCTCTGGGATTACTTGCTCTTCTGGAAAAATTTCCCCTCAAAACAGTCGCCCGATACAGTTTATGTGGTGTCCTTGTCCTGATTGGCGGTAACGCCTTTTCCATTATGCATCATCGATGGCTCCAGGACAGACTGGACGAGAAAGCTGCATATTCCATTATAAACCAGATCAATGCACGTGACGTGCCCCCCGAAAATGTAACCATTTAAAAGTAGAGTCCGATCGAGAAGGAT